>NZ_JBYFBZ010000002.1:0-453788 GCF_057652215.1 Soonwooa sp. T0.1_25 | reverse complement strand
CCGTTTATCTGGCTTTAAAGGAAGCCACCAAAAAATGGTCAATGCCCATTCAAAACTGGGGATTGGTTTTAAACCAATTTATGCTTATTTTTGAAGAAAGGCTCAGATTATAAAATCCAAGCCCTAACTTTTTAACTTACACACTTAACGGGATAGTGTCAGAGCGGTGTTCCCTTTTATTAAAGTTTAATAAAAAAACTCCGAATGCTAGATAGTACTCGGATTTTTTGTTTTTAATATAAAGATCTAAACTCTCACAGAATCAGGAACCATAATCTGGTAGTTACCACCAAAAGAGATAATTTCTCTCACGATGCTACTGCTGATAAAGGATTTTCCGGAAGAAGTCAGTAGGAAAATAGTTTCAATAACATTCTCTCGAGTCAATGCACGATTGGTTTGTGCAATCGCTTTTTCGAACTCAAAATCGGCAGGATTTCTAAGGCCGCGCAAGATAAAATTAACACCTTTACTTTTACAATAATCGACGGTCAAACCTTCGAAGTCATCAACTTCAACATTCGGAAAATCTTTGAAAGTATTACGTATAAACTCTTTGCGTTGCTCGAGAGAGAACATATATTTCTTCTGTGAGTTTTTGCCGATGGCGATAATTATTTTGTCAAACAAAGGGGAAGCTCTTTCTACGATGTCGTAATGTCCAAGTGTGATCGGATCAAAAGAACCAGGGAAAACTGCTATTCTCATTAGTTTCAGTTTGGTTAATGTAAAGGTTTGTTAAGCGCTTTTTCAACTTCGTTACCACAAAGGTCTTGTATGCTGATGCCGTAGATTTTGGCTTGTTGCGGAAGGATGCTTGCTGGCGAAAAACCAGGATTGGTATTCATTTCCAACATATAGGGTTCGCCGTTCATGATGATATATTCGCTTCTAGAGAAGCCACTCATCCCAAGAGAATCATACGCACGAATCGAAACCTCTTCAACTTTTTTGCGTGTTTCCTCGTCGAGTCTTGCTGGCGTTATCTCTTTCGAAGCGCCTTCGTATTTAGCTTGATAATCAAAAAATTCGTTGTCAGGGACAATTTCCGTAATACCCAGAACAATAGTTTTTCCTTGATAATCTAAAACACCAACCGACACCTCGGTGCCGTCCAAGAAGCTTTCGATAAGGATTTCGTCATCTTCTTTGTAAGCGATTTCAATCGCTTTGTTTAGTTCAGAGATATCTTTAACCTTGGAAATTCCGAGGCTGCTTCCAGATTGGTTTGGCTTCACAAAAACAGGAAGTCCCAGTTCTGCCACTATTTTTTCTTGATCGACAACTTCGCCTTTTCTTAAATATATACTTTTCGCAGACGGAATATTATATTTTGACAAAACTGCCAACGTATCTTTTTTATTAAAAGTCAAGGCACTTTGGTAGAAGTTGCAACCTGTGTAGCGTTGCCCAACCGCATCCCAATAAGCTTGCAGAATGCCATTTTCGCCTGGCGTTCCGTGGATAATATTAAAGCAAGCATCAAATTTCAAGGCGCTACCATCAGCCAACGTCACCGAAAAGTCCGCTTTGTTAATGCCATATTTTTGTTGGTTTTCGTCCAAAAAGTACCATTCATCTTTTAGGATAACAACCTTATAAACATTGTATTTATCTCGGTCTAGAGAGTCGTAGATCAATTGTCCACTTTTTAGCGACACAATATATTCATCAGAATAGCCACCCATAACAACAGCTATATTTTTCTTTTCCATAACAGATTTATATTGCAACAAATGTAAAAATTTTATCACCAAAGACCGTCCCGTTTGCTTTTTATTTTTGGGCGATTCCCCAACTTTTCCTAGCTTTTTCCTTCGCACAGTTGCGGTCAGGCTATTCGCTGCTATCTTCTGTCCATCGCTTTAGCCATTTCTTCAGAAGGATATCCGCTGCTATCCCTATCGCAAAATGGCATAAAAAATGAAGCAACAGGAAAAAACTACAAAAATTATTATTTATATTTGCTAGATATTTTTGTAACAAAACAATAGAATATGTTCAAATCTTTTTTCCATTGGAAAGTTTTGGTTAACCTCCTTGTCGCTTTAGCGGTATTTGCAGGTCTTGTTTGGCTGACTTTCCGTTGGTTAGAGTTTCATACCAATCATGGTGAAGAAATTCCTGTTCCTAATGTTGTTAATATGACAGTGCACCAAGCCATCAAAGTTCTGGACGATTCAGGTCTAGAGTATGAGGTTGACAGTGCACAATATAATCCAGTATACAAACCTTTCCAAGTCTTGATGATTTCTCCATCACCAGGATCTCATGTTAAAGGCGGAAGAACTGTACTTTTAAAAGTTAACCCAAGGACTTGGGCAAAAGTAGCAGTGCCAGATATTATCGATCGTTACAAAGGTTTGGCATTTAACCAGCTTAATTTGGTTGGTCTCAAGGTAGGTGATACCCTTTACGAACCAAGTATTCAAAGAGATGCGGTTCTTAGAATTTTATATCAAAGTCGCCCAATCAAACCAGGTGAATTGCTTCCGAAATTCTCTTCTGTGGATTTGGTAATTGGTTCTGGTCCAATGCGTAACGTGACGATTCCTAATTTGGTTGGGCGTACAGTACAAGAGGCTAAAAAGATTATCGCTCAGAATTTATTCGAAGTTGGTATTGTAGAATATGAAGACGGCAAAACCGACGAATCAGCAATTATTTATTATCAAGATCCACCAGCGGGAGCGCTTCGTGATCAAGGGATGCAGATTGATCTTTGGGCGAGTAAGAAAACACCTGCCGAGATGTTTAATAAAGTAAAAGAATTGGATTTAATGTATCGTCTAAAAGTTGATACTGTGGCACCACCACCAATTAGATATGAAGAAGTAGATTTTGACGCACCAGCAGCGCCTGTGCCAGTTGTTCCAAAACCAAAGCCTACGCCAAAACCGGAGGCAGAGAAGAAGCCACAGACTACAACGACAAAACCAACAATAACTTCTTCTGATAAAAAACCTGCAACAACCGAAAAACCAAAAGAAAAGAAAAAGGTTATTGTAGAATAATTTTAATAAAAATAAAACATATAAAAGTGGCTTCAGCTTAGTTGTTGAAGCCAATTTTGATAAATAAAAGTATGCAAGAAGATAATTACGAAGACGAATTTGATGATGCTTTAGAATCTAATGATGAAGTGGGATTGTCTGATGAGAATAGTGGACTTTATGAACATCTTAATATTACAGTTGATAAAAAACAAGAACCACTGCGTATCGATAAGTTCTTATTAATCTATCGACAAAACTCATCCCGTAACAAAATATCACAAACTTGTCGCGCTGGTAATGTTGTCGTTAATGGTAATCCTGTTAAGCAGAATTATCGTGTAAAGCCAGGTGACGAGATTAGTGTACTTCTTGCGCATCCACCAAGAGAAAATGTCATCATTCCACAAGATATTCCAATTAAAATCGTTTATGAAGATGACGATTTAGTGGTTGTCGATAAAGATGCTGGGATGGTTGTACATCCAGGTTTCGGAAATTGGGATGGTACTTTGGTTAACGCACTAGCATTTCATTTTGCAAAAGACCCGAATTACAATTCAGATTTAGATCGAGTAGGATTGGTACATCGTATTGATAAAGATACATCTGGACTTTTGGTGATTGCAAAAACAGAGTATGCGTTAAGCTATTTGGCGAAGCAGTTTTTTGATAGAAAAACAAGACGTTTGTACTGGGCTTTTGTTTGGGGAAATGTTGCTGATGATGAAGGAACAATACGCGGACATATTGGACGCCACCAGAAGAATAGAATGCAAATGGCGGTCTATGAAGATGGCAGTCACGGTAAACATGCTGTAACGCATTATAAAGTTTTGGAACGTTTTCGTCACATGACTTGGGTTGAATGTAAGTTGGAGACTGGGCGTACACATCAGATTAGAGCACATTTTAAACATATTGGTCATACCTTATTTAATGATGAACGTTACGAGGGACATACAATTTTGAGAGGTGTTAATCTTCCAAAATATAAACAATTTGTTCAAAATGTTTTTGAAGTATTGCCAAGACATGCGCTACATGCACATACATTAGGATTTATCCATCCGACGACGAAAAAAGAAATGTACTTCGAAAGTCCGATGCCTAGTGATATGCAAGAGGCTGTTGAGAGATGGCGAAAGTATTTGGAAAGTAATTAAAAGTATCTAATACAATATTTTTTTATATTTGCCTTGTGAGGAAATTTTATAAAATCTTTAGCGCTGCTTTTATTTTGGCATTATTTAATGTAAACACAGTTAAAGCTCAAGAGACTTTACCATTATATCAACAATATTTATTGGATGGGGATTTCTTATTCAATCCAGCATTGTATGGGGAATCTGATGATGTTGTTCTAAATCTAAACTATCAAAAACAGTTTTCCAATTTTGGAGAATCGCCTAACGTACAATCTGTTGGGATGCATGCCAATGTTTTCGATAGAGTAGGTGTTGGCGCGTCTTTTTTTAGAGATCAAAATGGTCCCATTTCTGCAAATGGTATAACTATAGGATCTGCATATTTCATTCCGCTTGGTGATGAAGAAAATCGTGAAAATCAATTCTCATTTGGGGCAGGAGCAAGTTTTTATAACATGAATTTGGATACAGCTCTGTTAACACCAGAAAATCCAAATGATCCTGTACTTTATGATAAAAATATTTTTCTAGCCTACGCTAATTTAGGTGTGGCGGTTAAATATAAAGGTTTTGCTGGTGGTGTTTCGGTGATGGATATTGCATTGAATAATGACATCCCAATCGTTAATGGTATTGAACCTTCTCCTACCAAAATTATTATGAATGCTGGTTATGATTGGCATTTTGCAGATAGTTTTTTTATAACACCATCGGTCCTTTGGAATCTCAATACCAATTCATCAAGTATGATGGATCTTAACCTTCTAGCAACTATTTTTTCAGACAATGCCAGTTTTTCTGGAGGTGTTAGTTTTAGAAGTGCAAAAAGTAGTGTGGGTAGCCAAAATTTAGGACTTTCTCCAGTTATTAAAGGTCGCGTGGGTAACTTCACTTTTGGAGCAATTTATAACTTCGGAATGTCAGAGTTGCAACAGACGGTTGGTAATAGTTTTATGTTGAGTCTTGGCTTTAGATTCGAGAACTTTATTAATGGACAAGGTTTCCGATATAGATAGAATTTTATTTTAAATTAAATATCATAAAGCCACATTAGTTGGCTTTTTTTCTTGATGATCTACATACATATTCCGTTTTGTAAGCAAAAATGCAGCTATTGCAATTTTCATTTTTCAACTTCTTTAAAACTTAAAGAAGATATGCTGTCGTCGATTATTAAAGAGTTTTCGTTAAGACATAAAGAACTCGAAAACAAAAAAATCGACTCTCTGTATTTTGGTGGTGGGACGCCATCTATTCTAGAAGCTAAAGAAATTGGAAAAATTATTGATGAAGCCAATCGCTATTTTGAATTTAATCCAAACATGGAATTAACACTGGAAGCAAATCCAGATGATCTTAATGCTTCATTTTTAAAAGAGATAATAAATATTGGCGTTAATCGTTTAAGTATCGGTACACAATCTTTTTTTGAAGACGATCTTAAATTAATGAATCGTGCGCACACCGCTTCGGAAGCGGAGTCTAGCATCAAACGTGCGCAAGATTTTGGTTTAGAAAACATCAGTGTTGATCTAATTTATGGTTCTCCGACATCGACAATGGAACAATGGAAACAAAACCTTGCTAAAATCATCGAATTGCAAGTGCCACATGTTTCGTCTTATGCTTTAACCATCGAGCCAAAAACGATTTTGGATAATTGGATTACTCAACAAAAAGTAAAATTGCCCGACGAAGCGTTTCAGAATGATGCCTTTTTCTATATGTCCGAATTTTTAAAAGAAAATGGCTTTGATCATTATGAAATTTCAAACTTTGGAAAACCAAATTTCCATTCTAAACACAATTCTTCATATTGGGAATATAAAGAATATCTGGGCATTGGTCCATCGGCGCATTCTTATGATGGCAAAAATCTTAGAAGTTGGAATGTCGCCAATAATACGAAATACATCAAGTCACTTTCGGAAAATCAGTTACCAATCGAGCGCGAAGAACTTAATGAAAATGATCGCTATAACGAAATGCTGATGATTGGACTTCGTACACAAAAAGGTGTTAATTTGATGAGGTTTAAAAATAGTTTTTCAAGTGAAATGATTTCTGCTTTTGAAACTTCGATTCAGCAAAAAATAAAAGATGGTATTTTAAAAATCGGAAATAATCGTTTGATGATCCCAGAGCAACATTGGTTTATGGCAGATGGTATTGCGGCAGATTTGTTTTTGGTTTAAAATAAATTCCCGATATTAAAGCTGAAAACATAATTAATAAGTAATTTTGCACCAAAGATTTTTTTTTGAAACCTAATTATACACATCTATCAGCAAAGCAACCTATCGGGATTTTCGATTCTGGTGTTGGTGGTTTGACTGTTGCAAAAGAGATAAAAAGATTGATGCCTCAGGAAGATTTAATCTACTTTGGCGATACCAAACATTTGCCGTATGGCGAAAAGTCCAAAGAAGCGATTGTAGGCTATTCTTTGCAAATCGTGAATTTCCTTCTAAGCATGAACTGTAAAGCGATTGTCATTGCTTGTAACACAGCAACAGCGAATGCGCTAAAAGAAATTCTTGACTTAGTTGCTGGGCAAGTTCCTGTTTTCGACGTTATCAATCCGGTTGCAGAAAAAGTAGCCTTCGAAATTCATAATAATGTTGGCGTAATTGCGACGAAAGCAACGGTTAATTCGGGACTTTACAAAAAGAGCATTCGTAAGCATAATAAATTTATCAAAGTGGACGAGCTTGCGACACCGCTTTTGGTTCCTGCGATTGAAGAGGGTTTTGCAAATCACCCAATTACGCACGCGATTATTTACAACTATCTATCCAATAGCAAGCTCAAAAATATTGAAACCTTAATTCTTGGATGTACGCATTATCCGCTGCTTTTAGGCGAGATTAAACAATATTACGGCAATCGTGTTCGTGTGATCGATTCGCCAAATATTGTGGCCAACCAAGTGAAAAGTGTGCTGGATAAATATCAATTGTTGAATGGAGAAAATCCTGATCCCAAATACAGATTTTTTTTGTCAGATATTACGAAGAATTTCGAGAGAATTTCGAAGAAGTTTTTCGGAAACCGAATAGCATTAGAGCTGAAAGTCTTATAGACCTTCAGCTTTTTTCTTGTCAAAAAATGAGAAACTCACATTCCCATATTTTCTAGTTTCGATGTAATTGGGATGTTCGAATTTTTGTCGACTTTGATGTTCCAAAACAAAAGTTCCGTTTTCTTTTAGAAAGTCACCTTCCATCACCAAAGCTATTAAGTCGTTGTATTTTTTTTCGTCCAAGTCAAATGGTGGATCTGCAAAAATTAAATCATAAGTTTTGGTTTGATTACGCTTCTTTTTTAACCATTCAAAAACATCAGAACGTTGCACGTTAACTTGCAATCCAAATCCTAATTCTTGCGCAGTTGTGTTGATGAAGCCTGCATGTTTAGGGTTCATTTCCACGGTTGTGATGTCTGGACAATCTCTAGAAGCAAATTCTAAACAAATGGATCCAATCCCGCCAAACAAATCCAAAACGGAAATAAATTGCATATCAAAACGATGTTCTAACATACTAAACAAAGCTTCTTTTGCGAAGTCAGTTGTTGGTCTAACATCAAAATTTTTGGGAGCAGCAATTCTTTTTGCTTTCCATTTTCCGGATATAATTCTGTACATTTTTTTAATTTTTAAGATTGAATTTTCTCTTCTAAGCGTTGAGTATAAAGGATTTTTTATACAAATTGTCGAAAAGAATTTTCATGTGTTTTGCAAACTTTTGCAACTCAGAGATAAAGGTGTCGTTTTCTGAAGTTTCGCCGTAGATATAAAAATACGTGTCGTTAATTCCGAAGCCGATTTTACTTAATGTAAACATAATAAAATACAAAAAGTCAACTTCCGAAGAAGCATCAAGATTATTATAAAGCACTACTTTTTTATTCTCTAAAGCGAAAAACTCAACCTGATTTTTGTAAAGGTTAATGTGGATTTCCTTTTTATGTTTATTATTAATCGTGTTAAGAAATTTTTCTCCAGTAAAGTTAAAATAAGTTGGTAAGTCTTTGGCTTTTATCGCTTTATAAAAGTTTTTTGGAAAACTATAATAAAATTGAACATCGAATTTTTTATTAATCGATAACATTAATTCTTCGTTAGCTTTGTCAACATCGGCATTGTACGCAATAAGGTCAAATCCAAGATTGTGCTTCTCAAAACCTTCTGGCATTAATGTAAAATGATTAAGCGTGCTCAACACCGTAATATCTTGAAAATCATCTCTAGAAAGCACCTCGTTAAGTGCTTCTTCAATAAGGTTTGCAGGACTTTCTTCCGTTACGAAAAATTGTTTTTCTTCAATGACTTTTTTCGCTTTCAGAATTTGCCATTGCAAGCCGTCCTTCATGAAAAGAAGAGATAATTTTTGCATAAATAACTTTTATAATTTGCAAATTTATGAAATTCTTACGATTGCGTTTTAGTTTTCTTAAAAGTCATTGTCTTAGGTTTTTCAATTTTGCAGTATATTCGCATATTATAAATTAAAGACAAACAAGCTTATGTCATTTTTCGTTGAGCAATCTATGTTGTTGAAAAAAGCCGCAGTTGTATTTGGATTGGGGATTTCTGTTGCTGGTTGGGCACAAAACTCTATTAAATTTGAGGATACAGACTTCCAAACTATTTTAGCTAAAGCCAAAAAAGAAAATAAATTAATCTTTATGGATGCTTTTGCAGTTTGGTGTGGACCTTGTAAAATGATGGAAAAAAATGTTTTTACTGATGCAAAAGTTGCAGATTATTACAACAAAAACTTCATCAATGCCCGTTTTGATATGGAAAAAGGGGAAGGTAGAACATTGGCACAGAAATATTCCGTAAGAAGTTACCCAACTTTTTTGTTTTTAAATGGTGATGGCGAAGCTGTTGGACAAGAATTAGGTTATATCGAAAGTTCAGAGTTTATAAAAGTTGGCGAAAGGTATAACAAACCTGGTAACACACAAGGAAATCTTCAGGAGCGTTTTGATAAGGGCGATCGTGATCCCGATTTTTTAATTAGCTATTTTAAAACAGCGGTGCAGACCAATCCTATTAAAGCAAAAATGGCTGCAGAAGCTTATTTTAAAGTAAAAAAGAATTTAGAATTTTCGGCTGACGAAATTAATATGTTGTTTGGAAGCATCCAATCTAACCAAGATCTTAATTATCAATATATTGTTAATAATAAAGATGTACTTTCTAAATACATCGGTAACGACAATTATTCTCAGTTCATTTTCCGAGTTAATATTCAGAAGATTATTCAGGATGCCACTAACGTTGATAAAAAGACTTTTGATGAGCAATTATACATCAAAGAGGCATCAAAATATATTTCTGCAGAAGAAGTTCAAAAATCGCTTTCTATTATTAAATTAAGCTTTTATCAAAGCGTACAAAACTGGAAAGAGTACGAAAAGGCTGCTTTAGACGTTTTTAAAACTGGAGATGGCTTTTCAGCCGAAGATTTATTAACGGCTGCTAAAAACTTTAGTGATCATATAACAACAAAATCGTCATTAGAAAGAGCCTCGATGTGGGCAGAAAAAGCTTTGATGACAGAAGATTCTTTCCGAACCAATGCGATGGTTGCTACACTTTATAACAAAATCGGAAAAAAGAATGAAGCTAAAAGCTTTGCCGAATCTGCCGTAGCGCATTCGAAAGGTCAAAGTGTTGATCTAACGGAGCTTAACAAAATTATCAATCAGAAATAAAATAGATGAGGAATATTCTTATTGCAGGATTACTTAGTTTAGGAAGTTTTGCTTTTGGACAAGAACAAGAATCTAACAATACAAAAGATTTAAGAATAAAAGCGAACCTACTAACCTTGCCAATAAGCATGATAAATGTTGGTGTAGAAAAGCAGATTAGCGAACATTATACTATACAAGCAGATGTTTTTGTGTCACCTTGGAAGTCGTTTATGGGCAAACATGCACAAGCTTATTTGCTGGGATTCGATGGTCGATATTATTTTAGTAAGGCATTTGAAAAGTTTTATATCGGAGCCAATGTTTCTGGTGGATTTTTTAATATTCAAAAATGGAATTATTGGAACGACAACTTTTATGTTCACAAAAATGGTGAGGTAACGCCTTATATTAATTCTAATCTTTATCAAAAAGGATTTACGTTTATCCTTGGTGCTGTTGGCGGTTATCAATTCCAATGGAACGATCATTGGGGACTTGATATTTATTTAGGAATCGGGACGATGCAGAGCTTCTATAAAGGCTATGATAAAGTAAGTGGCGACCGTTACGATAATCTTGAAGATCGCTCAGGGCATGAATGGGACAGAAGTGGCGAGTGGCTGCCTTATCGTGGCGGTGTGATGTTAACTTATAAACTTTAAACTAATGAAGAAAATTTTAAATCCTAAGTATCTTTTAATCGCAGTTGCAGTTTTTGTAGTTTTATTTTTAATGAATTACATTGGTAACGATAATCCAGATAAAGTAGAACGTGCCGTTTTAACAGGACTTGGTGGCGTTGCGGGACTTACAATATGGATGTTGTTCTTTAATAAGGATAATGATCCTCCACAAAATTTTGATTAAATTATTAATAAATAAGAAATCCACCCCAAAAGGTGGATTTTTATCGATTGTCAATCGTGTCGTTTATATTAAAAGTGTGTTTTTCTTGATTTAATAAGATTTTTAAGTAGTTGGCAAGCATCGTGCCAAAAATTATTTCAATGAATTATAACAAATAGAAAATCCTCAAAATATTTGAGGATTTTTGTTTTTATATCAATGGAAGCTTTAGTTAGGATAGATAAGATATTTGTTTCTTATTTTACTAAATGCTTCAAGATCAGACTTCCACGAGTTTCGGATGTCTTTTTCAGATTTTCCCGAGATTAACTGTTTTCTTAATTCGTCGCTTCCTGCCAATTTATCAAAGAATAAATTTTTCAAAAAGAATTGCTTTTTCGAATGGTCAAAATTTTTGTATGCTTTCAATAACCAAGCGATATCCAGTTTTCTAAGATCGCTTTTATCTTTACTTAGATTTTCTCCGTAGCATAATTGACCATTCAGGAATGGATCTTTAGCACCATAATTAGGTTTTGGCGTGAAGCTATACTCCATGTTTTTAATCCAAGGTGAGCCATATATTTGGAAAGGGAAATCCGTTCCTCTACCAACCGAAACTTCTGTTCCTTCAAAAAAGCAAAGACTTGGATAAAGATTTATAGATTGATCATTTGGAAGATTTGGCGATGGACGCTCCGAAATTGGATAACGTTTTTGTTTGTGATAATTTTTCATTGGGATGATTTCGTAATCGCAAGTCACACCGTTTTTCATCCACTTTTCGCCGTTTACCATTTTACCATATTCGCCAATCGTCAATCCATAGATAACGGGCACTTGATGCAGCCCAACAAAGCTCGACCATTTTTCTTTTAAGATAGGACCGTCGATGTAGCCATCGTGCGGATTTGGTCGGTCAAGAAGCATTACAGGAATATTATTTTCCGCCGCAGCTTCCATTACATAAGTCAAAGTCGAGATGTAGGTGTAAAATCTCACCCCAACATCCTGAATGTCAAAAAGGATCAGGTCAGCACCTTTTAGTTGATCGTTGCTCGGTTTTTTATTTTTACCGTACAACGAAACAATTGGTAGATTGGTTTTGGTATCGATACCATTTTTGATATGTTCGCCAGCGTCAGCATTACCACGGAAGCCATGTTCGGGCGCAAAAATACTTTTGATGTTTATTTTTTTCTCTACTAAAAAGTCAACAAGATGTTGTTTGTTTTCCAAAAGCGAAGTTTGGTTGGCAACGACGATGATGTTTTTTTTGCTTTTAAGTTTTTCTAAATAAAGTTCGGGTTGGTCAGCGCCAGTTCGGAAGCTTGTGTTTGCGATATTTTGAGCACCTAAATTTTGGCTGATTCCAAAATAAATTAGGCACATCAAAACTAAATGTTTAATTTTGAACTCTAAAATCATTAAGTTGAATTTTCCTGTATTTTTTTCTAAAAAAATTGCCTTTTCCAAAGATAACAAAAATAATCTATCAAAGGTTATTGTCTACATCGGGCGCATCTCGGTTGCGTTAGGGATAATTGTGTCGCTGATTACCGTGGCAACAGGTCTTGGATCCAAAAAAGCAATAGAAAACAGAATTTCCAATTTTAGTGGCGATATTACTGTTAAATCGACACGCTCTAATAATTCTTATAATTCTTCAGTTTTAGACAAAAAAGGTCTTAATCTTAAAGCATTAAAATCACTGGATGAAGTTGCAGGCGTACAATCTTATGCGACAGTTAGTGGGATTTTAAGAACTGAGAAAAACTTCTCTGGTGTTATTCTAAAAGGCGTTGGGAAAGATTTTGATAAAGAAAGATTCCAAAGTTTTATGGTCGCAGGAAGTATTCCTAACTATAATGAGGACGGCTATAACAACGAAATTATCTTGTCCGAAAAAACGGCTAACGACTTAGATTTAAAACCGAAAGATAGCATTGTTGCGATATTTTCTAAGGAAGAGCAAAAACCAATTTATAGAAAATTTGTTGTCTCAGGAATTTATAAAACTGATATCAAGTTAGTTGACGACCTTTATATGATTGGCGACATCAATCATGTTAGAAAAATCCAAGGACTGCAACCAGAAGACATTGGCGGCATGGATATTTTCTTAAAAGACAACGCGAATATGACCCGCGAATATCCTGAAATCGAAAAGTATATCGGTTACAAAAACTACGCAGAACGCGTTATCGATCGATATCCGCAGATTTTGGATTGGATTAATATTTTTAATCAAAACATCAGTTTGATTATCACGATTATGCTTTTGGTGGTGGTTATTAACATCGTCATGGTACTTTTAATTTTAATCATTGAAAGAACAAATTCCATTGGACTTTTAAAAACATTTGGTGCGACCAATGGACAAATTCGAGCGATTTTCATCAATTATACTTTGATGATTATGGTGCCTGGATTAATAATTGGTAACGTTGTTGGCGTTGGTCTATTGTTAATTCAGAAGTATTTTGGAATTATTAAACTCGATCCCAAAAACTACTTTATTAGTACCGTTCCTGTGGATCTCAATCCGGTGCATATCATTTCGATATCGTTGGGAATTCTTATAACATCCGCAATTGTGATGATTATTCCAAGTTATTTAATAAGTAAGATTTCCCCTGTGAAGTCTATTAAATACGATTAATTTTCAGAAAAAATATTTTATGAAATATTATAATAACATTTTAGAAACCATTGGTAACACGCCATTGGTAAAGCTTAACAAAGTATTGGGCGAAGATTTCCCCGCTTTGGTTTTAGCAAAAGTAGAAACGACTAATCCTGGTAATTCTGTTAAAGACAGAATGGCGCTTAAGATGATTGAAGATGCCGAAAAAGACGGACGTCTAAAACCAGGCGGAACCATTATCGAAGGGACTTCTGGTAACACAGGTATGGGATTGGCTTTGGCGGCGATTATCAAAGGTTACAAATGTATTTTTGTGACGAACGCGAAACAGTCAAAAGAAAAATGCGATATTCTTCGCGCTGTTGGTGCTGAGGTTATCGTTTGTCCAACCGATGTTAAACCAACCGATCCACGTTCTTATTATTCAGTTTCAAAAAGATTAGCAACTGAAACAGAAAATGGTTGGTATGTTAACCAATACGATAATTTGTCAAACAGAACCGCGCATTACGAGCAAACTGCTCCAGAAATTTGGGATCAAGTAGAGGGGAAGTTGACACATTTTGTAGCTGGCGCTGGGACTGGAGGTACAGTAACGGGTTGCGGCATGTTCTTTAAAGAGAAAAATCCAAACATCAAAGTAATCGGTGTAGACACTTATGGTTCGATTCTTAAAGAATTCCATGAGACTGGCGAATTACATTACGATCACGCTTATTCTTACATAACAGAAGGGATTGGCGAAGATATTATCCCCGACAATTACGACATGTCGGTGATTGATCACTTCGAAAAAGTAACGGATAAAGACGGGGCGATCTACGCTAGAAAACTGGCGAAAGAAGAGGGGATTTTCTGCGGTTATTCTGCGGGAAGTGCGATGTCGGCTTTGGTACAGATGAAGGATCAGTTCACGAAAGATGATGTTATTGTTGTGTTGTTACACGACCACGGAAGCCGTTATGTAGCCAAAATCTACAACGACGAATGGATGAAAGAAATGGGTTGGCTAGACTAACTTTTTTAAAATAATTTGGGCGTGCCCACAATAATAAAGACAGCTTAACATGGGCAGTCTTTTTTATTGTGGTCGGTCTCCATGCAGTTGCTGTTATGCTCGGACGGCTCCGCTGCGCTCCGCCGCCTCGCATAACGAGCTCCAACAATGCATTTCGCCCTCACGCAAAGTGTGGGTAGAGAGTAAGATTAAATAAAAAAAGCCTTGCAATTGCAAAGCTTTATATTTAATGAAGATTAAATTAATTTCTTTTAATCAAAAACCTCAAAGTTTTCTCCATCAAAACTAGCAAAAACCATTGTCGGATAAGAATCTTGATGGAAAATATTCCCCTTGTTATCGATGCCAATTGCACCAGCAAAGCCGTCGATTTGTTTTAATTCGGTAAAGGTTTTAGCAAAAGCATCTTCTATGCTCATGCCATCTGTAACGCGCGTAACGATTTTTGCTGAAGTGGCATTACTGACGATATCTTCGCCAACGCCAGTACAGCTAACCGCACAATATTCATTAGTATAGTTACCAGCAACAGTCGCCGAGTCGGAGATTCGTCCAGGGATTTCAAAACCTTTACCACCAGTTGAAGTTGCAACAGCCAGTTTTCCGTAACTATCAATGGCAACTGCGCCTACTGTACCTTTACCACCAATTTTTAGTTTAGCTTCATATTCACTTCTACGTTGTGGAATCTCCGTTGAAAAATCTTCAAAGCCAAGTTTTGTTGCATAGCTTTTAGCACCGGAATCTCCCAAAACGCGATCGTCTTCTTGTCGCAAAGCTTTCGCTACAAAAATTGGATTTTTAACATTTTCGATATTGATAACACCACTTAGTTTTTGGGAGTCTCCATCCATAATGGCAGCACTCATGCGGATAACACCATCACTTTGGATTTGCGATCCAATTCCTGCATTAAAGAGATCATCGTCTTCCAACAATGATACCGCGTAGGCTACAGTGTCATAAGCGGTATTTGATTTTAAAAACTCAAAAGACTTTTCAATAATCGATTTTAGCGCATTTTGTTTTGCGAGTTTGGTGTCGTGGGTTTGGTCACTTTCTGAAAAAAAACCACCGTGGATAATAAGTTTCATCATTATTAATTAACTTGTGGAATCGGACTGTATTGAGAGTTAATAATCGTCATATCACGCGTTGTAAGATTATAGGTGTCATTCATTGACATGACATTTACAATAAGGTTTTCAATAGAAATTGGTTGTCCCATTTCAACATTGGTAAGGTTGGTATCTTTTATAAAACGACCATCTACGATGATGACAAGACCAGATCCAATGGCTGTCATTACATCACCCGAGATAAAAAGTCCAGTATCTTCACCAAGACCAACACCCAAAGTACGAGGATTGTTAACCACCGCTTGAAAGAGACGTCCTATTCTGCCACGTTGTACAAAGTGGGTATCTACAGTAACATTTTCGATTAGGCCGAGACCTTGCGTCATTTTGATTTCACCTTTTAGAAGTGCTTCTGTACTGCTTCCTTGATATATCATGTTTTCGGAAGCGGCAGCTGCACCAGCAGAAGTACCAGCGTAGATAAAGTCTTCATTTTGATATTTGTTTAATAACGCATCATGAAAAAGCGTTCCTCCCAATATAGAGGTCAATCGCAATTGATCACCACCTGTAAACATTACAACATCCGCAGCATTTATTCTTGCAACGATCTCGTCGCTGTTAGCCTGCCCGCGTGTGAAGATATCCAAAACGTTAACATGCTTCGCGCCTAGATGCGTGAAAGCTTTGATATATTCTGGTCCTACGATATCAGGGATTTGAGAGGCTGTCGTAATGATTTCTATAACAGAATCTTCTTTCAGACGAGATTCTGAAATAATTTTCTTTAAAATACCTCTTTCAAAAAAGTTAAGATTTTTCTCTACATCTTGGTCGTATGATACTTCGGAAAAGCTGCCAACATTAACGGCGCCTCCTATGATCACTAATTTTCCTATCGGTTTCATATTACAAAAGTAAGAATTATTAATATGCAATCTCTTTAATGTATATTGCTATTGATAATTTCGATTTAGTTCTTTAAAACTGAAAAATTAATAAAAAATTTTAAAACTTCCGAATTAATATTGTTGAAAATTAATTGGTTTACATTTTCTAATAAAATATTAATTGTTTTGAATGTTAATTATTAGGAAAATCTTTTATCTTTGATTATAACGATTAAAAAATGATAAAATATGCGCATTGAGAAAATACAAGTTTTACGCGGTCCAAATATTTGGAGTATAAGAAGAAAAAAGCTTATCCAAATGCGCTTAAATTTAGAAGAATTAGAAGATTTTCCTACTAATAAAATCGATGGTTTTAGAGAAAGAATAGAAGCTTTGCTACCGTCAATGTACGCGCATCGCTGTTCCGAAGGGGAAGCAGGTGGATTCTTCAAACGTATCGAAATGGGAACTTGGATGGGACACGTCATTGAGCATATTGCTTTAGAAATTCAACATTTAGCAGGGATGTCGGTTGGCTTTGGACGTACAAGAGAGACCAAAACACCGGGCACTTATAATGTTGTTTTTGACTATGTGGAAGAGAAAGTTGGCGTCTTTGCTGCCGAAGAATCTGTGAAGATTGCGCAGTCTTTGATAGATAACACCGATTATAATATCGCTGATTGCGTTCAAAAATTAAAAGAAATTCGCGAGCAAGAACGACTTGGCCCATCAACAGGAAGTATTGTAGAAGAAGCCGTTTCACGTGATATCCCATGGATTCGATTAGGAAGAAATTCTCTAGTGCAGTTGGGCTATGGTGTTAACCAGCAACGTTTCCAAGCGACAATCACGGGTAATACAAGTAGCATTGCTGTGGATATTGCTTGTAATAAAGAGTTAACCAAAAAGATGTTAGACGATGCTGCTATTCCTGTTCCAACGGGAGGTTTGGTTAGCGATGTCGAGCAATTAGAAGCTGTTATTAAAAAAATAGGTTATCCGATTGTTATCAAACCTTTGGATGGCAATCACGGTCGTGGACAAACGATCAACGTTAACGATTGGGAAACCGCAAAAACCGGTTTAGACCATGCACAAAATGTCTCTAAACGTGTTATCGTTGAAAAATATGTTACAGGTTTTGACTTCCGTGTTTTGGTGATTAATCACAAAATGGTTGCCGCAGCGAGGAGAGTTCCTGCGCATGTAATCGGCGATGGCGAAAACAATATTCAGTATTTAATAGATCTAGAAAACCAGAATCCACGCAGAGGTTATGGCCACGAAAATGTTTTAACAGAAATAAAAGTTGATAAAGAAACCAACGAGCTTTTAGAAAAGTTAGAATATAGTTTAGAAACAGTTCCTCAAAAAGGTGAAATAGTTTATTTAAAATCCACAGCCAATCTTTCAACTGGTGGCACTTCCATTGACGTTACCGAAATGGTGCATCCCGAAAACATAACGATGATGGAACGTATTTCCAGAATCATTGGTTTGGATGTTTGCGGTGTTGATGTTATGGCAGAGAATCTGACGCAACCACTTAAGGAAAGTGGCGGCGCAATTTTAGAAGTTAATGCGGCGCCAGGCTTCAGAATGCATTTGGCACCAAGTGAAGGTCTTCCAAGAAATGTCGCAGCGCCAGTTGTTGACATGTTGTATCCTCAGGGAAAAGAATGTCGGATCCCGATAATGGCGGTTACGGGGACCAACGGTAAAACAACGACGACAAGGATTCTTTCTCATATTGTTAAAAACAGTGGCTATCGCGTAGGTTTTACAACGTCTGACGGTATTTATATTCAGAATACCATGTTGTCAAAAGGCGATACAACAGGACCTTTGTCAGCAGAATTTATCCTAAAAGATCCAACGGTTGAGTTCGCGGTTCTAGAAACAGCTAGAGGCGGAATTCTCCGTTCTGGACTTGGTTTCTCAAGATGTGATGTTGGGATTTTAACCAATATTAAAGAAGATCATTTAGGGCTTAATGACATCCACACGCTCAAAGATTTAACGCGAGTAAAACGTGTCGTGTTAGACAGTGTCAAAAAAGATGGTTGGGCAATTCTAAACGCTGATGACGAATATTCCATGAAAATCAAAAATGATTTGGATTGCAGGGTCGCGATTTTTAGCATGGATGAAAACAATCCTTACATTCAAAAATATGCGAAAGAAGGCAAGACGACTTGCGTTTTCGAAGACGGTTATGTAACCATCAAAAAAGGAGAATGGAAAATCCGTATCGAAAAAGTGAAAAACATCCCGATCACCATGGAAGGCAAGGCCCGTTTTATGATCGAAAATGTTCTGGCAGCATCTTTGGCAGCTTACGTTTACGGTTTCGAAATCCAAAATATTGCACAAGCCTTGACCACTTTCATTCCGAGTGCACAGTTGACGCCGGGACGACTTAATATTTTCAAGTTTAAGAATTTTAAAGTGATGATCGATTTTGCCCACAATCCTGCGGGTTACGAGGCCATCGAAGACTTTCTGAAAAACGTCGAATCCAACAAAAAAATCGGTATTATTTCTGGCGTTGGTGACCGCCGTGACGAGGACATCCGCGAGTGTGGTAAGATTGCAGGTCGCATGTTCGATCACATCATTATCCGCAGCGAAAAACATTTGCGAGGCCGCGAGGAGGAGGATATCAATAATCTCCTCATCGAGGGCATCAACAGCTCGGGTAGAGAAGTCAGCTACGAGATTATTCCGAAAGAAATCGAAGCTCTAAAACACGCCATGAGCATGGCGGAGGATGGCATGTTTATCACCGCGCTCAGCGACGTTTTGACCAACGCTATCGAGCTGGTGCAGGACTATCAGCACCGCGAGATAATGGAGGACAACACCTTATAATTTCAGAAGCTAGGTCGTAAGACTTAGCTTTTTTATTTGGGCGGCATTTCGGGCTATTCAGGGGTTTCGTCTTCAGAAGCCCGAACTTTCCCAAGCATTTCTTCAGACCGCTCCTTGCAGTCGCGCCCTTACTATCCCGGCCGCGACTACTAACCGACATACTTGTAAAAACAAAAAATCCTATCATTCGATAGGATTTTTTGTTTTATTTAAACTTAAGTAGCAACTTATCATCACCAAAGCTAAAGGGATAATTCGTAACCAAAATAGCCAGTCATAATCTTTTGAAAATATTAAGTTTAATACCAAAAGAATTAATGCAGCTACTATTAAGCTTATTTTAAATTTTGAATTGTTTCTAGGCATTTGCAACTTCTTCGTCAGTTCTTTGCAAAAGTTTGTCATAGTTTGAATTTTTTAGTGTCTATTAAATGTAGTATAATTTTTAATATAATTCTTCTTTCATCAGACTAAACTGGCAACTTTGTCCTATTTTTTTAGTGGTTCGGTTTTTGTCTCGATTTAGAAAAGAGAAAATATGGCAATTAAATATTCGGTATTAGATTTAGCAACTATTATTAAAGGTGATAATCTTAGCCAGACTTTTGATAAATCGGTGAGAGTGGCACAAAAAGCGGAGGAATTAGGTTTTACGAGATATTGGTTTTCAGAACATCACAATATGCCTAATGTTGCGAGTGCAGCAACTTCTTTATTAATAGGACATGTTGCATCACAAACCAAAACATTAAGAATTGGTTCTGGTGGCATTATGTTACCCAACCATTCGACATTGTCCGTTGCAGAGCAATTCGGAACTTTGGAAGCGCTTTATCCCAACAGAATCGATTTGGGTTTGGGAAGAGCGCCAGGAACGGATATGCTGACGGCAAGCATTTTGCGCCGAGGACAACTGGATAACAATTATAATTTTGAATTTCATATTCAAGAGTTAAGACAATATTTAAGTTTAGAAAATAAAAATTCAAAAGTTAGAGCAATTCCTGGAGAAGGAGCAGATGTTCCGTTATATATGTTGGGGTCGTCAACGGACAGCGCTTTTCTTGCTGCTAAGTTAGGTTTGCCTTATGCGTTTGCAGCACATTTTGCACCATCACAAATGGAAGTTGCATTCGAAATTTATGAAGAACACTTTCAACCAAGTGAGGTTTTAGATAAGCCTTATAAAATGGCGTGTATTAATATTATTGCGGCAGACACTGTTGAAGAAGCGCACTATTTGTCAACGTCACATTTTCAAGCTTTTGTTAATATTTTGACGGATCAACGTCAACCACTTTTGCCACCTGAAGAAACGCAATTGGGCGATATGTCTAATGAGTTGGCTGTACATCTCAACAGAATGGCTGCCAAAACTTTTGTTGGTGATAAAGAACTTTTAGAAAAGCAATTATCAGACTTTGTAAAGTTGAATAAAGTGGACGAAATAATTGTGTCGGGACATATTTATGATTTCGATGCTAAGTTACAATCCTACGAAATTGCGGCTGAAGTTTTGAAAAGTTTGTAAGTCTTTTACATCATAATTTTATAGACAATTATTTAGTTTAAAACTTAATTTAAAAACAAAAAAGCTTCAGAAGAACTGAAGCTTTTATCATATTTTATCGTCTGAAAATTACTTCGAAAACATTTTCGAAACTTTTTCTGCTTTTTTAGATTCTGAATAATCGTAGAAACCTTCACCAGATTTTACGCCTAGTTTTCCTGCCATAACCATGTTTACTAATAATGGGTTTGGAGCGTATTTAGGATTTTTGAAACCGTCGTACATTACATTTAAGATTGCTAAACAAACATCAAGTCCGATGAAATCTGCTAACTGAAGTGGTCCCATTGGATGTGCCATTCCTAATTTCATTACTGTATCGATTTCTTCAACACCTGCAACGCCGTTGTATAATGTTTCGATAGATTCGTTGATCATTGGCATCAAGATTCTATTGGCTACGAAACCTGGATAATCGTTTACTTCTACAGGAACTTTTCCTAATGTTTTACTCATTTCGTAGATCGTGTCAAAAGTCTCTTTTGAAGTAGAATAACCTTTGATGATTTCTACCAATTTCATTATTGGAACTGGGTTCATAAAATGCATTCCGATTACTTTGTCTGGTCTTTTTGTTGCTGCAGCAATTTTAGTAATAGAAATTGAAGATGTGTTGGTAGCCAAGATGCAATTTTCAGGAGAAAACTCATCCATTTGACCGAAGATTTTTAGTTTTAAATCTTGGTTTTCTGTAGCTGCTTCTACAATAAGATCAGCAGTTTTTGCAGCATCTTGCAAAGCTGTAAAAGTAGTGATGTTTCCTAGAGTTTCTGCTTTTTGTTCTTCGGTAAGGTTACCTTTTGCGATAATTCTGTCAAGGTTGGTCGTAATGGTTTTAATACCTCTGTCTAAGGCTTCTTGCGAAACGTCAACTAAACCTACTTTAAAACCTGTTTGTGCAAAAGTGTGTGCAATACCATTTCCCATGGTTCCTGCGCCGATAACAACTATGTTTTTCATTCTGTATATTTTGTATTATATATTTCTATTTCTTTTTTTATTTCGGTGAGCAATTGTTCTTCGGTTGGTAAGATTAACTCATACTGACTTGCTACGATTGTTTTATTATTTTCGGGCAACGAAAATTTTACAACTGCATTATTTTTATCTGCACATAACAAAACACCGATTGTTGGCTTTTCATGTTCTACTTTTTCAACTCTATCGAAGTAGTTAACATACATCTGTAATTGTCCTAAATCTTCATGACTAAGCTTATGCGTTTTAATTTCAAAAATAACAAAACATTGTAAAAGTCGGTTGTAAAAAACCAAATCCACGAAAAAATCATCGCCATCGAGATGAATTCTTTTTTGTCTTGCCACGAAAGAAAAACCATTACCAAGTTCGAGTAGAAAATCCTGTAAATTAGTAATAATGGCTTGTTCTAAATCTTTTTCATAATATGTTGATTCTCTGCGAAGTCCCAGAAATTCTAATACCATTGGATCTTTGATGATTTCCTGTGTGTTACGGGAAGTTTCTCATTTCGTGCTACTGCCAAAACACTTTCTTTGTCGTTGCTTAATAATAGTCTTTCAAAAAGCTGGCTGTTAATTTGCCTTTCCATTTGACGAACAGACCAATTATTTTTGACTGTTTCAGCAATATAATAGTCTCTTTTGTCTTCATTTTCTAAGCGTAAAAGTAGGCGATAATGTGTCCAACTCAATTGCGAACGCAGTGAGTTCGCAATTGGAAATGTTCTATAAAATTGACGCATTAACTCCAACTGACGGTAAGAAAAACCGCTTCCAAATTCTGGCTGCAGTTGCTCTGACAAGTATTTGATGACGTAATTGCCGTAATCTGCTCGCTCTTTTCCTTGCTGCTCTTCGTTGAAAATTCTTTCTCCAATATGCCAATACAAAACCGTCCGTTGAAAATCAACTGCACGAACTGCACGCTCTCTTGATTGCGCAATAAGATGCTTGACGTCTTGTATTAAATTATTGGAAAGATTCATTTAATAAAACTATGAATTATGAATTATGAATTATGAATTATGAATTATGAATTATGAATTATGAATTATGAATTAATTTTGCTAAAAACTAGTAACCAGCAACTACTTACTAATCAAATCCATAATTTTTAAAGCAACTTTCAAAGCTTCGGTGCCATCTTCTAACGAAACCTGAATTGGCTCATTATTTTCAATTGCATCAGCAAGACTTTCCAACTCATCCAAAATTGCATTGTTAGGTTGGATATTCGGATATTCAAACAAAATCTGATTCTTTTCGCCTTCCGCATTTTCAATAATCATATCA
The DNA here is from genome assembly GCF_057652215.1 of Soonwooa sp. T0.1_25. Taxonomy (NCBI): domain Bacteria; kingdom Pseudomonadati; phylum Bacteroidota; class Flavobacteriia; order Flavobacteriales; family Weeksellaceae; genus Soonwooa; species Soonwooa sp. T0.1_25. The sequence continues at coordinate 430,738 of NZ_JBYFBZ010000002.1, read as the reverse complement.
AAAGGAGATGGATCCGCAGGAGCGTCCTTCATACGAATAACTTCCGCTTTCTTTTCAAGAAAATCCACAGAAACATAAGCATCTTGCTGGAAGAATCTCGATTTACGCATCGCTTTCATCGAAATTCTTGACGTCGTCAAATTCGCAACACAACCGTTTTCAAACTCAATTCTCGCATTGGTAATATCTGGCGTTTTAGAAACTACACAAACACCACTTGCGTGGATATCTTTTACTGGAGATTTTACCAAACTCAATAAAATATCCAAATCATGAATCATCAAATCCAAAACCACAGAAACATCCGTTCCACGAGGATTAAACTCCGCCAAACGATGGATCTCGATAAACATTGGATTTTTAATATAATCTTTAGTTGCAATAAATGCAGGATTGTAGCGCTCTACGTGACCAACTTGGACTTTTAGATTTTTTTCTTGTGAAAGCCTAATCAGCTCTTCGGCTTGTTCCAAAGTCTGCGTCACAGGCTTTTCTATGAAGAAGTGTTTGCCACTTTCAATCGCTTTTAGCGCATATTCGTAATGAAACAAAGTCGGCGTCACAATATCCAACATATCAATCTGAGAAAGTAATTCGTCGAGATTGTCAAAATATTTATAACCGAATTCTGCCTCTAGTTTTTTTCCGTTTTCTTTATCGTTGTCAAAAAAACCAACCAAATCATATTTTTCGGATTGGTTAAGAAGTTTAAGGTGGATTTTTCCTAAATGTCCCGCGCCTACAAGACCAGCTTTTAACATAATAGAACTTATTTTTTTAGAATCGTAAATATAAGCAATTTTACGCTTTTTAACTTTCGATTTTTTATGTCTTTATTTGAGCAGAATTTTAATTCCTTTTGTTGAACTTTCTTCTGCTGCTTCCATTATTTTTAAACTTTTTACAGCGTCACTCGCAGGAACCGGAACTGGCTCATCCATAACGATGCTTCGATATAACGCATCAAATAAATGCAGATAGTTGCCTTGAAGTGTTTCTAAATTTTCACTCTTGTCGCCAACATTAATAAGACCTTGATTTTTGGAATCCTCTGTTCCCCATGTTTCACGGTTCGGGATTTTTCCAAGTTTTAATTCATCTTCTTGTACATCGCCACGCATTTTGATAAAACTTCCATTACGACCTTGCAAAACGTAACAAGGAAGTTGTTCTTTAGCAAAAAAAGTCGCTTTTAATCGAACGCGATTATCAGGATAATATAAAAGAATGTCAAAAAAATCATTGACTTCAGTATTTGGACGAAGGCTTCTAATATCTGCGAAAACCGCTTCTGGCCAACCAAAAAGTACTAAAGCTTGATCAATAATATGGGAGCCAAGATCCATTAAAATTCCAGAGCCAGCCTGATTTTTTTCTTTCCAAGCTTTTGGGCTGAGGTTAGGATTATATCTTTCGAAACGGATTTCGGCCTCCAGAATTTCACCAAGTTCTCCATTTTTTAAAACTTTTTGAACCGTTAAAAAATCACTGTCCCAACGACGATTTTGGTATACACATAGTTTTAGATTTTTTTCTTTTGCGAGTTTTTCTAAGATTTCGGCTTCCTCAGAAGTTGTAGTAAAAGCCTTTTCTACCAAGACGTTTTTACCTGCTTCCAAAGCTTTTTTAGCATAGTCGAAATGCGTGTAGATTGGCGTATTGACGATAATTAATTCTGCATCACTTGCTAAAACTTCTTCTAAAGTATCAAAACTTTTTGCATCTGGATAATCTTGCTGAATGTTTTTCTTACTTCTTTCCCAAGCGCCGATTAACTGAAAACCATGATGAACATTAATGAAAGGTGCGTGGAATAATTTTCCTGATCCGCCATAAGCCAACAAAGCTGTTTTGATGATTTGCATATTTTGAGTTTTAAAAATCTAAGTTGCAATTTACGATTTAGAATTATGAATTATGAATTATGAATTATGAATTATGAATTATGAATTATTTTAATCTTAAGCCAAGAACCAAGAACCAAGAACCAAGAACCAAGAACCAAGAACTGTCAACTGTCAACCAACAACCAAAAACTAATTACTAAAATTTTGAAATGCGATTTCATTCTTTTAATTTTGCGTAGATGAGAGATTCTTTTGTACATCGGGGAAAACGTCGGCAGTTGGTGGATTATCTTCAGCGCGGTTTGGGGATTAGCGATGCGTTGGTTCTTAATGCGATGAATGAGGTACCGCGACATCTTTTCATAGAAAGCGTTTTCGAAGATTATGCTTACGAAGATCGCGCGTTTCCGATTGCCGCTGGACAAACGATTTCGCATCCGTCGACAGTTGCAGAACAGTCCGAATTGTTAGAGCTAAAACAAGGTGAAAAAGTTTTAGAAATCGGAACGGGTTGCGGTTATCAAACTGCAGTTTTGATGAAGATGGATGCTCAAGTTTACACTATTGAACGCCAAAAAAGCCTTTACGAATTTTCCACAAGAATGTTCCGAGAATTGATGTTGAGACCAAAGTTTCAGAGTTTTGGTGACGGTTTTGCTGGACTTCCAAGTTTTGCTCCTTTTGATAAAATTATCGTGACTTGCGGTGCAGAACAATTACCAACCGAACTTTTGCGCCAATTGAAAGTTGGTGGAAAAATGGTGATTCCGTTAGGTCCAACCGATCAACAAATGTTGTGTCGATTTACAAAAATTTCGCAAAAAGAAATCGAAAAAGAAGAATTCGGGATTTATAAATTTGTCCCAATGTTGCAGGATAAAAACCACTGAAAATGATGAATACAAAGCAAGAAAAAATGGAAGCTTTCGGGCGTTTGCTCGATATTATGGATGATCTTCGTGAGAAATGTCCATGGGATCAAAAGCAAACTTTCGAGACACTTCGTCATTTGACTTTGGAAGAAACTTACGAATTATCGGATGCGCTTTTGAGTGAAGATTTACAGGAAATAAAAAAAGAATTAGGCGACGTTCTTCTGCATTTGGTTTTTTATTCTAAAATAGGTTCCGAAAAGGAAAGTTTTGATATTGCGGATGTTATCAATTCGTTAAATGAAAAGCTGATTTTCCGTCATCCCCATATTTACGGCGATGCAGTTGCGGAAGATGAAGACACGGTCAAGCAAAATTGGGAAAAGTTAAAACTTAAAGAAGGTAACAAATCCATCCTTTCTGGTGTTCCCAAATCTTTACCCGCTTTGATAAAAGCTTATCGAATTCAGGATAAAGTGAAAGGTATCGGTTTTGAGTTTGATAGTGCGGATGATGCGTGGGGAAAAGTAGAGGAGGAACTGAGTGAATTCCATGCTGAAACTGAAATTGACAAAAAAGAGAAAGAGCTTGGCGATGTTTTCTTTTCGTTGATAAATTATGCCAGAATTTCGGGACTTAATCCTGATTCAGCTCTAGAAAGAACTAATATTAAATTTATTTCTCGTTTTCAAAAAATGGAAGATTTAGCTAGAAATAAAAATTTGGTTTTAGCAGATTTAAGTTTAGAAAAAATGGATGAATTGTGGGAAGAAGCAAAAACATTTGAAGTCTAAGTTTAATTAAAATTATTGTTTTAAATAAGATATAAAATCCGAATCAAAATATAGAATTCGGATTTTTTTGTTTAAACTAAAAGTGAATTCGACAACGTCTTCGCATATTGGAATTTTCATTTATTAAACAAAATTTTAAATTTTATAAAGAGAAATATCTATCTTTGATTTAGTAACAAATAAAAAATACATAAACTATGAAAGGAAAAGGCTGTCTAGTCCTAGTAATCGCCCTTGTTGTTATTGCAGGTATTGCATTGATGTGGGGCGTTGGTGTTCGCAACAATTTTGTGACTCAAAAAAATGTTGTAGAATCTAAATGGTCAAACGTAGAGACTGTTTATCAAAAAAGAGCTAACCTTATCCCAAATCTTGAAAGAGCAGTAAAATCTTATTCAAAATTTGAGCAAGAAACTCTAACGCAAGTTGTGGAAGCGCGAGCTAAAGCGACGTCTGTTAATATCGATCCGACTAATATGACGGAAGCAGATATGGCAAAATTCCAAGCGGCACAAGGACAACTTTCCGGTGCTTTAGGAAAATTAATGATGGTTGTTGAAAAATATCCTGATTTAAAAGCGGATCAACAATATATCAATTTCCAAAGAGAATATACAGCTATCGAAAATAGCATCCGTATGGAAACTGTTAATTACAACGATGCTGCTAGAGAATACAATACGGCGATCCAAAAATTCCCGAACAATGTTGTAGCTAATTTTACAAACTTTAAAGATAAACCTTACTTCAAAGCTGAAGCAGGTGCAGAAAAAGCGCCAGAAGTTTTCAAATAATGTATACATCTTTTTTAACAGATAAAGAAATAGCCACGTTAGTTGATACAATCCAGACTGCGGAAGATTTAACTTCTGGAGAGATTAGGGTGCATATAGACTCGACAACGCTTGATCATAATGCGAAAGTGGCTTGGGATGTTTTCAGGTCACTTAACATGGATCAAACAAGGGAGCGAAATGCTGTTTTGTTTCATGTTAATTTTGAACAAAAATATTTAACCATTATCGGTGACGAAGGTATTCATCGTAAGGTGAGACAAGCTTTTTGGGATCAATTGCATGACGAGATAACAACAGGCTTTGCAAATAGTAAATATTGCGAAGCGCTCCAAAATGCTATTCTTAAAACTGGACACGAGTTAAAAAAATATTTCCCTATAAAAGGAGAAAATAAAAATGAATTACCTAATGAGATTAGTTTCTCGTAGCTTTCTGATTGTTGTTGTTTTACTAAGTTTCATCGGGAATTTAGCAGCGCAAACTATTCCAGAAAAACCGAAAATTCTATATCCTGTTTACGATCAAGCGAATCTTTTGAGTCAACAAGAGAAAGATAGACTTAATCAAAAACTAATAAAATTCGCAGATTCTACATCAACTGAAATTGAAGTCATAATCTTACCAACAACAGGCGGAGAAGATGTTAATTTTTTGGCGGCACGTTATGGCGAAAAATGGGGCATAGGGAAAAAAGGTGTTGACAATGGCGTTGTCTTTTTGATAGCGACCGAAGATCACACCATGTCTATCCAACAAGGTCGTGCAGTCGAGCAATATTTGACGGCGTCTGTCGCAGGACAAATTTTGGATTATCTGGTAACGCCAGCTTTCAAAAATGGCGAATGGTACAAAGGTATTGAGCAAGGTACCAATGCGATTATGGAAGCGGTTGAAGGTAAATTCAAGCCGATTGTTAAGAAGAAGCAACCCGAAGGAGGCGTTAATATTGGGACAATACTTTTCATAATTGTCTTGTTAATAATCTTTATCGGCGCCATCAAAGGTGGTGGCGATGGTATGGGTGGCGGTAATTACGATGACGATGATGTGATATTGTCACGTCGCGGAAGTCGAAGATATCGTGGCGGATTCTTCCCATTCCCAGGTAGTTTTGGGGGCGGCGGTTTCGGTGGCGGATCATCAGGTGGCGGTTTTGGCGGCTTTGGTGGCGGCGGAAGCTTCGGCGGTGGCGGTGCCAGCGGCGGTTGGTAATTAATTTTGAACATACAAATCAAGCAAGTCTCAATAGGGACTTGCTTTTTTATTATATAAATCAAAGCGATAGATTGGATTTTTTTTGATATTTAATTAATTTTACAGAAATCTCAATTTTGAAAAAGACTTTAGTCCTTTTTGCACATCCTTATTTCGAACATTCTACAACCAATGTAGAGTTAATAAAAGCCTACCAAAATAATCCGAATATTGTTTTTAGAGATCTTTATGAAGATTATCCAGATTTTCATATTCAGCCATTTCGGGAGCGAAAAAGAATTGTAGATTTTGACAGAATTATTTTTCATTATCCAATGATTTGGTTTGGTATGCCACCACTTCTTAAACTTTGGCTAGAAGAAGTTTTTGATATGAAATGGCTTAATGAAGGTTTCCCGAATCCATTAGCAGGAAAAGAATGTGCTATTGTTGTCACGGTTGGCGGTAATGAGGAAAGTTATTCTAAAACGGGACGTTATAAGGTTGGTTTGACGGATTTGACGCTTGGTCTTAAACTTAGTATTGAGTCCAATGACATGCTTTTGAAAGACGAATTATACATTTATCAAGCTGACGATCTTAAAGTCTATGAGATAAAACCATTTACAAACCAATTAAAAAAAATACTCGATAACTGATGGAAGGCTCGATTGCAATGATCGCGTTAATATTTTTGGGAGCTGCAATTATTATGGTTCCTATTGTGAAGCGCTTGGGACTTAGTTCGGTTATTGGTTATATTCTTGGAGGGATAATTATTGGTCCTTTTGTTCTCAAACTTACAGGACGATCCGCCGATAATGTGATGCATGCCACCGAATTCGGCGTTATCATGATGTTGTTTCTTGTAGGATTAGAGCTGGATCCTAAAAAACTTTGGGCAATTCGGAAACGTATTTTGGGACTTGGCTTAAGTCAACTCTTGCTGTCCATTTTGTTTCTATTTGCAATATTTTATTTTGCGGGTTGGCGTGTTAACAAAGCTTTCGTTATTGCGATGTGTTTTGCATTGTCATCGACAGCAATTGTTTTACAAACCTTAAAGGAGAAAAATCTTTTCAGGACAGCAAGTGGTGAAGCATCGTTTTCAATTTTGTTATTTCAAGATATTGCGGTTATACCAATTTTGGCGTTGTTACCGATTATTTCTCCGTTAGATACAGATAACTCACATGAGAAAATATTACTGCAATATTTACCAGATTGGTTGCAACCTTTCTCGTTGATTGTCGGGATAACCGCTTTAATACTTTTGGGACGTTATATTTTTGTACCGTTTTTAAGATTTGTTTCAAAATCTGGGATGAATGAATTATTGACGGCATCATCTTTATTTCTAGTTATTGGCGTATCCGAATTGATGATTTCCGTAGGATTAAGCCCAGCGTTAGGTGCTTTTATCGCTGGTGTTATGCTTGCCAATAGTGAGTTTCGTCATGAGTTAGAAAGCCAGATTGATCCATTCAAAGGTTTGTTATTGGCTGTTTTCTTTGTAAGCGTAGGTTCGACCATTAATTTTAGTATTATTAAAAACGATCCTGTTTTTATTTTTTCTACTGCTTTTGCAGTATTGTTTGTTAAAGCTTTAATACTTTTTGGTATCGCGAAGTATTATAAAATGAATAACAATCAGAGTTTCTTCATTGCTTTCGCATTGTCGCAAGTTGGAGAATTTGCTTTTGTTTTGGTCAATTTCTCAACCAGTTTGTACTTAATAGATAAACAAACAAGCGCCGAAATGTTAGCGATTGTTGCGATAACGATGTGCATAACGCCATTTTTATTAATGTTTAAAGAACGTTTTCTCGATGATAAATTTAATAAAGAAGATAAAGGCGCTTTGCCATTAGAGCCTATAACACAGAGGAAAATAATTATCGTCGGTTTTGGATATTTTGGAAGTACCGTTGGGCGTTTGTTGAGGGCTAATGGTATACGTGCAACAGTTTTGGATAGTGACCCTGACAGAATAGCACTGCTTAGATCCAATGGATTTAATGTTTATTACGGCGATGCTACCAAAAATTCTTTATTGAGAGCAGCTGGTATCGAAGAAGCTTCGTTGTTAATTTTATGTCTTGATGATCCCGAAAAAAATAAATTAATTGTTGAATGGGTTCATGAGAATTTTCCTAAAGTGAAAATTTTTGTAAGAGCAAAAAACAGATTAGACGCTTACGATTTTATCAATAATGGCGTAGATAATATTTATCGTGAAACGCTGGGTACAGCCGTTGATCTTGCAGTGGATGTTCTTAAAGCGACAGGTATGCGAAGTTATGCTGCACGTCGTATGGGGAAACGATTTATGTTGCTTGATAAAGCTTCAACAAAGAAACTTGCCAAACAAAAAGTAAACGACATTGTATCTTTTGGACTCCGAGAATCTCTCGAACGCGAAGCCGAATTGTTAGCTTACGACAGTATATCTTTTGACGAAAACTATTGGAGCGAAGATGATGAGGAAGATCCTAAAACTATTGATACATCCAATGATGTCTAAATAAAGGACGGCATTCACATTATTTTTTCTACCTTTAGATATTCAATAATAATCATTATAATGAAAAAAGTAACAACTAGCGTGTTGATGGCTGTTTTGGCTTTCAATATTTCTTGTAGTACAATGAAACAAAATTCAACAACCGAAGTAGCAACAACTAACCAAAATACTTCTGGTGACGAGTCCATGAAAAATAATCCTTTCATGACCAAAAGTAAACTTCAATATGAAGCGCCAGAGTTTGATAAAATTAAAGATTCGGATTTCAAACCTGCGTTCGATTATGGATTAAAACAACAAGAGCAAGAGGTTAATATGATTGCAAACAATCGTATGGTTCCGTCTTTTGAGAACACTATTGTCGCTTTAGAAAAAAGCGGTGAAGTCTTGAAGCGTGCGCAGATTGTATTTTATAATTTGAGTAGCGCAAATACCAATCCAACGATTCAGGCTTTGGATGAAGAATATGCACCAATTTTTGCGGCTCATTCTGACAAAATCTATCTAAACGAATTTCTTTACAATAAAGTAAAATCTATAAAAGAAGAAGGTCTAGATCAAGAAAGCAAAAAGTTGTTACAATATTATAAGCAGAATTTTGAAATCGCTGGTGCTAATCTTTCAGCAGCAAAAAAAGAAGAATTAAAACAAGTTAATCAAGATTTAGCGTCATTATCAACTCAGTTTTCTAACAAATTGTTGGAAGCGAGAAAACAAGGCGGTGTTTTAATTTCCGATGTTAAAGAATTGGATGGCCTTTCTGCAGACGAAATTTCTGCGGCCGCTGCTGATGCTAATGCTGCTGGACAACCTGGAAAATATCTTTTAGCTTTACAAAATACAACGCAACAACCGATGTTGCAAAACCTAAAAAATAGAGCGACGCGCGAGAAACTTTTCAAAGCCTCGTGGGGTAGAGCAGAGAAGGGCGATGCTAACGACACAAGAGATACAGTCGAAAAATTAGCAAAACTTAGACTTAAAAAAGCTCAAATTCTGGGGAAACAAAATTTTGCAGAATGGAAGTTGCAAGATCAAATGGCGAAAACACCAGAAGCTGCAAAACAACTGATGGATCAATTGGCGAAACCTGCGGTGGAAACTGCAAAACGTGAAGCTAAAGATATTCAGGATTTGATTGATCAGCAAAAAGGAGGTTTCAAAGTTGAGCCTTGGGACTGGAACTTCTATGCAGAACAAGTTAGAAAAGCGAAGTACGACCTTGACGACAACGAGATAAAACCTTATTTTGAAATTACAACTGTACTAGAAAAAGGCGTGTTCTACGCTGCTGAAAAGTTCTACGGTATTACGTTTAAAAAGAGAACGGATCTTCCGGTGTATCATCCAGATGTTGTGACTTACGAGGTTTTTGACCACGACGGAAAGTCTTTGGCGATATATTATTTGGATTTCTACACAAGAGATTCTAAAAGTGGTGGCGCTTGGATGAGTAATTTTGTCGAGCAGTCGCACATGATGGGGACCAAACCTGTCATCGTGAATTGTTATAACTATCAAAAACCAGCTCCAGGAAAGGCGTCGTTGATTAGTTATGATGATGTGACAACGATGTTCCATGAGTTTGGACACTCTATTCATGGGATTTTTGCTAACCAAAAATATACGTCTTTGTCAGGAACTAACGTGCCGAGAGACTTTGTGGAATTCCCGTCTCAGATTAATGAGCATTGGGCTTTGGATCCTGTAGTTCTTAAAAATTATGCGATTCATTATCAAACAAAACAGCCGATTCCGCAGACTTTGGTTGATAAGATTAAAAAAGCAGCGACTTTTAACCAAGGTTATATGACCACGGAATTGGTGTCTGCAGCGATTTTGGATATGGATTGGCACACAGTGTCTAAAGATTCGGATTTCAAACCGGCTTTAGATTTTGAAAAAGCGTCTTTGTTGCAACATGGTTTCACGTTGGGGACTGTTCCGCCGAGATATCATACGCCGTATTTTGCGCATATCTGGGGTGGCGGATATTCTGCGGGTTATTACGCTTACATTTGGTCTGAAACTTTGGATGCAGACGCTTGGGAGTGGATTCGTGATAATGGCGGATTGACTAGAGAAAACGGTGATAGATTCCGTAAGTATATTTTGTCTGTCGGCAATTCGGTGGATTTGAATAAAGCTTTCAAAGAGTTTACGGGAAGAAATCCTGACATCAAACCATTGTTAAGAAATAGAGGTTTTATTAAATAATTCTTTTTAGAAATTCTAAATATTAAAAGCAAGTTGACTGTTGTTAACTTGCTTTTTTATTATCCGAAATCTGCGGCTGGGATAGTAAGGGCGCACGCGAAGCGAGCGGTCTGAAGAATGGCTTGGGAAAGTTTAGGCTTCTGAAGACGAAACCCCTGAATAGCCCGAAATGCCGCCCAAATAAAAAATCCGCTCTCCTAAAATGAAGAACGGATTTTTGTTTTACTTTTTTAGATGTTTATCGAAATAATCGGTCACTTTTTGCATCAAATGGACACGATCTTTGCCGATAACATTATGCTGATGCCCCGGATAAACGAAATAGTCCATCTGCACGCCTTTGTCAACCGCAGACTTTAAAAAGTCGATGGAATGTTGCCAAACCACAACGTCGTCTTGCGCCCCGTGGATCATCAAAAGATTTCCTTTCAGATTTTGTACTTTGTCCAAAAGATTGGTTTTGGCGTAACCTTCTGGATTTTCTTGTGGTGTGTCCATATAACGTTCTGTGTACATAATTTCGTACATATTCCAGTCGATAACCGGACCACCAGCAACGCCAGCTTTGAAAACTTCTGGATGCTTCAACATAAAGGAAGTCGTCATAAAACCGCCAAAACTCCAGCCGTGGATTCCCATATTTTGAGCATCAACATAAGGTAGAGATTTAAGGTAAGAAACGCCTTTTAGTTGGTCGTTCATTTCGGTATCGCCCAAGTTTCTGAAAACAGCTTGCTCGAATTTAAGACCTCTGTTAGACGATCCACGACCATCCATCGTGAAAATAATGTAGCCATTTTGCGCCATATATTCGTACCAAAGATTACCCGAAGCAGGGAAGGAGTTGGTGATCAATTGCAAATGCGGACCATTGTACAAATAGACAATTGTCGGATATTTTTTGTTAGGGTCGAAGTCTGTTGGAAGGATTATTTTTCCGTAAAGATCTGTGCCGTCGTCGGCTTTTAGCGTTACATTTTTAATTTCAGGACGCTTGTAGTTTTTAAGCGGATTTTCTGAAGTTAAAATATTTTCGGATTTCAGATTGTTGGTATGGATAATATTGGCAACGCGTGGCGTTGTTGCATTGGCGTAGACATCGTAGATTTTGCTTCCATCTTTCGATAAAACCGCTTGGTGCATACCTTCGGCTTTGTCTAGTCTTTCCATTTTTTGATTCTGCCAGTTAACGCGGTAGATGTGTCTTTCTAAGGCTGTTTCTTTAGTTGAAATGAAATAGATATCTTTTTGCTTTACGTTAAATCCAAGAACTTCCGTCACCAACCAATCGCCTTTTGTCAACTGAGAAACAAGACCTTTTTCCAAATTATAATGGAACAAATGGTTGTAACCCGAACGTTGACTTTGCCAGATAAAATCGGTGTTAGAATTTGGTAAGAACAGCATTGGATTTTGAGGCTCTACATATTTGTCATTGGTTTCTTCAAAAAGAGTTTTGATAAAGTTTCCGCTTTTTGCGTCATATTGATTCAGTTTCATGTGATTTTGCCCGCGATTAAGCACCGCCACGAAAATATATTTAGAATCTGGACTCCAAGAAATAGCCGTTAAATATTGCTCTTTATCGCCATCTATTTTTAGGAAATTGGTTTTATTGCTTTTAACATCGTAAACGCCCAAAGTCACCTCATGCGACTTTTGTCCAGCCATCGGATATTTGATGTTCTTGTTAACAGCGGGCGTTACCGACCAATCGATAATCGGATAATCTTTCACCATACTTTGATCCATCCTGTAGAAAGCAATCATCTCAGAATTTGGTGCTGCGAAAATCCCGCCTTTTATCCCGAATTCGTTTCTGTGAACGGATTGTCCATTGATGATATCTTTATTTTGGTCATTAGTTATTGCGCTTTCTTTTCCGTTTTGATTGATGAAAAGATTGTTGTCTTTGGTATAAACTAAACTTTTTTTGTCTTGTAAAAGTTGAAGGTTGTCGTTGTTTTCGCCTAAAGCAATCGACTCGCCAATTGTCCAAGTTTTATTAGATTTAGTTAACCAAGTTAATTTGTTTCCGCTAACATAATAAGCTTTGTTTTGACCAACGAAATTAATTCTTGGAAGCGATTTTAGTTTTGCGGTTCCAAGGTTTTGATTAAGTTGTGACAGAGAGATTAACGTATCTTGTTTTTTAGTCTTAACATCGGTTGTTAAATAAGCATTTTTTACAGAATTGATGTAAGATTGTCCATCATCTGACCACGAAAATTGTGAAATGCTTTTGGGTGCAAGATTGCTTCGTATTCCGTTAACCGCTTCTGCTATCGTGAGTTTTTGATTCTGCGCAAAAGCAAAGCTACCAACGGTCAAAGCAACCAGTGAGTATTTTATAAATTTCATTGAGTAATTGTTTAAGTACTCAAAAATACGGATTTATCTTGATTTGTTAGTTTCTTTAGAATTTTATGCTTAATCCAACAGTTTTATACTCGTACACTTGGGCTGCTGTTAATTGTACTTTGTATTTTTTTGTTTTGCTAGCGATGTTTTTATCATTTTTAATGATTCTAGATTTAGCAATATTTTTTCCGATAACATAACCTAAAAGTATAGCAATAGGATAGTCAGATGCCCAGTGGACTTCACTTTGCATCATTTCGAAAGCTAAAAGACCAAGTAACGAAAAACCTACTGGCTTTATCCATTTTTTTTCGGGGTAATTTTCGGTAAGTACGGTTAATGCAGACATTGCAGTCATCAAATGTCCAGATGGCATTGCGTCATAACGCGAGGTGTCATTTTGAAAAGCTTTAAAGCTTGGAGCAAATTTCCAATGGCTATGTTCGCGTCCATCGTTAATAGTTATAAAAGGACTTTCGCGCCCTGTTAGTCTTTTTATTGGTTGAGAAAATAGTCCTGAAACAGCAATACTTTCTAATAATTGCATCGACGTACTTAATGATCGGTAGTCATTTTTTATTAATCCGTAAGTTAACATTCCACCAGAAAGTAAAACTACGGTCATCCCATTACCAAGGAAATAAAATGCGGAATTGACATTCCCAGGGATAATTTTTAAAGGCCCCAAATCTTTGTAAAAATGATCTTCTGATAAACCTAAATCTTGCCCGAAACTTCGACTGTTATGGATAATCCAAGGATCGGCTGGTAACATTGCTAACGTCAGTCCAAGTGAAGCTAAAGAATAAGGGCAGACCTCTTTCGATACGACATCTGTAGCAGTCCCGATAAAATTATTTGGTATTTTATTAACCAAATCCCAGAATTTTGGTTTTTTATAAGTAATGGTTTCGGTTTCGAATATGTTGTAGGTTTGAGTTTTTATTTCGGATGTTATTAGGCTATCAATTGCTAAGCTGTCTTTTTGTTGAGAAAATAATGAAGCGCTACAAAGAAAGCTTACTGCAATCAAATTTTTTGTGGGGAATGTCATGGATAGTTTAGTTTTTGCGAATTTAAGCTATAATTTTAAACTCAAAAAAAATCCTTCAAAATTTTTGAAGGATTTTATGTTTTATTTGTTAAAAAAAATGTTTATCGGTAAAGATTTTTAAGATCTAATAGAACTAAACATTTCTATTTATGAAGTTTGTTCTGACAAATATTCCCATTCTTGCAACGCAAGATCAAGCTCTTCCTTTGTCTTGTTGTATTGTTCTAAAGTTTCGTCCGAAGGATTACTTTTCGTGAACTGCGCTTCAAATTCCGAAACCTTGGTTTCAAGCTCCGAAATTTTTTCTTCCACTTTTTTAATCTTATTTAAAACTGCTTTTTGTTCTTTAGTTACAAAACCAGAATTAGTAGAAACTTCCTTTTCAACAGGTTTTTCTTCTTTTTTTGATTGTTCAACTTTGGCTTCTTCACCATGAAGTTTTGCTTTTTCAGCAGAGATTTCGCGGATACTTTCTTTTTGACGGAACTCCAGATATTCGTCGATGTTTCCTAAGAATTCCTTCATTTTTCCATCACGGAATTCAAAGATTTTATCACAAAGACCTTGCAAGAATTCACGGTCGTGAGAAATAACAATCAAGGTTCCTTCAAACTTTTGAAGCGCTAATTTGATGATTTCTTTAGATTGAATATCCAAGTGGTTGGTAGGTTCGTCCATAATCAACGTATTGAAAGGACGCAACAACAACTTACAAAGTGCAAGACGGTTACGTTCTCCACCCGAAAGGACTTTCGTCTTTTTAGTAACATCTTCCCCTTGAAACAAGAAAGATCCTAAAAGGTCACGAACTCTAGGTCTCATTTCTTCGGTTGCTGAATCTTCCGCCTCCTGAAGAACCGTTTTGTCTGGTGTTAAAACTTCTTCCTGATTTTGAGCAAAATAACCAATATTAACATTGTGTCCCAAAGTCCAATTTCCGGAATAGTCTTTAATTTCGCCAGCCAAAATTTTAGCTAAAGTCGTCTTACCTTGACCATTTTGTCCCAACAAAGCGATACGATCGCCACGTTGTACAAAGAAATCGACATCATCAAAAATCTGTTTTTGACCGTAAGCTTTTCCTAATTTTTCGGCTTCGAAAACCACTTTACCCGGAACGACAGATTGTACAAATCGAATATTAAATTTAGAAACGTCCTCGTTGTCGATTTCGATACGTTCTATTTTTTCTAATTTTTTAATTAAAGATTGCGCAAAAGAAGCTTTGGTCGCACTTGCACGGAACTTGTTGATGTTGTCTTCCATCTGTTTAATTTCCGCATCTTGGTTTTTCTTCGCTTGTGATAACTTCTCGCGACGTTCTTCACGCATCACCAAGTATTTGGAATAATTGGCTTTGTAATCGTCCACTTTTTTGTTGTTAACATCAAAAGTTCTGTTACAAACTGCAGTCATAAACTGCTTATCGTGACTTACCAAAACAATCGCGCCATTGTAATCTTTCAAAAAGTTTTCTAACCAAATAATGGATTCCATATCCAAGTGGTTGGTTGGCTCATCGAGAAGCATTAAATCATTTTTTTGAAGTAAAAGCTTCGCCAATTCGATACGCATTCTCCAACCGCCAGAAAACTCGTCAGTGATTTTATGAAAATCTTCCGCTTTGAAACCAAGTCCAAATAAAACCTTTTCCACATCGCCTTCTAGGTTATAGGCATCGTGATTCATTAACAAATCGTTTAGCTCCGTCATTTTCTGAATAAGGTCAGAATAAGCGTCACTTTCGTAGTCTGTTCGGGTTGCCAATTGGTGATTGACTTCTTCTAATTCGTCCTTCCAAGCATTAATTTGCTCGAAAGCTTGCATGGTTTCGTTCCAAACAGTTCTGCCTTTTACAAAATCTAAATCTTGCTTTAGGAAACCAATCGTAATATTACCTTCTGTAACAACATTGCCTTCAAAAAAAGTTATTTCTTTTGAAAGTATTTTAAGAAGTGTAGATTTTCCTGCTCCATTTTTACCTACCAAACCGACTTTGTCATCTTTTTTAATAGTGAAATTCACATCTCTAAAAAGATAATTTCCGGAGTGATGAAGTCCTAAACCTTGTACTGAAACCATGAGTTAAATTTTTCGGTGCAAAAGTAAGGATTTTAAGCGAGAGAGAAAATTGAAGTTTTAGTTATGAATTATTTTTGAGTCAAGAGCCAAGAATCCAGAGCCAAGACTAATAATTTCTCACGGTCACATGGTAGCAACTTTGCTGCTTTTCTTTAATGAAATAAATTCTGCCCAGGCTTTCGTAATATCTCAAGACTTTTGAAAGAGCAGCATCCAATTTGGTGTTTTGTTCATGTTTACCATTAAATCTTATATAAGAAATGTCAAACGAATTGCCATAATTGTGAGAGCTAATGCCTAAAGACGCATTTTTATTGACTTTGCGAAGTTTGCACTGATCTTCCAAAGTTCGCGTTATAGAAGTGACTGTAATTGTGGCGCCTTTGTTGTCTTTGCTAAATTTAGAACCAATTTTTTCTAAAGTTGTTTTCGCTTTCGAAACAAGATAAGGCCGGCTGTAATCCAATTTCTGAACTTTATAACCTTTCGCCGTCATTTTAACTTTCGGCATCTTACCTTTGTTATTATACTTTGTGACATCTTTGGAATCTTTTAACAGTTTGATGTTAAACTTTTTTGAGGCGTCAAGATGCGGTTGATATAGAGGTGTTGCTTCAACCTCGAGAACTTTTTTCAAGTCGTAGCAATCTAAAGATTTGTTTTTTTGGCTGAAGTAACAATTAATATTTAAAATTAAAAAAACGAAAATATAGGCTTTCATTTTATTGAATTGATTCTGCAAAGATAAGTCTTTATTAAAAAAGATAATCCGATTGCTTTATATTAAACTTTTAGAAGTGTTTTTTATTTCATTAGTAATTGAGAAATTTTAAGAAATGATAAAATCGGCTTTTCCTTAACCAAGATTTAGCCTATACGTTTCAATATTCCTATCTTTGCAAAAACTTAATTTAAAATGAGCAATAGACCAATTTCAGAATTTCTTGAAAAGTACTATTTACACTTTAACGCAGCTGCGCTTGTAGACGCGTCTAAAGGTTATGTTGCCCACCTAAAAGATGGCGGGAAAATGATGATTACTCTTGCTGGTGCAATGTCAACAGCAGAAATGGGTAAAATTCTTGCGGACATGATTCGCCAAGGGAAAGTAGATATTATTTCTTGTACAGGTGCCAACTTGGAGGAAGATGTAATGAATCTTGTTGCACATTCGCATTATAAAAGAGTTCCTAACTACCGTGATTTAACACCAGAGCAGGAAAGAGAACTACTAGACCAACACTACAATCGTGTTACCGATACATGTATTCCGGAAGAAGAAGCTTTCAGAAGATTGCAAACGCATTTGGAAGATGTTTGGCATGCCGCTGAAGAAAAAGGTGAAAGATATTTCCCACACGAATTCTTATATCAAGTGGTGAATTCTGGAGTTCTAGAACAGTATTATGAAATCGATCCTAAAGATTCTTGGATTGTAGCAGCGGCGGAGAAAAACTTGCCAATCGTTTGTCCAGGATGGGAAGATTCTACAACAGGTAACATCTTTACATCAAACGTTATCAAAGGAAATCTTAATGTTCATACTGTAAAATCAGGTATCGAATATATGATTTATTTAACAGAGTGGTACAGAGCAAATTCTGGTGGAAAAGGTGTTGGATTCTTCCAAATCGGTGGAGGTATCGCTGGAGATTTCCCAATTTGTGTGGTTCCGATGATGTACCAAGATTTGGAGTGGGAAGATGTGCCTTTCTGGTCGTATTTCTGTCAGATTTCAGATTCGACAACGTCTTACGGTTCATATTCAGGAGCTGTTCCTAACGAGAAAATCACTTGGGGGAAATTGGATGTCGATACACCAAAGTACATCGTGGAATCGGACGCAACGATCTGCGCACCATTGATGTTTACCTATATTTTAGAAAATTCTTAATCGAGATTTTAAGATTTAAAATAAAATGAAAACCTCTAGAATTTCTAGAGGTTTTTTAGTTTTTACTAATATTATTAAAGCATGACAACGCCTTCAATTTCTGCAACTTTTTTGTAAATGTCGATAACTTGGTCAGCATCTAGCACAAAACATTGTATTGTACATGCTGTGTATTTACCATTTTTACTATCTCTACTTGTGAAAGTGTGTTGAAGTGCGTCGAATACTTTCATGATTTCTGTAATCTTTCCAGAGTCGCTTGGTACGATAAATTTATACAAATATTCTTCTGGAAAATTGTGATGTTCGGTCAATTTTTCATGAAGAGATTTATAAAATTCTTCTGGATTTTTATGATCACCATTAATAAGTTCTGCCATAATTTTAGGTTTAAAAAAAAGTTTCCGAAACAGTTCGGAAACTCAAAGGTAATGATATTTTATTTTTATTCCGTTATGGATTGTCAGCCGTTGCTTCTTGCGGAAGTGGTTCGTCATCCGGCGTTTGTGCCAAGGTTTTATCCAAGTTGAAAAGTGACTCGTCGGTTGCTTTATCTCCACCAGCGATTTTTAATTTGTCAATAAGTCCAAGTGCTAATTTTTCTTCTTCAATTTGTTCTTTTACAAACCATTGCATAAAATTCCAAGTAGCCCAATCTTTTTCTTCAAAGGCTAAATCTACTAATTTGTAGATTGCAGATGTGTTATCTACTTCGCTTTCAAAGACTTTATTAAAACAATCAGTAAGTGTTTTTGGATTAGCAGGTGGCGCTGCAATGGCTTCAACTTTAGGTTCTCCACCACGATCCAAAATATACCTCATAAATTTTATCATATGATTGCGTTCTTCTTGCGAATGTCGGTATAAGAAATTCGCAATTCCAGCATAACCTTCGGTATCAGCCCAAACCCCAAGTGACAAAAATATCTGCGACGCATGCGCTTCCTTTGTCATCTGTTTAATAAGAGCTTCTTGCATTTTTTTTGATAATCTGTTAGTATTCATAATGAATGTGTTTGGTTAATATTTATTTTTTCAATGCATTGGTTAATACATCTGTGTTTTGTTTTTCATAATTTGTAATAAGAGCAAACATGCCATTTACAAGCTGCTGAGAAGCCAAATTGCTCAACATACTTGCGCTAGTGCTGTTATTGTTTTGACCTAATAAACTTCCCAAGATATTGTTGCCTTTTAAGGCTGTATTAATTGTTTTTACAATTCCAAATTCGTTTAGTTTTTTATCAACTTCTGGCGCCAAAGCAGCAACCAATTGAGATTCTGTTTTTTCGCGAAGAATTTGCGATGCAATACCAGATCCTCCTTGGGCAATTCTAGCGGCATCATCAGTCGTTAAGCTGTTAACACCATTTATTAAAATGGGTTCTGCAAATTTTGATGTAAAAGCTGCTGCTTCTGCGATGTATTCTTTTTCTTTGTTAACTAAATTCGAAAGTCCAAGACTTGTTAAAGTTGAATTGATACTTCGTAGTTGTGATGGCATCGCTTGGTCAATTAAACTATTCGACATAAAAGCTTCTTTGTTTTGAAATGTCGAAACGCCACTTGTAATACCGCCAATCAATATTTTTTTAATAATTGAAAGTCCAATACTAGAGGTTGCTAAAGCGACACAAGAGTGGGATACTCCCGCTACTGCCACTGTTGCTATTGTTGCTGTGATTATAAATCTTGGTCTCATGTTCTATTTTAAATTTTGTTTTTTTTTAGGTTTCAAAAATTAAGCCATCTGTTTTTTTTACAATTGAGTTTGCTAGCTTTTTTATAACTTTAAAAATAAAATATGTCCATCAAAATTAACAGAAATATTGTCCTTACCAATCCGGAAACCAAATCATTTTTAGCCGACGCTTATTATAAAAAAAGTGAAGATAAATTACCGTTGGTTATTTTAGTGCATGGTTATAAAGGTTTTAAAGATTGGGGTGCTTGGCATTATCTTGCTGAAGCATTTGCTGAGGCAGGTTTTTATTTTGTGAAATTTAATTTTTCGCACAACGGGACGACTTTGGATGACACTTCTAATTTTGCAGATTTGGAGGCTTTTGGTCACAATAACTATTCTAAAGAGATGAGCGATTTGACATTCGTAACCGATTATTTTTCTAAACTACCAGAGGTGGATGCTTCCAAAATTGCTTTAATCGGTCATAGTCGTGGCAATGGGAACGTCGTTATACAAGCTTCCGAAGACCATCGAATTAAAGCTTTGGTGGATTTTGCAGGAATTTCGGATTATGCATCGCGTTTTCCTCCAAAAGAAATGTTGCCCGAAATTAAAAAAGCTGGCGTTCTCTATATCGAGAATAAACGAACAAAACAACAGATGCCTCATTATTTTCAGTTTTTTGAAGATTTTAAAGCTAATGAAGAACGATTTACAATCGAGAATGCTGTTAAAAAATTATCGCTTCCTTATTTAATAATTCATGGTTCAGCGGACGAAACGGTTAATCTGCGGGAGGCAGAATTGCTTCATCAATGGGCAAAGAACTCAGAATTATTGGTTATTGAAAACGGCGATCATGGTTTTGGAAGTTTTGAACCTTGGTCCGAAAAACAAATGCCAAAAGATTTAAAATTTGTTACTGAAAAAAGTATAGAATTTTTAAAAGATAAATTATAGATATTTCATTTGTCTATCGAAAATACAATTGTTGATAGATTTTATCTTTTTGTTATTTTCCCTTTTTGAATTAAGAAAAGTCTTATTGGTAAGCTATTTGCTTTAGTTTTGTCATATAAAGTTGAATAATTTAAAAATAAAATAGTATGAAAATTTCAATCGGATTAGATGCAAAACAAATTGAGGATAATGTAAAAGCGCTTTCTGTACTTTTAGCAGATGAACATATTCTTTATACGAAAACCCGAAATGCACATTGGAATGTTGAAGGAGCAGATTTTCACGCAATGCATGTCTTTTTTGAAAGTCAATATGACGAGCTCGAAGAGATTATTGATGAGGTTGCAGAACGTATTCGTCAGTTAGGACAAGTGGCACCAGGAAGTTTAAAAGACTTTGTACAGTTATCAACGTTGACAGAGAAAAAACTTAGTAAAAATGATAGTCAGTCCTTCATCAAAGCTTTGTTAGAAGATCAAGAATCTGTGATATCTTACATTCGTGAAGTTGTTTCAAAAATGGATGACTCTAAAGATTTCGGTACAGAAGATTTCTTGGTTGGTCTTTTAGAAAAACACGAAAAAATGGCTTGGATGCTAAGAGCGCATTTATAAAAGTAAATTAAAGTAAAAAAAAATGTCACCCAGATTTGAGTGACATTTTTTATTTTTCAAGCTTATCGTTATACTTTGGATTAAAATCTTTTTGTAAAGTTTTATCTAAAGTTTTTGCAAAGCTGTTAACCAAATCTGTTAAGTTTTTAAAATCGATAACAGAAATATCATCATTTACTTTATGATAATGATTTTGATGGTTCATATCCACGGTTGAAAAAGAATGCGCAATAACGTCTTTCTTAACAAAACCTACATTGTCAGAGCGATAGAATAGACCTTGGTCAAGATAAGGATCACCAACAATTATGAAATCGCCAACTGCATTTTGATTCAGAATGTCTTTTAAATCCGAAACATTATCACCTGTCATGAACATTTTGTTAGCTCCAAATTCTGATTTTGTACCAATCATTTCGAAGTTGAAAAGCGCTTTGATATTCGGAAGATACTTTTTGAATTCTGCATTATTCGATAAATTGTCAGAACCTACCAACCCTATTTCTTCAGCATTAAAACCTAAAAACATATAACTGTAATCGTCTTTTCGATCTTTGTAGTAGTCGGAAAGTGCAATAACGGCAGAGGTTCCGCTGGCGTTATCATCCGCGCCATTGTAGATTTTGTCCTCGCCAGTTGTACGTTCGCCAATGTGGTCAAAATGTGCTCCGAAAGCTATAATTTTATCGGTTTTTCCTTTTTTAATCGCACAAACATTAAAGTACATTTCATCATTATAATGAAACGGAACCAAATAAGATTTGCCGTAACAATAGTCTAACTTGTTCTTTTTAAATTGTTCCGCAATATATTCCGCAGCTTTTTCATTTTCGGGTGTTCCAACTTTTCTGCCTTTCATATTGTCGGCTGCCAGGGTTGTTACGATGTCTTTGATTCTGCTTTCAGAAATCGTTTGCGCGAATACTAAACTTGTAGAACAAGCTAAAATTAAAGTCGATATTTTTTTCATTTAATCAAGTTTTAAAATTTCCCAAGCTTCTGCAATTTTATTTTGATGCAATTGCTCTTGTGCAAGGATGTGTACAGCTTCTTCACCGGAAAATTTAGTTCCAGAAAGTTCTTCAACATTGGCTAACATCCCAAGATTGTTACCTGTGAAAACTGTACTAGATTTAATAACTTCTGGCAATTGATCATATCCAATACCTTTTGTTACTAAAGGTTTTGGAACTTCAAAAAGACTATCGGCATTACTTCTCGAATAATAATTAGCGCCAAGTCTCGCCACCAAATCGAGTTTGTTTTGATCTAGATTGCCATCATCACCAAAGTATTGCTCTTGAATATGAATCTTTACAATCTTACAAATAATCAAATTTCCTGATCCGCCAACTTCGCCTAAAGATTTAATTTCTAAAACTTTGCATTCAAAATTAACAGGTGATTCTGCAATTAATGGTGGTTTTACCAATTCCGCAGGCTTCATGGTCAGACCAGATTTCACGAATTCGTTAACGCCGTCTTCATATTCTGTGCTCGCCAAAGAAACTTGATGTACCATATCGTAATTAACATTACCAATAACGACTTCAGGAATTTCTAACAAGTTATGAAGCGTATGTTTGGTCGTATTGTCACGAACGCGACGACTCGGCGAAAAAATAAGAATCGGCGGCTTGGTACTAAACATATTAAAAAAGCTAAAAGGAGAAAGATTGATTTCTCCTTTTGCGTTAATTGTACTGGCTAAAGCAATTGGTCGTGGCGCAATTGCCGACTGCATCACCAATTGTAACTGCGGACTTGTAAGATCCGATGGTGTTATTGTTTTCATATTTTTTGAACCACAAAAGGTTTTAAAACATTGTTTTTGAAATATTTTAAACCACAAAATAAGATTAAGATGTAAAGTGCTTTTGTGGTTTTAAAAATGATAAAAAACTTAAATTTTTCTTGCTGGTAAAATTTTAGAAGTTACTTCTCCAAATCCTACACGAATACCATCTTTTTCTGACCAAGCTTTCATCGTAATCGTGTCATTATCCTCAACGAATTTTCTCTCCTCACCGTTTGACAATTTGATAGGATTTTGACCTCTCCAAGTTAATTCTAACATAGATCCATAAGATTTTGGATCTTCACCAGAAATAGTTCCACTTGCGTAGATATCGCCAACTTCAACATTACAACCATTAACAGTGTGATGCGCTAATTGTTGGCACATATTCCAGTACATGAATTTGTAGTTGCTAGCACTAATCAGGTTATCCTCGCCATTTTCTGGTTTTAGATAAACTTCTAAATTAATATCGTAGTTTTTGTCGCCTTCGAATTTTAGATAATCTAAAACTTCTGGATCTTGCTTTGGAGATTCAGTTCTGAAAGGATTTAATGCTTCCATTGTAACAATCCAAGGCGAAATGTTTGACCCGAAATTCTTGCCTAAAAATGGACCTAACGGAATATATTCCCAAGACTGAATATCTCTAGCCGACCAATCGTTGAAAATCATCATTCCAAAGATCGCATCTTCTGTTTCTTCCATTGGAATATGCTCGCCAAGTTCTGTGTTTTTATTAACAACAAATCCCATTTCTAATTCGAAATC
This sequence comes from Soonwooa sp. T0.1_25, assembly GCF_057652215.1. Classification (NCBI taxonomy): domain Bacteria; kingdom Pseudomonadati; phylum Bacteroidota; class Flavobacteriia; order Flavobacteriales; family Weeksellaceae; genus Soonwooa; species Soonwooa sp. T0.1_25. Next base: position 407,272 of record NZ_JBYFBZ010000002.1, on the reverse strand, counting down.
TAATTGTAGACTTGGACTAAAGAAAGGCTTTTCAGCAGTTGGTTGTTTTATTTGACCAACTGGACGTTGGATGTCAACACCAGAAACAACGATCGAAGAGGCGCGGCCATGATAACCTACAGGAAGATGTTTCCAGTTGGGTAGTAAGGCATTGGCTGGATCGCGGAAAAGCATCCCAACATTGGTTGCATGTTGAATACTGCTGTAGAAATCCGTGTAATTCGGAACGTGTACAGGCATCATCATTTGTACTTTGTCCAAATCAAAGAAACAAACCTCTTTCGTTTTTTCATCGTTAGCTAAAGGAGAACCTTCTAGCAATAATTCTTGAATTTTTAAACGAACATCGTTGGTAATTGGTTTACCTAATTCTATAAATTCATTTAAGGTATAAGCTTCAAAAACGTTTTCGTCTAGACCTTTGATGTTTTCGAAATAGCCAAAATCGTGTAGACTTGCTAAATCGATAACGATATCACCAATTCTTGTCGCACAAGCGATATATTCTTTATTAAAAACCGCTACACCGAACGGAATATTATGGATAGAAAAGTCACTGTCATGACTGTAATCTACAAATGATTTCATAATTGTTAATTTTTATTTTTTCTTGCCAAGAGTAGTATTTTCGATCCAACGACCATCGCTGTTAAGATCTTTCAGATACCAAACTTTCTTAGCATTCATTAAGTAAAATGTGTAGGTGAGAGGCATTCCTATTTTTTTACCTTCAAGTTTGTCAGCTCTTACCGAAACCACATTTTTTTTTCGAACATAATCTCCAGTAAAAACGTTGGAGGCTGTTTTTCCAGTTTTATGATCATCAAAAAGTTCTATTAGCGTAAAACTTTTATTAGGACTAAACTCTATGATATGTCTTTCATCATGATCATCGAACTTTTGAATAAATACATATTTTTTATCTTCGATAATGTAATCTGTTGCATCGCGATTTTGCTTATTTCTCTTTTCTATTTTTGAGATTAGATTATTAAGCTGTTCGTAATTTTGTGCATTAATGCTGTCCATAGCCAGCATTAACATACAAACAAAAAGTATTTTTTTCATCTAAGTGTTTTATGTTTTTAAAGATTTCCTCTTTTTTCTTGCTCTCTTTCTAAAGCTTCGAAAAGGGCTTTAAAGTTTCCTGCTCCAAAACTTTGCGCGCCGTGTCTTTCGATAATTTCGAAGAAAAGAGTAGGGCGATCTTCTACAGGTTTCGTGAAAATTTGAAGTAAATAACCCTCTTCATCACAATCTACCAAAATACCTAGAGATTGAAGTTTTTTGATGTCTTCATCAATACTTCCTACTCTTTCAGGAATCATGTCGTAATATGCTTCTGGTGGCGCAGAAAGGAATTCAACACCTCTCTTTTTAAGTTCAGTTACGGTATGTACAATATCTTTTGTAGCAACAGCGATGTGCTGAACGCCTTCACCTTCGTAGAAATCTAGATATTCTTCAACCTGAGATTTTTTCTTACCTTCAGCAGGTTCGTTAATCGGGAATTTTGCGAAACCATTTCCATTAGACATTACTTTAGACATTAATGCAGAATATTCTGTATTAATTTGCTTATCATCGAAAGATAGAATATTTACAAATCCCATCACATCTTCATACCACTTAACCACAGGAAGCATTCTGTCCCAATCTACATTCCCAACGCAGTGGTCAACATAAAGTAAACCAACATCTTCAGGATTATAATCACTTTCCCATTTTTCATAACCTGGCATGAATGGTCCAGAGTAATTTTTTCTTTCTACAAACATATGAACCGTTTCACCGTAAGTATAAATCCCTGACATTCTAACTTCACCGAATTCATCTGTAATGGTTGTTGGCTCTAAATAAGGTTTTCCACCTCTTTTTGTAGTTTCTTCGAAAGCTTTGTAAGCGTCATCTACCCATAAAGCCAAGATTTTAACACCATCACCATGTTTTTTTACATGTTCGCAGATCGGAGAATTAGACTTCAATCCAGTTGTTAAAACCAATCTAATTTTTCCTTGTTGAAGAACGTAAGAAGCGCGATCTCTAACGCCAGTTTCTGGGCCTGCATAAGCAACAGATTGAAACCCAAAAGCTATCTTGTAAAAATGGGCTGCTTGTTTAGCATTTCCTACATAAAATTCTATATAATCTGTTCCGTTGATTGGAAGGAAATTTTCTGCTTGCGCGATTTTTTCTGCAAAAGTTAATGTTGACATGTCTCTTTTCTACTTTTAAATATTATTCGCCAAATTACAAATTTTTAAACTTTTAGAAAAACCCAATTTTTCATAAAATTTCGAATGCTTCATGCAACAGAATTCTAATATTCTTGAAACTAAAAATGCTTATCTTTGCAATATGATTCGTATTACAAAAATTTTCACTTTCGAGACCGCCCATGTTCTTTATAATTATGATGGAAAATGCAAAAATATGCATGGTCATTCTTACAAGCTTTCCGTTACTGTAAAAGGAAATCCTATCAATGATTTGGATAATGTAAAAAACGGAATGGTGGTCGATTTTGGTGATATTAAAAAAATTGTAAAAGAAGAAGTGGTTGATGTTTGGGATCATGCTGTTTTGGTAAATGGTGCTTCGCCACACAAAAATCTTGGTCAAAAATTGGCAGACGAAGGACACAAAGTTATCTTTTGCGATTACCAACCGACTTGCGAAAATATGTTGTACGACATCGCTGCAAAAATCAAAAATAAACTTCCTAATACTATCGAGTTAGCTTATCTTAAACTCCACGAGACCGAAAATTCTTATGGAGAATGGTTGGCTGAAGAAAATTAATTTTAGTTTTAAAATCGTATTTCGAATTCCTGAATGACGCCAATTAATCTTTCACCAGACAAAAAAATCTATTTTGCATCGGACCAACATTTTGGTGCGCCAGATCCCAAATCTAGTAAGATTCGTGAAGAGCGCTTTATTCGTTGGCTTAACGACATCAAAAAAGATGCGCAGGTTTTGTTTTTGATGGGCGACTTATTCGATTTTTGGCATGAGTGGCAATACGTTATTCCGAAAGGTTATGTTCGTGTTTTAGGAAAGTTGGCAGAGCTTAAAGATTCAGGAATTGATATTTATTTCTTTGTTGGCAACCACGATTTGTGGATGAAAAACTACCTTGAAGAAGAAATCGGTTGTACGGTTTATTTTTCAAAACAATATTTTTCGGCGGCTGGCAAAAGGTTTTTGTTAGCACACGGCGATGGACTTGGTCCTGGCGACAAAGGCTACAAAAGGATGAAAAAATTATTCACCAATCCTATTGCGCAGTGGGCTTTCAAATGGTTACACCCGGACATTGCCATGCGTGTTGCACTGTATATGTCGCAAAAGAATAAAATGATTTCTGGCGAGGAGGATAAAGCATTTTTGGGCGAAGACAAAGAGTTTTTGATTGTCTATTCTAAAAAGAAATTGGAGACCGAGGATATCGATTATTTCATCTATGGACATCGTCATTTGCCAATGGTTTTGGATTTAGCAAAAGGTGCCAAATATGTCAATTTGGGCGACTGGATTTCTTATTTTACTTACGGCGTTTTCGATGGGGAATTCCATTTGAAAACTTTTGAAGAATAAATTTAATAATGCAAAATTCCATTTTCAACATACAAACTGAGGCCGATTTTCTAGAAGCAGCTTTGGAGACTTTTCGATTTCAATATTGGCATGTTGAGGTTTACAAAAAGTTTGTAGATTATCTCAACATCAATCCCGAAACGGTGACAACTTTGGAGGCGATTCCTTTTTTGCCCATCGAAATGTTCAAATATCATCAAGTTCTCGATATCGAAAAACATGCTGAAAAGTATTTTCAAAGTTCGGGGACAACGCAGATGAATCTCTCCAAACATTGGATCGCAGATTTTGGCTTGTACGAAGAAAGCATTTACAAAAGCTTTGATCAATTTATAGGAAAGCCTGAAGACTTTATATTTCTGGGACTTTTGCCGAGTTATTTGGAGCGCGACAATTCCTCGTTGATCTATATGGTCAACTATCTTATTGAAAAATCGGGCAGACCAGAGAACGGTTATTTCCTTTACAATCACGACGATTTATTCGAAATTCTAAATAAAACCTCCGATAAAAAAGTTATTCTTTTCGGCGTTTCGTTTGCTTTGTTGGACTTTTTGGACACTTTAGAATCTAAAAATCTTAAACTTAATTCGACCGAAAATCTTATCGTTATCGAAACGGGCGGTATGAAGGGACGTAAGGAAGAAATGACAAAAGACGAGCTGTTGTCGATTTTCCAAAAAGCCTTTAAAACCGACAAAATCTACTCCGAATATTCAATGACCGAATTGCTGTCTCAAGCTTATTCGATGGGCGAAAATATCTACGATTGTCCCAACTGGATGCGCATTTTGGTGAGAAATACCGAAGATCCGCTGTCGTATATGGAGTCGGGTAGGACGGGTGCGATCAACATTATCGACCTCGCCAATCGTCATTCTTGCAGCTTTATTGCGACGCAAGATTTAGGGAAAATCCTTGAAAATCCAAATTCAAAAACGCTTAGCAAAAGCTTCCAAGTTTTGGGCAGAATCGACCATTCCGACATTCGCGGCTGCAGTCTTTTGGTGTCTTAACATTTTTATTTGGGCGGCATTTCGGGCTGTCACTAGTCGCTGCGCCGCGCCAACGCATTGGCCCACGCCTGCGGCGCGAGCTCCAACAGGCCGTTCCATCCCGGCCGCAGTTTCGGGATAATTAATTCCAAAACTAATCAGTTAATTTTTAGATAAAATATAAACTCAAACTTAATTTAAAAAAGCACAATAAAAAAAAGCCGCATAAGTAATGCGGCGTTTTTTGTTATAATCGAAACTATTCAGCTATAATTTAATGGAAAATTATTTTACAAACAAGGCAAAAGAGCTTCCTGTCCACATTTGGTCAGCTTTATTAAAATCAACATTCGCCATATCGGACTTGGTCATTCGCACCAAATTATTAAGATAAGTTGGGAATTCGTCGCCAGGTTTCCAAATAAAAAGCATTCTTATTTCTCCTTTTGCGTAGTCGCCATTTGGATCACGGAAAACCTCTGCATACTCTACTTTTTTCTGCAAAATATATTGAGAAGGATCATCGAGTTGTACTAAAGTTTCTTTAGTCGGATGTAGGTTAATACCACCACCAGCAAAGGAATATAAAGGTTTTAAGACATATTCTTCAATATTTTCATCACTCGGGAATTCGTTGGCGTAATAGCTTTCTGGGATGTAAGTATGCTCCAAAAGTGGCAATACATATTTCGAAATTTTATAAAACCAATTTGGGTGTGTTACCCATTCTACATCGACATCTTCACGAATATTAAACTCAGATTCAAAACCTTCGATTTTATCCAATTCGTCCAAGATAACACGATTGTAGATACGTTTAATTCTGACTAATTCGCCATTATCGTTTTCATAAAAAATCTCGCGACCTCTTTTTTTAACCTTGCTAAGACAAACGGTTTTTATGTGTAAAAGATCTTCTGTGATTTTAAAATCAATTTTTGTTTTTTGACGTTCAGGATAGACTTCGAGAAGAATGACGTTTTCGGGATTTTCGTCACCTACGATAACTTCCTTCATAATCTCGATAAGTTGATCGTATGGAATACGTTGCGATAACTCTGACAAAAACGGAAAAACTTCAAAGACAACATCACGATGCAATTCTTCAAATGCATAAAGAGATGGGAAAGCTTGTAACTCGATTAACTGAGGCATTGGCTTGCCATCGGCGCCACGACAAATACCAAAATCGATGCATAAAAAGTGCGGCTTGTCTGTATCATGTGGCACGAAACAGTTTGCTGGAATGGCTTTATCAAAAACCTCTTTTGGAATTTTATTAATTTGTTCCAAAATAGATTCGGCAGCGTACAATAACTTTTCTCTAAAAGAATAGGGTAAAAAAACTGGCGTCTCGCAAAGTCGAAAACCTGTGTATTGTCCAGTTTTTTCGTGTATCATCTCCTTCATCAACTCATATTTTTCGTTGGTGAATTCTTGATTGAATTGATCTCTATATCTAGGTACCATTTGTGTTTTGTTTTTATAATTTAATTAATCCAAACTGTGAGCTAGCGCTTGCAAAATTTTGTCTTGAGCCATCTTTAAAAAACTCGGTAAAATTTCTTTTTGGGTCAAAATAATTTTGTCTTGATCATCGATTCTGTCCACGGTTTCCAAATATTTTTCCATACCGAAGCTGCTAATCATCGCTTGTTTGTTAGATTCGTCTTTTAGATTTTCTAACATGCCAGCTGGATTGGCTTCAGGATGGAATTGAGTCCCGAAAATCTCATCCGAAAAACGAATCGCCATCAATGCTCTTTCTAATTGGATATTCGGACGCATCTTTTCGATTGCGACAACCTTCATTCCCATTTCGCTTAACTTATTATCGTTTGGTTCGATGCATTGGTATGAGCGCGAATCCACAGCGTAGAAAGGTTCTGGCAGATTTTTAAATAAAATTTCATGCTCGCCTTCCTCTGTTTTATGTATTGGCATCACACCAAACGAGTAAGATTTTCTTTTACAAACATTCGCCAACTTCCAATTGATAACCGCTAATTGGAATGAGTGACAAATCAAAAACAAGTATTTTTTGTCTTCGTTATTTTTATTGTAATCCCAAATTCCGTTTAAAAAATTGGCGTAAGGTGTTTCCCAAGCAAAACCTTCTTTGTGTGGATTTCCGGGACCACCTGACGAAATGAATATATCGAAATCTTCAATATTTGGCATTTCGTTTTTATAGCGAACATCGAAAACTTCGATGCTGATTTGCTCGTAGTTTGTATTTTTAAAATTTTCAGAAATCTGAATAATATTTGCCAATCCTTGGTTGGGGAAACTGTTATTCATATCTAAAATTGCGATTCTAACTGCTTGATTCATACTGCAAAAAATTTATGCAAAGTTAAGCAAATATTAACAAATGGCTTTTTTCACGACTTTAAAGGCTGGCTAAATGACACTTTTTTCTGTTTCGAAAATCATATAATCAACAACTGCTTTTAGGTCGCCGCCACTTTCGTTAAAGACTTGTAGCTGTCGATCTGCACCAGTTCCCATTTTTAAAATTTCTCGCGAATATTCAACTTCTTGACGACAATCTAGCTCGTCCACAACATCGTCGATAAACAGTAAAAGTTCGTCCAATAAATCGGAATACGGAACACTTCTTTCTTTCCCAAAATCGATTAAGTTAGCGTGGATTCCATCTTTAGAAGCACGCCATTTATTTTCAGAAATCATCAATCTTCGATAAGATCGGAAGCTGATGTTTTGTTGATGCATTTTGTAAATTTTTGCCACCAAACATTGCATGATTGCAGCCAGACAAACCGTCTCGTCAATGGTTAATGGCATGTCGCAAATCCTAAATTCGATGGTTGGATAGAATGGATGGACACGCAGATCCCACCAGATTTTCTTAGCATTGTCAATCGTTCCTGTTTTAATCATCAAATTAACGTAAGCATCAAACTCTGCAACACTACTAAAATAACTCGGAATCCCAGTTCTCGGAAATTTCGCAAAAACTTCTTGACGATAAGATTTGAAACCTGTCAAACGACCAACCCAAAACGGCGAATTGGTAGACAAAGCATAAACGTGAGGCAAAAAGTAACGCATTACATTTTGGATTCGGATGCCTTCTTCTCGGTCAGGAATGCCGATGTGTACGTGTAATCCGAAAATAAGATTAGAACGTGCAACATCGCCCATATCGTTTACCAGCTTGTCGTAACGAGCATCTTTGGTGATGACATTATTCTTCCAATGCGAAAACGGATGTGTGCCACCTCCAGAAACGCGAAGACCTTGCTCGTGCGCCACTTTTACAAGATGACGACGAAGATTGGTAAGCTCTTCTCTGGCTTCTTTAACGTTTTGACAAATGCCGGTTTCCATTTCGACAACGGATTCGTGCATTTCGTGTTTTAGGTTTTCGCTGAGAAGTGTTTTTCCGCCTTCAATGATTTTGGAAACATGCGAAACCAAATCGCGTGTTTCGGCATCGATGATCTGATATTCTTCTTCAACACCTATCGTAAATCTATGCATAGTTAGTGTTTTTGATGTTAGAAAAGTTCTATTTTTTGACAGAATCTTTCACGAAATCGCCCCAAGAAATATTAGGTTTTCCAGAAACAAATTCTTTGGCTTTTTCGATAGCTAATTTTGCAGAATGTTCCACAATCCATTGAAAATTATCTTCACCAACCGAGTTGCGATCAGCGTCTGGCGCAGGATTACAGAAATCGATAGCATAAGGAATTCCGTCTCTTACAGCGAATTCAACCGTGTTAAAATCATATCCTAAAGCTTCATTAATTTTCAAAGTATAATCATGAATTGTTTTTAGAACTTTTTCTAATTGTTCACCTTCGTATTTTGATTCGGTTACGTAACGCAAATGATGTGGATTACGTGGATCGTAAGGCATAATATGAACATATTTTTTGCCCAAACAATAAACGCGATAATAATCTTCAAAGACAATTTCCTCTTGAACCATCATCACCAATTGTTCAGTTTCTGACAATTTATTCCAAAGGTCATCTTGATTTTCTACACGATAAACATTGCGCCAACCGCCACCATCATGAGGTTTCATATAAGCTGGGAAACCAACATACTTAAAAATATAATCCCAATCGTGTGGGAATTTTAAGTTTCTAAAAGAAGTTTCTGACGTGTTAGTCGGTCTTTCGTGTGATGGAAGAAGCACAGTTTTCGGAACTGGAATTCCGATTTTTGTCATGAGTGCATTATTGAAAAACTTTTCGTCTGCGCTCCACCAAAATGGATTGTTGATGACATAAGTTCCGTTAACCGCAGCATTCTTAAGATAAGCACGATAAAAAGGAACATCCTGAGAAATTCTGTCAATGATTACTGAGTATTCGTAATCTGCGCCTTGTTCCAGTTTGTCAATCATAACAGGTTCTGCGATGATTTCGCCGTTACCTAACTCGTTTACTTTATCTATAAATGCCCATGGAAACGTGTCTTCCATACCAAATAATATTCCTACTTTCTTAGCCATAATTGTACTTTTTTTATGTGTTTTTAAAATGATTTAATTAAAATAATTTGAGATAAATTTTGGGAAAACCATGCGCCAAAGTGGCCAATCGTGGTTAATCCATTTGGCTTCATCATACCAAAAATTAATGGATTTTGTTGCCAAAATTGCAGCCATTTTTCGCGTTTTATCAAGACAAATATCTTGGTCAGAAGTGCTTAATACAATCTGCATGTGTCGATATTTCCAAGCTTCATCATTTGGCATAAATTCTTCTGGACAATTGAAATACACCAAATTATCTTGATAATTATCCATAAAACTTCTAATCGAAAAAGCGCCAGACAAACAAAATAAATGCGATACCAAATCTGGATATCTAAAAGCAAAGTTAGAAGCATGATAACCTCCAAAACTGCAACCTGCTACAGCTACACGATGCGTCTGATGTAATTTTTGGATCGAAGGCACAAATTCTTGCACCAAAAACTGAATGTAGCTTTCGTAGTTTCGGATGCGTTCTGCGGGTGATAAATGATCCGCGTAAAAAGTATCTTTGTCAATGGTTTCGACATTGTATAACTTAACTTTTCCATCATCAATAAAAGTGGAAATACTTTCATTGAGATGAAAATCAGTATTCTGAGTGTAAGAACCTTGCGAGGTCGGAAACATAATGATAGGATATCCAAAATGTCCTGTAATTTCGATTTTTAAGTTTCTCCCCAAAATGTGAGAATAATATTCTGTATGTTCGATTTGCATTTTTGTGAGTTTAAGAGGTTGGTTTTTCTGTAGGTGGTAATATATTGAGGATGCTTTCTGCGATAATTTCTGAGGCGCAGTCGAGGTCTTCAATAATTTGTTGCTCAGACTCGGATTTAAAAACGATTCCGATGTGATTGTCAATGGATAAAAATTTGAAAATCTGTGGACATTTAAAAATCGAAGTGTCAGGATTTTTTTCCTTTGCTAAAGCAATTAAAAGTCCAGCAAAAAGATTGGATTTAATCTCTACAGAATAATCATTTTTGCGTAATAAAGCATCTTCTAATCTTGCCCATTCTCTCCAAATATTAACCCCAGTTGCCGCTTCTATCATATCCGGAATGTGCGCACCGCCAACACGTGATGAGGTTTCTAGAAAATAAAACTGTCCATCATCTCCGAAGATAAATTCGCTGTGAGTTGCGCCGTTTTTAATTCCAAATTTTTCTAAAACTTGTTGATTAATTTTTAAAAGTGCTTTTGTAAAATCCGAATTTTGATCCAAAGTTCTTGTTGCAAAAACTCCACCTTCGTGCGACACTTTCATCGGCGGCGAGGTATATTGCGAACAACATGCGAAAACAATTTGATGTTTATAAATGAGACAATCGACATGATAAACCTTTCCTGGCTTAAAACTTTCTAGGAGAAATTTGTAACGTTCTTCTTTTAGATTTTCTATTACAGACCAAAGTTGATCACGATCTTTTATTTTTTTAATGCCACTTGCAGATGCTTCAGATCGAGGTTTTAAAACCCACGGACCTGGATGTTCTTCTATGAAACTATTTAATTTTTCATCATTAAATATCGATGAAAATTCAGGTACATTAATATCGTTATCCAAAGCTTGTTGACGCATCGCTAACTTATCACGGAAATAACGATGTGTCGTTTGTCCCATGCCTGGGATTCTATAAGTTTCGCGAATCATAGCCGCTTTTTCGACATCATAATCGTCCAAAGCAACGACAGCATCCACTTGATGAATTTTCATTAAATAAGAAAATCCTTGTACAAGATGTTCGAGATTCCAAGTTGAAGGCGCAATCTCCGACATATAATAGACTTCGTCAATCGCATGCCAAGGCCAGTCTTTGGTTTTCAAAGACTCAGAGGTAATCAAAATGACTTTGTTGCCAAGTTTTTTAGCTTCATCAATAAAGTCAAATCCTTTGTAGTAACAGGATATACAGACAATAGTTTTTTCCATCGTATTTTACTTTGTATCATCAATTATAAGTTTTGAAAAGTTGCGCTAGCAAGTGTACGCCGTAGCCAGTTGCCGCTTTATCTTTCGCATATTCGACATTTCCGTAGGCGACACCAGCGATGTCAAGATGTGCCCATGATGGATGATCGTTGATAAATTGTTCCAAAAATTTTGCAGCAACAATACAGTCACCAACAGGTTTTAATGAAATGTTTTTAAAATCAGCAACATCCGAAGTTATCTCAGATTTCCAAACATCCCAAAGTGGAAGATTCCAGATTCTGTTTTGACTTTTTTCGCTTGAAGATTGTAGTTTTTGATTCAGTTGATTATCATTACAAAAATAAGCGCCACAAGTGTTTCCGAACATTCTTACACTGCTTCCCGTTAAAGTTGCAAGGTCAATAAGATGGTTCAATTTGTAATTTTTGGTGATGTAAGAAAGACCGTCGGCTAATGTTAATCGGCCTTCAGCATCGGTATCGATAATTTCTATCGTTTTTCCGTTGTAGGCTTTTACGACATCACTTGGTAAATAAGATTTTTCCGAAACTGCATTATCGGTTATTGGTAAAACCGCAATTATGTTAATTGGAAGTTGCATTTCCGCTGCATAGATTAATGCGCCAATTACCGCTGAAGCGCCACCCATATCGCTTTTCATGTAATGAAGATTTGCAGAAGGTTTAATTGAAATTCCACCTGTATCAAACAAAACACATTTCCCAACAAGTCCAATCGTCGGAGCAGATTTTTTAGAACTTTGATATTCTAAAATGGTAAATGCCGCATCCATAGCACTTCCCTGATTAACCGCTACAAAAGCGCCTAAGCCTTTTTTAATCGATTCTTCTCGATTGTAAGCTTTATATTTTAACTTATATTTTTTTGAAATCTCGTTTAAAAATGAAGAAATATCATCCACTTTCTTTTGGTTGGCAGGTTTGTTAAGCCAATCCATTCCAGCGAATTGTCCTATACAAAGGGCTTTTGCATCTTTTATAATCGCATTAATCGTTTTTTTGTCTTGTTTAGAGGTTTCAATTTCAAAATCAGAACTCCAAAAAGGATGTTCATTTTTGAATGGATATTGATAAGTCCCTTGGAAAAGTCCAATAATAAAGGCTTCTAACTCATCGTCCTTTAACTCATTTTTAATAATAAGTTTTTGTGCAAGAAGAGATTTTCGGTATTTGTAAGAAAAACTTTTTCCAATGTCTAAAAGATTGGCGGTTGTTATCTTCTTTCCAAAACCAATAAAATATTGCACAGAATTTTCCTCGGCAATCACGAAAAATTCTTTCTCTGCCGCAGAAAAAAACAATTGCATATTTTTTGGAAAATCAGCTTTAGAAATTGACCAATCTTCGGTTGTATAAAGTTGTATTGTTTGTTGTATGCTATCTTTTTTAGCCATTTTTTTCAGTTGTAGAGGTTTTTTTTATTGTGGTTGGATCTTCAAGCGTATCATAATACAGCCATTCTATCGCTCTTGGAAATTCTTGCGACCAATAGAATTCTTGATGTGTTCCTTCAGCATTAATGCTTGTTTTAGTTTCAAAATCAAAATAATCTTGAAGCTCCCAAGTTTGTAAAGCGGTTTCGAATTTTTCTATTCTTTCAACCATTTGCGAACCTTCTTTTGCACCACCGTAGAGATAAACTTTGGTGTAAAAAGCTTTGCTAAATTTCATCAATGGAAAATCATTATTCGGCTCCACCCAAAGCGATGGCGAAAATATCAACAATTTGGAATAGACTTCAGGATAAAGAAATCCTGCATAGATGCTGATGAGCGCACCTAACGAACTTCCTCCAATGCCTGTGTTGTCGCGATCTTTTTTGGTTCTATAATTTTTGTCAACAAATGCCTTAAGTGTATCCGTTATAAATCTTAAATATTTTTTGCCTTCTGCACCTTCGGTAACTTCTTCGTTATCAAAGATATATTCTTTAATTCTGTCGTTATTGCCGTGTTCTACTGCAATTACGATGAGATTACCACGTCCATATTCCGCTAATAAAGCCAGCTTTTTGTCGATTTCCCAATTTCCAAAAGCCGAACTTTCATTAAAAAGATTTTGTGCATCTTGTAAGTATAAAACTGGATAATCTTGTTCGGTTTCGTGGTAATTGTAGGGTAGAAGCGCCCAAACTTTGCGTGTTTTGTCCAATTGTGGACTGTAGAAAGCTTCATCTATTAATTCTACATTTGGAAAAAATTCTTTTTTGAAAGGTCCCCAATTGATACGCCATTTTTCGACTTTATTATTTGATTCTTTATCTGTTTTTTTTACTTTTTTGTTGGCTGTAATATTGTCATATTTGTCGATTTCAACATTTTCCCAACCTCCTTTTGTGAATTTATACTCTACGATATCTGGCAACTTGTCGTCCGCGATATCTATGAAATAATGTGCATTGTCAATTTTTGTCATTTTAAAATTTGGATCTTTCGGATTCCAAGCGTTAAAATTTCCAGTTATATAGACATCGCGATCATCTTCATCTAGCGTCATCAGGTTAAACTTCATCTTTTAGTTCGTGTTAATGACTTCTAATTTATGAAATATTTTAACATCTTTAACATTTGTGTAATAATTAATTGTAAAATAATTGTTTTGTTGTTTAATGTTAATTGAATATGATTAAATGTTTAAAAATTATAAATATTGATTTGTGTTAAAATTTAACTTGTCAGTTTCTAATTAATGATTAACTTGCTATAGTTGTTAACGACTTCTAATACCTTATTTATGTCAAATCACGACGCATTTTCTTTGTGGACAGAACTGGATGTTTACTTGTTTCGAGAGGGTAAACATTTTAAGCTTTATGAAAAATTTGGTGCACACGAAGCTGTTGTTAACGGCGAAAGAGGAATTTATTTTTCTGTATGGGCGCCCAACGCAAAAGAAGTTTCGGTTATTGGTAATTTTAACAATTGGAAACACAGTAAGAATTTTTTGACGGGACGCTGGGATCAGTCTGGGATTTGGGAAACATTTATTCCTAAAATTAAGATTTCAGACGTTTATAAATACAGCATCAAAACTCAAAAAAACGAATTTCTAGAAAAAAGTGATCCTTTTGCAGTTAAAATGGAACAAGCGACGCAGGCAGGATCGGTGATTGCATCGACTTGGTATGCTTGGCATGATGAAAAATGGTTACAAAAACGTCAACAAATTCCCGTTATGAAAACGCCGATTTCCGTCTACGAAATGCATCTCGGATCTTGGCGAAAAAGTAAAAATAATCCTAACGAGTTTTTAACTTATCGTGAAATTGCTAGCGAATTAATTCCTTATGTTAAAGAAATGGGATTTTCGCATGTCGAATTTATGCCCGTTATGGAATATCCTTATGATCCAAGTTGGGGTTATCAGATTACTGGATTTTATGCGGCTTCGTCACGATTTGGCGCACCGACAGATTTAATGTTTTTAATTGATCAACTTCATCAGAATGACATTGGCGTTATTCTCGATTGGGTGCCTTCGCATTTTCCTGGTGATGCTAACGGTTTGCATAGATTTGATGGTAGTTTTCTTTACGAACACGAAGATCCGCGCAAGGGTTTTCATCCAGATTGGAAGTCGTATATTTTCAATTATGGACGACCAGAAGTCAAATCTTTTTTGATAAGTAATGCGATGTTTTGGTTGGATCGATATCATGCGGACGGACTCCGTGTTGATGCGGTTACCTCGATGTTGCATCTTGATTATTCCAGAAACGATGGCGAATGGGAACCCAATATCCATGGTGGAAATGTTAATCTAGAAGCCAAATCTTTTCTTCAAGATTTTAATTTAGCAGTTCATAAAAATTTTCCTGATGTGGTGACTATTGCTGAAGAAAGTTCGGATTTTCCAAAGTTGACAAAATCGGTTAGCGAAGACGGAATTGGTTTTGACATGAAGTGGATGATGGGCTGGATGCACGACACTTTGGATTATTTTAAAAAAGATCCTGTTTATCGTAAATTCCATCAAGACTTGGTGACTTTTACGAGCCTTTATATGTTTAATGAAAACTATATGATGCCGCTTTCACATGACGAAGTTGTGCATGGTAAAAGTAGTTTGATTTATAAAATGTATGGCGACGAATGGCAGAAATATGCCAATCTTCGGGCTTTGTATCTTTATATGTTTACAAATCCAGGCGCCAAACTTCTCTTTATGGGAAGCGAATTTGCACAAACCAACGAATGGAATTTTGAAACACAACTCGATTGGGATTTATTAAAATATCCGATTCATGCACAGTTGCAATTATTTGTTAAAGAATTAAATAAAATTTATTCCCACGAAAAGGCTTTATTTGAGTTAAATTTTGACAAACAAGGTTTCGAATGGGTTACTGGAGACGATCGCGATCATTCTATTTTTATCTATCTAAGAAAAGGAAAATCTAAGTCGGAAAAACTGATGATTATTCTTAATTTAACACCGAATAGCATGGATTATCAAGTTGGTGTTGATGATAAAAGATGGAAAATATTACTTAATTCTGACGATAAAAAATTTGGAGGAAGTGGCATTATTCCAAATATTAATAAAATAATTTCCAAAAAACTAATGGGAAGAGCTTATACAATGGATTTGCGATTGCCGCCATTGTCAGGTTTAATCCTAAAAAATGAACATTAAACATATCAAAACTTTATGAAAATTTTTCACCTTTCTATGGAGTGTTATCCTGTTGCAAAAGTTGGCGGACTATCTGATGTAGTAGGCGCTTTACCGAAATATCAAAATCAAATGGGTTTGGACGCTAGTGTTGTGATGCCTTGGTATAATAATGCTTTTGTGTATGATAATGAGTTAGAAGTAGTTTTTGATGGTTTTATTCATCAGGCTGAGCGGATGTATCAAGTCATTGTTCATAAAGAAAAAAATAGAAAACTCGGTTTTGACTTATATTTAGTTAAGATTCCGGGACTTCTAGATCGCGAAAAAGTATATGGTTATGATGATGAGTCCGAGCAATTTATCGCTTTTCAGCATGGTGTTTTGCATTGGTTGTCGGCGATGGAAATTCGTCCAGATATTTTGCATTGTCACGATTATCATACGGGTTTGGTGCCTTTTATGATTGAGAATTGTCCAAGTTTTAAATTTTTGAAGGGTGTTAAAACAATTGGTACGATTCATAATGGCGAATACCAAGGCAGTATGAGTTGGGAAATGTCCAAGTACTTACCCTTTTTTGATGCTAGTAAATTTGGACTTCTAGACTGGAATTCGAGGATTAATCCTATGGCTGCAATGATAAAATCTAGCCACGCTTTTAATACCGTTTCTAAAGGTTATTTGGAAGAGTTATTTTCAAGTTTTCAAGGTTTAGAAAGTCTCATGCACCAAGAGGCGCAGAAAGCTTTTGGAATTATTAATGGCATTGATACCGAAGTTTGGAACCCGAAAACTGATCCGATGATTACAGCGCATTTCGATCTTAAGAATGCCGAAATAGGAAAATGGAAAAATAAAGTTCAGCTTTGTGAAGCTTATGATCTTGATCCTAATTTGGCTTTGTTCGGATTTATTGGAAGATTTGCTGGTGAGAAAGGTGCAGATCTGCTGCCAGAAATAATTTCACAAGCTATTAAAGAAAGTGATGGCAAGCTTAATATTATTGTTCTAGGTTCTGGAAATCCGTATTTAGAGGCTTCACTTCGAGAGCTTAAGAAAGTTTATCAGTTTAATTTTGCATTGGATTTGGGTTATAAAGAATATTTGTCGCACCAGATTTATGCTTCGGCAGATTTTCTTTTGATGCCGTCACGCGTGGAGCCTTGCGGACTTAACCAAATGTATGCAATGCGATACGGAACTATTCCGATTGTGCGATATACAGGTGGTTTGAAGGATACTGTAGAAGATATTTCGAGTGGTGGAAGTGGTTTTAATTTTACTGATGCTAATGCCGAAAGTGTTGTCCATGCGATGCAAAGAGCTTTAACAATTTTCGAAAATAAAAAAATGATGAAAATGTTAATAGAAAATAATATGAATTTTAATTTTTCTTGGGAGAAATCCGCTGAAAATTACTTATATTTATACGAGTACTGATTTGAAAATCAGACATCAAATCCAAATTAAGAAATCCAATTTATTGACATCAAAAACACGACTTATAATATGAAAGCAAA
This sequence comes from Soonwooa sp. T0.1_25, assembly GCF_057652215.1. Lineage (NCBI taxonomy): Bacteria > Pseudomonadati > Bacteroidota > Flavobacteriia > Flavobacteriales > Weeksellaceae > Soonwooa > Soonwooa sp. T0.1_25. The sequence goes on along the minus strand of NZ_JBYFBZ010000002.1, from coordinate 390,065 downwards.
TGTAATCTCCATAGTGTTGGGCGGTGGACGAGGATCGAGATTGTTTCCTTTGACCGATTCTAGATCCAAGCCAGCTGTGCCAATTGCGGGAAAATACCGCCTTGTTGATATTCCGATTTCTAATTGTCTCAATTCTGGCTACAACAGGATTTTGGTTTTAACGCAGTTCAACTCGGCGTCGCTTAACTCGCACATCAAGAATACTTATCATTTTGATACATTTAGCAAAGGTTTTGTCGATATTTTGGCAGCTGAACAAAATGTTGAAAATGACCAATGGTATCAAGGGACGGCTGATGCGGTACGCCAATCTATGAAGCATTTGACTAAATATGAGTACGATTATATTTTGATTTTGTCAGGCGATCAATTGTACCAAATGAATTTCCGTGAGATGATTGATTTTCACGAAAAAAATAATGGCGACATTACGATTGCGACGATCCCAGTTAATGCTAAAGATGCAACAGGTTTTGGAATTTTAAAATCTGATGAAGACGGAAATATTACCGATTTTACAGAAAAACCAAGCGCAGATATTTTACCAGAATGGAAGTCTGAGGTTAGCGAAACTAATAAACGCCAAGGCAAAGATTATCTTGCATCGATGGGGATTTACGTATTTTCAAAAAACGTGTTAAGAAAACTTTTCACTGAAGGTGAAGGTGACGATTTTGGAAAAGATTTTATTCCACAAGCGATTGGTCAGTATAAAACTTTGAGCTTTCAATACGATGGTTATTGGACAGACATCGGTACGATCGAGTCTTTTTATGAAGCCAATTTAGATTTAGCTCAAGATTTACCGCAGTTTAATTTGTTCAGTTCTTCTCCGATTTATACAAGAGCAAGGATGTTACCACCTTCAAAAATTAATGGTTCTTATGTTAGCAAAGCGGTTTTTGGTGACGGTTGCATTATTTTAGCAGCAAAGATTGAGAATTCGATTATTGGTAACAGAGCCCGTATTGATAAAGGAACTACTGTTGTTAGTTCATATATTATGGGTGCTGATTATTATCAAACAACCAACGAAATTATTGAAAATGAACATCAACAATCACCCAATATCGGGATCGGTAAATTCTGTTATATTGAGCGTGCAATCTTGGATAAAAACTGCCAGATAGGTGATAATGTTCGTATTATTGGAAGTAAAAATCTTCCTGATGGCGATTATGACACTTATTCGGTAAAAGACGGAATTGTGGTCGTCAAAAAAAATGCGATCATCAAAAGCGGAACTCAAATTTCTTAAAAAAATATGAAGCCTTTAGATTTTCAAATTTAAAGGCTTTATTATTTGTCTTATATTTGGCAACGTTTTTGTCTATTAACTAAGCAAATATAAAAGGATGAAAAAATTATTGCTATTATTTTCTATGGTAGTTTTTGCGCTATCGTCGGCTCAATACGATAATATTAATGCCGGAGAAAGTCTTACGTATCGTATCCATTACGGTTTTTTAACGGCTGGATCAGCAACTTTGACGACTTCTAATGCGACGCTTAACAACAAGCCTTACTTTTATGTAAAAGGTGTTGGGCAGACAAGTGGCGCGGTTAAAGCTTTTTTTAAAGTAAACGACGTCTACGAGAGTTATATTAATCTTTATGGTCAGCCTTATTTTTATGTGAGAAATGTTGCCGAAGGTAGCTATCGTCAACATTTGCAGAGTACTTTTAATCACATTAATCAAACCGTTTATTTGGTTGATAAAAAAAATACCGATCGACCCGCAAAGACGATTAACACAGCAAAAGGCGTCCAAGATATGTTATCGAGTTTCTATTATTTAAGAAATTTGGATGATGATCAATTAAAGGTGGGGAATGTTATCAAAATGAATGTTTGGATTGATGATGAGATGTTTCCGTTTCAGTTGAGAATTGCGGGTACAGAAAACGTTTCCACAAAATTTGGAAAAATTAATTGTCTTAAAATCATTCCGTCTGTAATGAGTGGACGTGTTTTTAAAGAAAAAGAAGGTGTAACACTTTGGGTATCAAATGATAAAAATAGAGTCCCCATTCTTATTAAAGCAGAATTAACAGTTGGTGCGATTAAGGCGAGTATTGATAAGATTGCTGGGACGAAATATCCAGTTAATTTTCAGAAATAAAATTTAATCTAAATATTTTAAAAATTAAAAGTCGAAGTAATTCGACTTTTTTTATTTGTAAATCAGGTTGTTAGTGTTTTGTTTTAAAAATGATGTAATAAAATTATCAATTCGATAGTCTCATTATTATAACTAACACACAACTATGAAACATCATTTTTCATTAGGATTTTGTTTTTTGATCTCCGCGCTCTATTTTGGACAAGATACGAACAATACAGACAATATTATTCGGAAAAAAATGTCCACTATCAAATCTGATGTGACGCCAAAAATTGATGGCGATATTTCGGATGAGGTTTGGGCAAAAGTCCCGATAGCAACGGATTTTATCGAACGCAGTCCCAATAACGGAAAACCCTCGGAACAAGATTTTAAAACTGAAGTTAAAATGCTTTACAACGATTTGGGATTGTACGTTATGATGAAAATGCACGATCCTGAACCTTCTAAAATCGCAAAAGAATTAACTGAACGCGACGGCATTTCTAACGATGATTTTGTAGGTTTTACGCTTAACGGTTATAATGATAAACAGCAAAGTTTAGAATTTGTTGTAACTGCTGCGGGTGTACAGTATGATGCAAAATTAACGACCGATGGCGAGGACGATTTTTGGAACGGCGTTTGGCATTCGGAGGCTAAAATTACGGAAGATGGTTGGACTGCGGAGTTTATGATTCCGTTTTCGGAATTGCGTTTTCCAAAAAAAGATGTGCAAGAGTGGGGTATTAACCTTTTCCGAAAAGTACAACGTACGAATGTCTTTTATGACTGGAATTTCGTGGATAACAAAAAGAATTCTTACACCTTATTCGATGGCGTTTTAACAGGCATTGAAAACATAAAACCACCAACAAGACTGAGTTTTATGCCATATTTTTCAACTTATGTTAACCGTTTTGATGGCGAAACAACGAGCAACTTGAATGGTGGAATGGATGTTAAATATGGTATTAATGATGCCTTTACGTTCGATATGACTTTAATTCCGGATTTTGGACAAGCTAATTTTGACAATTCAATTCTTAATTTAACACCGTTTGAACAACAATTTGCAGAACAACGACCTTTTTTTACTGAAGGAACGGAATTGTTTAGTAAAGGAAATTTGTTTTATTCAAGAAGAATTGGAGGCTCGCCTTCAGGAGAAATTGAATTAAAAGATGATGAAAAAATCACTGAATTTCCTGCGAAAGTTAAACTTTTTAATGCTTTTAAGATTTCTGGACGTACCAACAAAGGTTTAGGAATTGGGTTTTTCAATGCAGTGACGCAAAAGATGTTTGCAACAATAGAAAATGAAACAACTGGAGAAATTCGTAAAGAAGTTGTGGAACCTTGGGCAAATTATAATGTATTAGTTTTAGACCAAAGATTTAACGAAAATTCTTCTGTAAGTTTGATCAATACGAGCACTGTGCGCGACGGAAGTTTCCGAGATGCAAATGCGACAGGTTTGCTTTGGTCGATTAACAATAAGAAAAATACGTATAATTTTTACGGAAATCTGCGTGGAAGTTGGGTGATGACTGAAGAAACAAAATTTGGGACTAAAAATCAATTCGGATTCGGAAAAATTGAGGGTAAACACCGCTTTGATATCAATGCTGGGGTTACGACGAAAGATTGGGATATTAATGATTTGGGATTTTCGACCATGACGAATTTTGCCAATTACAATGCTTGGTACGGTTACCGATTGTTGCAGCCATCAAAGCGATTTAATAAAATATTTTTGAATTTTAATGCACAATATTATCAACGATTATCACCTTTTTTGTATAATAATTTTGTGATAAATCATAACAATCAGTTTCAAAATAAAAAGTTTGAAAACTATGGTTTTGGAGTGGAAGCAACGCCTTTTGGGCAAAAAGATATCTACGAACCTCGCGCAGAAGGTCGATTCTTAAATGTTCCATCTTATTTTGATTCTTGGATTTGGTTCGAAAGTGATAGTCGTAAAAAATTTCAGTTTAATATTAATGTGGATTACTACGCTTACAATGAGAAAGCTCGGAATCTGGTGTCGACAAGTTTGATTATGCGTTATCGTTTCTCTGATAAATTCAATGTGTTTTGGCAGATTCAACCGAGTTTTAGTAATAATGAAAAAGGTTATGTTGGCAAGGACGATTCTGGAATCTATATTGGACGACGTCAAAGAAACACCTTGGAGAATAGTCTTAATTCGAAGTATACCTTTAATAACAAAATGGCTCTGAGTCTAGCATTCCGCCATTATTTTTCGGATGTTACATACAAGCAATTTTATACGCTTGACAACGATGGCGATGTGACGCCGACTAATAATTTCACTAAAAACCTGAACGGAACTTACAACGCTTGGAACATTGATCTGCGTTACAGTTGGTGGTTTGCGCCAGGAAGTCAGTTGACTTTTTTGTATCGAAACGCCATTCAGAATTATCTTAACGAATCGAGATTAGGTATGAAGAATAATTATAATCAGTTATTTGCTGAGCCAGCCGTTCACAATTTTTCGTTAAAGCTGACTTACTATTTAGATTATAATCGTGCTAAGAATTGGTTTTTGTAATATTTTTGAATAAAAAATTAGAAGTAAACGAATTTCATATTTAAAAGAAAAAGTAAAATGATTTTCTTTTTTTAATCTTAAATAAAAAATATTAAAACTAAAAAAAATAGCAAGCTTTTGTGGTTTTAAAAATAAATTAGAATTAATAACAAAATAAAAAATCCACCAACTTGGTGGATTTTAATTTTATAAAGATTTAAACTGATTCAGCATTCTTACATCATTTTCGAAGAACATACGGATGTCACTCATTTGATAAAGTAACATAACAATTCTTTCGATTCCCATTCCGAAGGCAAAACCACTGTATTTATCAGCGTCGATATTAACGTTTTTAAGAACAGCAGGATCCACCATTCCGCAACCCATAATCTCTAACCAACCTGTACCTTTTGTAATTCTGTAATCGGTCTCAGAGTTAAGTCCCCAATACACGTCAACCTCTGCACTTGGCTCTGTGAAAGGGAAGTACGACGGACGCATTCTTATTTTTGATTTTCCAAATAACTCTGTTGTAAAGTATTGGATGGTTTGTTTAAGATCTGCAAAACTTACATTTTCGTCGATGTATAAACCTTCAATTTGGTGGAAAATACAATGCGAACGAGACGAGATTGCTTCATTTCTGAAAACTCTACCCGGTGACAAAATACGAATCGGTGGTTGATTTTCTTCCATGTAACGCACTTGTACAGACGACGTATGCGTACGAAGCAAGATGTCAGGATTGGTATCGATGAAGAAAGTATCCTGCATATCTCTCGCTGGATGATACTCTGGCAAGTTAAGCGCCGTAAAGTTATGCCAGTCGTCCTCAATTTCTGGACCGTCAGCAATAGCAAAACCGATAGAACGGAAGATTTCGATAATTCTGTTTTTAACAAGGTTAATCGGATGTCTCGTTCCTAATTCTAAGGGAAAAGCAGGCTTTGTAAGGTCGTCTTTTATGATGTTAGATTGGCCTTCAGAAGCATTTTTAAGATCTTCCAACTTCGCAGCAACGGCTTGTTTTAGGCTGTTGATTTTTTGACCAAAATCTTTTTTCTGATCATTAGGGACTTCTTTGAATTTTTCAAAAAAGTCGTTCAATACGCCTTTTTTTCCGTTGAATTTGATGCGGAATTGTTCGATTTCTTCTTTTGCCGAAGAACTGAATTGTTCTACTTCAACCAATAATTCATCAATTCTTTCTATCATCTTTTAGGTATAATTATAAGTTGCAAAATTACAAATTTTATCCTTATTTAAAACAAAAAAATCTGCCAACTATGGGCAGATTTTATATAATTTTTAAATAAAATTTATTTCTTTTCGATGGCTTTCATCAACATTTGGATGTTGATTTCATCTTTTATTAAACCATTAGCTGCTGGAATTTGGAATTTGATACCAAACTCTTCACGACTAATATCCTTAGGTTCTGTTGCAATTTGCAATTCGCCTTCGCCAGTTTTTACATTGGCATTAAAACTCATTGGTTTTGTAATCCCTTTTATTGTCAAATTACCATCCAAAACTGTGTTGTAATCGCCTCCAGCTGGTGCTTCGCTCACTTTTGTAATTTCGTATGATGCAGTCGGGAATTTTTCTACATCGAAGAAGTCAGCACTTTTAAGGTGAGCATTTAGTTTTGCAGATTCTTCAGCATCTTTGATGTCGCTGTTAGTAAGCGTGTTAAGCGCTACCACAAATTTTCCGCTTTCTAATTTGTTTTCGTTAATTGTAACTTCCCCATTTTCAAATTTAATAGAACCAAAATGGCTTGTATTATCCGTTTTGAAAACTTTAAAACCTTTCCACTCGATCTTACTATTCATCGTATCAACAACATAGACTTGTCCTTTTTTTGTAGTTAGGACTTCATTGCTCTCACTCGTTACGGGCTTATCTTTTCCACAAGAGATAAGCGTTAAAGTAATCGCCAACGCAGCTAAGCCGCCAAAAAACAAATTCTTTTTCATTTTAAATTACAATTAAGACATTATTTTGCTAATATAACAAATTTAATCAGTATTTTAAAATCTGTAATTTTGCACAATGCTTTTAGAGATAAACAATTTAGAATTCAGTTATTTACCCGACCAAAAGTTATTTCAGGACTTTAATTTTTCTATGGAAGAAGGGCAGGTTATTGCTTTGGCGGGCGAAAGTGGATGCGGAAAATCAACACTATTAAGTTTGATTTATGGTCTTCACGATTGGCGAAATGGCGAAATTATTTTCAATGGAAAAAAATTAAAAGGTCCAAAAGGGAATCTTGTTCCTGGCGAAGCAGAAATGAAGTTGGTAGCGCAACAATATGACTTGATGCCTTATGCCACGGTTTTTGATAACGTTGGAAAATTTATCTCAAACATTAATTTAAAAACTAAAAACGAAAAGGTTACAGAGCTTCTAGAAGCGGTTGGGATGGAAGGTTTTGCAAGAGTTCTTCCTAAAAACCTGAGTGGCGGGCAGCAACAACGTGTTGCGATTGCGCGTGCTTTGTCTGTAACTCCAAAATTGCTTTTACTGGACGAACCTTTTAGCAATCTGGATACATCGCGAAAGTTCGAGCTACGAGATAAGTTTTTTTCTTTGGTTAAAAATTTGGGACTTTCGGTTATTATTTCGACACATAATTTAGAAGAAATTATGCCATGGGTTGACAAAGTAGCGATTCTTAAAAATGCAGAAATTTTGCAATATGACAGTCCAGAATTGATTTATCAACAGCCTACGAATGAATATGTTGCTAAACTTTTGGGTGAAGTTAATGTCTTTGAAGACTCAGAGAAAACTAGGTTGAATTTGGATAAAAATTTCTATTTTCCACAACAGATAAAAGTCGCTGATCAAGGTCTGGAAGCGGAAGTACAGGAAAGTCGCTTCGCAGGTTCTTTCTTTTGGAACAAAGTTAAGCTAGATGATAAAGTCTTGATTATTCATACTTTAGAAAAACTTGACGGCAAAATATTGCTAAGTTTCTGTGGATAAATTGTTGATAACTTAATCCACGGAAAATGAGTTGATTACGAAAATTAATTTTAATTTTGATGTAAGAATCAAGGAAATTTTTGGTTAATTCTCTTTCTGCCTTTTTAGGACGATATTAGCTTTCTCTAGGCAATTAAGTCCTTCGAAAGTTGACCCTGCCAAACTTTTCCTTTTTTATTTAAACTTCGTTAAACTTCTAAAGAAATCTTTGTTAAGGTATTTATCCAAAGGATAGATTTTCAAAAAATGATTACCAATCATTAAAATTACAAGAACGATACTCGGTTTTAAAAATAAATTCAAAAGACTGTTTGAAAAATTTGGCGTTACAATCGCCACTGTAATGGCTATAAAACTTAAAACCAAAGCGTAAAGCATCTCCATACTTAAAGGAAAAACTTTGAATTTTTGATAATTAAAAATGATTTTGATAAGGTTGAAAGTCGTTAAAGAAATTGCTGTCGCCATCGCAATTCCGATGATGCCGAGGTCTGTATATTTAAGGAAAGCAAAGTTAAGTCCGATGGTTAAACTCGCCAAAATTAGCATAACGATGATGTTGAAACGATAATATTTTGACAAAGAAATAATGTGTCCGTTAAATCCTGTTGCTAAGTCAAAAATAAATGCGGAACCTAAAATCCAAACCACGGGTTCTGCTTCTTTTAGTAAAGCTCCGTTTTTGATCAAATCTGTCAAATACGGAAAGCCAACCAAAATACACGAATAAAGCGTCAGCCCAAGGAAAAATAAACTTAATGATGTTTTTTTGTGGAAGCGATCAAGTTCGGTGTAATTATGTTCTGCAATGGTTTTATTAATTATGGGTGCAGAAATGTTAAACAATCCCATTTGCGGAATATTAATAATCGTAATGATCGACAAAATCGTACTGTAGACACCATTTGCTTCGAAATCGATGAATTCGCCAATCATGTAATTGTCGATTCTCACCGCTAAATAATTGCCGATATTTCCTAAGAAACCAAACAAACTATAACTGAAAACCTGTACCCAAAATCCATTTTGTTTGATGTAATCTAAACTGAAATCAGGTTTTATTTTTTCTAACTTGTTGGTGTAAAAAAAGTAACCAATAAAAGTCAAAACAAACATTCCGAAGAAAAAAGCATACGCAACTTTTTCGGAATAAAGTTCGGCATGACTAAGAACCAAATACGAAAATATCAAGAAAGCACCGAGGTTTGCAATTTTCGGAACAATGTTTTCGAAAATATTAGAAACGACAATCCTTTTATAATTTGTAATAAATTTATTGAGAACTGACGATAGTGCCAAAATCAAAATCATTGGAAAAATGAGCTTTTTCATATTCCAGGTTTCGGTTTCTTTTAAACTTGGGAATAAGTTGGCGACGAGAAAATAAATCGCCGTGAAAATCACAAAATTAAAAACAACCGCGAGAAGCGAAAGACTCAAAAAGTTATGATGTTTACCATCTTTATGAGTTTGTATAAAGAATTTAACATTCGAAAAAGATAAACCGAACACAACAATCGGAATAAACATTTCAGCCGTTGGTAGGATGAAGCGTAACTTTCCGTAAAACTCCATATTGTGAGGGAAAATAAAAATAGCAGAGATAATCCCAAGTAAGGTTCCTAAATAGCCAATAATGGAATACTTTATTCCTTGTCGTGCGACAACACTCATGTTTTATTTATTAATTCGGTATGAAAATAATATTATTGATGTAAAATTGATAATTTTTGACATTATCAGCGTTTTGCAAAAGTATGAATTCTTCAGTTAGTCTTTTTAAAGTCAAAGTTTCGCGGTCAAGGTAATTTGCGCTGAAGCCCCAATTTTCAATTTCTGAAATTAACGACCAAAGCGATTCGTCATGATGGCGTTGTTCCATCTCAACCATTAATGTTGGTCGGTGTTTTAGGATAGTTTGTTTAGCGCCTCGTAAAGTTTTCATCTCATTACCTTCAACATCGATTTTAATGAAATCAATATTTGGGGTCTTAAGATTAAGATCATCCATTTTTACGACTTGCACTTTTTGAAGAATCGTCTTTTCCTCATCTTTTTCTTTAAGTTGTGTTTGCAACGTGCCACGGCTATGTACTTTTTGACCTTTTATAATAGGGATTTTAAATTCTGCAGTTGTATTTTCGTCAGACAATGCTGAGGAGAAAACATGCATTTTTGGGAAAAGTCTTTTAAGCCGACCGTTAAGTTCGGGATTTGGCTCGAATGCAAAAATATTTTTAGGTCTAAGGAGCGTTTCTAAAACATAAAGATAAGCGCCAACATTAGTGCCTATATCAATAAATACAGCATCTTTGGTAAGATAATTTTTAATCCAAAGAAACTCTGGTTCTACTTTTCTTTCGATAATATTGGTTGGGTTGAGGTTTTTGAGTTTTTTAAAATAACGTGATTTATAGAAACTCGGAGACAAATATTGCAGATATTCTGCGAGGTTGCTGTATGCACTCATGGATGTTAAAAACATTTTGAAAGTATCAAAGATGATACATTTATAGCATATATTGGTTAGATATTTTTAGTTTTTTCTTTAATTAATTTTTAAAAACTGATTTTAGAAGCTTGAGGCACAATATATTTTTGTTAACAAAAGTTTATAAAAATTGTCAAAAATAAAATCGTATCTTTGCAAAAATTTTATACAACTTAATGAAGTTATTTTCCGAGTCCAATTTAAGTCCTGATATCTTGAAGGCAATTGGCGAGATGGGCTATGAAAGCCCTACAGAAATCCAAAAACAGACTATCCCTTTTATCTTATCAGATATACGCGATCTAATCGCACTTGCGCAGACAGGGACAGGCAAAACAGCAGCGTTTTCGCTTCCGATTTTGGATATGATTGACGAAACGAGTCGCAAAATCCAATTTTTGGTGCTTTGTCCGACGCGAGAATTATGTCTTCAAATTACGAAAGACATAAAAAACTACACCAAGTATTTACCAAACATCAAAACGACTGCGGTATACGGTGGTAGTAGTATTATGGAACAAATCCGTTCTTTAAGAGATAAACCACAAATTATTGTTGGTACTCCAGGACGTGTTATTGATCTTATTAACAGAAAAGCTTTAGACTTCTCTAGCATCCATTGGTTGGTGTTGGATGAGGCTGACGAAATGTTGTCTATGGGTTTCAAAGATGATTTGGAAACAATTATCAGCGAAACACCAGAAACAAAACAAACTTTCTTGTTCTCTGCTACGATGAACAAAGAGGTTGAAAGAATTTCTAAAAACTATTTAACCAATCCTCATCGTATTTCGGTGGGATCGATTAATGAGGTTAAAAAGAACATCAAACACGAATATTTCGTAGTTGGTTACCGTCAAAAGAAAGAAGCGCTAAAGCGTATGATTGATGCTAACCCTAACCAATATTCGATTATTTTCTGTCGTACAAGAATGGAAACTCAGGAGGTTGCAGACTTCTTGATGCAAAATGGTTACGCAGCAGATGCTCTTCATGGTGACTTATCACAAGCGCAACGTGATACAGTTATGAAGAAATTCCGTTTGAAAAATATCGATATTCTTGTAGCGACTGACGTTGCGGCGAGAGGTTTGGATGTTGACTCATTAACGCACGTTATCCATTTCTCATTACCAGATGATCCAGAAGTTTTTGTACACAGAAGTGGTCGTACAGGACGTGCTGGTAAAGACGGTATTTCTCTAGCTTTGATTAAACCTGAAGAAAGTAGAAAACTTAAGCAAATAAAAGCCTCTACAAAAATCGAAATCAACGAAGGTAAAATCCCAACTGGTGACGATATTATGAAAGCGCAAGTTAACGGTGTTTTCGAAAAATTGTTAAATGAAGGTGCTGCTGAAGATGTTTTTGCGTTTGATGATGCATTAATCCCAGATTTGTCTCAATTCTCAAAAGAAGAGTTGGTGCACAAGTTACTTCAATTCCAATTGAAAGAGTTAGCAACTTACTACAAAGACAGAAATGACTTGGTGGAAGCTAGATTCAATGGAGGTGATGACAGAGGAAGTCGTCGCGAAAGAGGTAGAGAGCGCGAAAGAAGAGGTGAACCTCGTGAGAGAAGAGAAGGCGGACGTGACGGTGGTAGAGATCGTAAACCTAGACGTAACTCAGAAAACATGGTAAGATTTTTCTTTAATCTTGGCAAAAGAGATCAATTGAAAAAAATGGACATGTTAGAAATCCTTAACAAAGCAACTTCGAAATCTAAAAAACGTGCCGACATCGGCGATATTGAGATTCTTGAGAAGTTTTCGTTCTTCGAGATAGAGAAATCTTTCAAAGATGAAGTACTTAGAGGTCTTGAAACTCAGAAATTTAAAGGAAAAGATATGCGTGCGGAAGTCGCTAACTAATCCTGAAATTATTGCTTAATATTAACCTACATCAGCCGATGTAGGTTTTTTATTGTTAATGATTTGTTAACATTGGCTTATTATTGAGGTTAAGCTAGTTTTCGATATTTGTGGATTCAAAAATTGTAAATAAATATAAAATGGGAATTGGTAATATTTTCAGAGCATTCCAGCCAAAAGACAAGATTTTCTTTGACCTTTTCGAAAGAATTGCAGACACATTAATCGATATGTCGAAAACTTTTCACGAAGGATTGCTAGAGTTTGATGTTAATGATGAGTCTATGCTTAACCAAATGAGTGATTATGAGCACAAAATGGATGACTTGACGCATGAGGTTTTTGTACAATTAGGAGAAAATTTTATTACACCATTTGACAGAGAAGATATCAGCCAATTAGCTGCTGGTCTTGATGATATTGCAGATTACATTTACGCTTCGGCAAAATACATCTACCTTTACAAAACACCTGAGAACAAAGTGTATTCTGAGTTTTCATTGTTAATTTATAAATCTTGTGTAGAGCTTAAAAAAGCTATCGAAAATCTTAAAGATTTCAAAAATCCTAACGAGGTTAAAGAATCTTGTATCAAGATTAACTCTTACGAGAACATTGCAGATGATGTATTAAGCCAAGCAACAGTTAAGTTATTCGAAACTAACGACGCGATCCTTATCATCAAACAAAAATCGATTCTTGATTATCTAGAAGTAGTAACTGACAAGGCAGAAGATGTTGCTAACATCATGGAAAGTATTGTTATTAAATACGCTTAAGTCTGTTCAACTATCAAAATAAAAAAGAATGGATTTTCCAATTTTACTAATTGTTATTATTGCGTTAGCATTAATATTTGACTATATCAACGGTTTTCACGATGCAGCTAACTCGATTGCAACCATCGTTTCAACCAAAGTTTTAACACCGTTCCAAGCAGTTTTATGGGCTGCCGTTTGGAACTTCGCAGCCTTTTTTATTGCTGCTTACGTCATTGGCGAATTCAAGATTGGTAACACGATTGCGAAAACCGTCAACGAAAACTATATTAATCTCGAAGTGATATTTGCAGGTCTTATCGCTGCAATTGCTTGGAATCTTTTAACATGGTGGTTTGGTATTCCGTCATCATCGTCACATACTTTGATTGGTGGATTTATCGGTGCTGCGTTGATGCATGCTTTGTATTTGGATTATCATGCTATAAGTGTAGCGCATCCAGATCTTGGGTTTTTCGAAACTTTGGGACAAGCTTTTAAGCAACTCTTTACACAAGATGTTGTTAAATTTAAAGTCGTTATTCCTATTTTCTTGTTCATATTCATGGCGCCGTTAATCGGTATGATTATTTCGATTATTATCACGTTAATCATTATTCAACTTTATAAAAGATCAAATCCTCATAAAGCCGAAAGACAGTTTAAGAAAATGCAGTTGGTTTCTTCAGCTTTATTCAGTCTTGGTCATGGTCTTAACGATGCTCAAAAAGTAATGGGTATTATTGGAGCAGCGGTTATCTATTACCACGTTAATATGTTGCAAGATCAATATGCATTAATGGATGCTGCCGAAAGATTTAACTTCTTTACAGAACATTATATTTGGGTGCCTTTGGTATCTTTCTTAGCAATCGCATTAGGAACTATGAGTGGTGGCTGGAAGATTATCAAAACAATGGGTACACGTATTACAAAGGTGACGCCTTTAGAAGGTGTATCTGCTGAGACTGCTGGTGCGATTACCTTATTTATCACAGATCACTTTGGTATTCCGGTATCAACAACGCATACAGTTACAGGATCTATCATCGGTGTAGGTTTAACAAAACGTATTTCTGCAGTTAGATGGGGTGTTACTGTTAGCTTACTTTGGGCTTGGATTCTTACAATCCCGATTAGTGCGCTTGTTGCAGGGGTTACATATCTTATTGTTATCGCATTTTAAGTTTTTTTAAACTTTAAATTAAAATACAAACTTTGTCTTCTCTTGAGGGCAAAGTTTTTTGTTTTTAATCGTTTTTCATAATACTTTTGATTGACTTAAACCGTTTTAAAATTGTATTTTTGTGTCAAATTAAATACGACTATGAGTTTTTTAGATAAATACCAAAATATCGTTTCTGAAGCCGTTGAAAAGCATGTCTTCTTGGACAAACCAGAAGAACTTTATGCCCCAATGAATTACATTATGTCACACGGTGGCAAGCGTATGAGACCTATTATGGTTCTTATGGCGTGTGATCTTTTTGGTGGTAAGTTAGAAGATGCGATTAAGCCAGCTTTGGCGATTGAGTATTTTCATAACTTCACGTTGATACATGACGACATTATGGACGAGGCACCACTTCGTCGTAATAAGGCGACAATACATACGCTTTATGGTCTTAATATCGGAATTTTGTCAGGCGATAATTTGTTGTTTAAAGCTTATCAATATTTTTTAGATTTAGAACCTGTTCTTTTTAAAAAATGTCTTAAAATATTTACAGATACCGGGATTGTTGTTTGCGAAGGGCAACAATACGATGTTAATTTTGAAAGTATGAACGATGTTAGTCATGACGATTACATCAAGATGATTACTTACAAAACAGGTTCTCTTAGTGCTGCCTCGTTGCAGATTGGTGCGCTTATCGCTGGTGCGAGTGACGACGATGCAGAGTCTATTTACAACTTCGGAAAACATTTAGGCATCGCATTCCAGATTATGGATGATTATTTAGATGTGTATGGTGATCAGGCTGCAGTTGGTAAAAAACATGCTGGTGACATCTACGAAAATAAAAAAACAATTCTATATCTAACCGCTTTACAAAATGCTAATGAGGAAGAGCGTAAAGAATTAGATTATTGGTACACCAAAAAAACTGATAATGTTGACAAAATCTACGGTGTCGAAAAGATTTTCCGTATGACAAAGGTTGAAGAGAAAGTCCTTCGTTTGGTACATCAACACAGCGAAATTGCTTTAGAATATTTAAATAAAATCGATGTTCCTGCGGAGAATAAAAAACCGCTTTTGGAACTTGCAGAATATCTATTAAAAAGAGAAAAGTAAATCATGATTTTCAGAACAGAAGTTGACATTAATGTCGTTGAAGAAAAAATCCAAATCGAAGATTCTATATTTTCGATAGGTTCATGTTTCGCCTCCGAAATTAGTTCCAAATTAGCGGATGGACAGCTCAAAACTTTTCACAATCCGTTTGGGACTTTGTTCAATCCGTTTGCGATTAATAAAGCATTTCAGAAGATTTATGCAGGGAAAGATTACACCGAAGCAGATCTTATTTTAGCCAACGATTTGTTCATGAGTCTCGATCATCATTCGTCTTTTGACTCGCGTTATGCGCACAAAACTTTGGAACAAATCAACTCAAAACTTCAATCTGCCAACGACTTTTTGCAAACTTCAAAATGGGTGATTGTCACTTACGGTAGCGCATTTATTTATGAGTTTTTACCAAAGAATAAAATCGCTGCCAATTGTCATAAGATTCCGCAAAAATTCTTTAATAAAAGATTGCTTTCCAATGACGAGCTTCGTCAAAATATTGCAGAAAGCATCGAGTGTATTAAGGATATTTGTCCTGACAATGTGCAGATTTTGTTCAGCTTGTCCCCTGTTCGTCACACCAAAGATGGCATGACAGAAAATAGCCTTAGCAAAGCGAAATTATTGACTGCAATCCACGATGTCATCCCGAATTATAGCAACTGTCATTATCTTCCGATTTATGAAATATTGATGGACGATTTGCGCGATTATCGCTTTTACAAAGACGATATGTTGCACCCGAATACGCAAGCGGTTCAGTATGTTTGGGAGAAATTTGGAAACGCATTTTTCGATGACGAAACCAAAATTTTCATTAACGAAAACAGTAAAATCCAATCTGCGCTTCAACATAAATCTTCTGATGAAGAAGGGCCAAAACATCAAAAGTTTTTAGAAAGTTTAAAACAGAAAATCAATACGCAACGTCAAAAAGTTAAACATCCGATTTTCTCAGATTTAGATTTTTAGGGCAGCTATTTCCGCCTTCCACTCTCGCTTTTTTGCGTCGCAACGCTTTGTAAAAAGAGCTCCGTTCAAGTCGGGCTGCGGATTTCGGATAATTAGAGAGTTTGGATTCAAGAGTTAATATTCGTGAATTACGAATTAAGATTTACAAATTAGGATTTATGAATTAGGATTTATGAATTAGGATTTATGAATTACGAAATAAGAATTACGATTTTTAAATACACAAAAATCCAATAACCGACAACTGACAACTAACAATTAAACCAAATACTGACAACTGCGAACCAACAACAACCAAAAAATGATTGATACACATACGCATTTATATTCAGAACAATTCGATGACGATAGAACAGAGATGATTCAGCGTGCTTTAGACAAAGGCGTAGAAAAGTTTATGTTACCAGCTATCGATTCCGAAACGCATGAAAAAATGCTCACTTTAGAAGCCGATTATCCCAACCAAATGTTTGCAATGATGGGACTTCATCCTTGTTCGGTACAACCAGAATCTTGGGAAAAAGAACTCGAGATTGTAAAAAACTATATCGACCAAAGAGATTATGTTGCCATTGGAGAAATCGGAATTGATCTTTATTGGGACAAATCAACTTTGGACATTCAAGTAAAAGCTTTTGAACAACAAATCGATTGCGCGATAGAAAAAGATTGGCCAATTGTGATCCATACTCGTGAAAGTTTTGACGAAACTTTCGAGGTTCTCGACCGTAAAAAACATCCAAAACTTCGTGGGATTTTCCATTGTTTTTCAGGAGATTTAGACCAAGCCAAACGCGCTATAGATTTAGGCTTTATATTGGGGATTGGTGGTGTTGTAACTTTTAAAAACGGAAAAATTGATCAATTCCTTAACGAAATTCCGTTGGATAAAATAGTTTTAGAAACAGATTCGCCTTATCTTGCGCCCGTTCCGCATCGTGGGAAGCGCAACGAAAGTTCTTATGTAGAATTGGTTGCTGGGAAGTTGGTAGACATTTATGGACTTTCATTTAAAGAAATTAACAAAGCGACCACCGAGAACGCATTAAAAATATTTGGAATTAAATAATTATGGATTCTTTTTTAGATTCAATTCGATTTTATAATAAAGAAGAGGTACAACCGGCATTGCAATCTATGGCAAAACATCCGATGATGCTGGCTTTGTTGCAATTCACGTTTCCCAATAAATCGGAGGACGACATTGCAGAAATTTTAGCATCAATTGATAGTATCGAAGATTTTCAAGATAAAGTGATTAGCCATTGTATTCGCACTATTTTGAAGCAATCTTCGGAAGGATTAACCGTTTCGGGTTTAGAAAATTTAGATAAAAATAAAACATATCTTTTTATCTCAAATCACCGCGATATCGTTCTGGATACGAGTTTAATCAATTTGGCTTTACTCGAGAATGGCTTTCAGTTAACGGCTTCTGCTATTGGTGATAATTTGGTACAGCGCGATATCTTTATGGTCTTAGCAAAGTTGAACCGTAACTTTTTGGTGAAGCGTGATGTATCGGCACGCGAACTCTTAAAGAGTAGTCAACTAATGTCCGATTACATCAAAGATTTAATCCTAAAGCAACATCAGTCGGTCTGGATTGCACAACGCGAAGGTCGTACCAAAGATGGTAACGATATGACGCATCCGGGCGTTCTTAAGATGATTGCGATGACCAACGGAAAAGACGAAGTTTGCGAGTATTTTAAAAGCTTAAACATCGTGCCCGTAAGCATTTCGTATGAATATGATCCAACGGATAAATTGAAAACTTATAAGGCGATTCAAGCGCAAAAATCAGAAGTTGTTGTTAAGTCTAAAAACGAGGATTTCGAAAATGTAATGGCGGGTGTTTTAGGACAAAAAAAACGAATCCATATTCATTTTGGAGACGTTCTTAATGATACGTTGGAGGTTATTAAATCGAATGCCGAAAACAATAACCAGAAGATCCAGTTGCTTGCAGAGTCGATTGATAAAGCGATTATCGGTAATTATCATTTATTCCCGAATAATTTTATTGCTTTGGATCTTTTGAAAGAAAGTGATGATTTCGCAAAATATTATAATCAGGAAGAAAAAGACTTGTTTAACAGAAGAATGTCTTGGAGTATTGATGCTAAAGATGTGGCGATTAAAACACATTTTTTGAGCCATTATGCCAATCCCGTGATCAACAAAATAAAACTCGGTTTCGAATTTTAAAATTTAAGTTTAAACCAAAAAATAAAACGTCATAAGTTAATTGCTTATGACGTTTTTTTGTTATCTGTTGCCTTGTCTAGAACTTTTTTTGTAATAATTCTTTTTCGCGGCTTTTTGTTTTTCTTGTGTGTTGGACGGTCGTTGCGATCTAGCAGCCATTGGTTTGTTATTGCTATCGCGCTTTTGCTCCACTAAATTATCTGTGTGGTAAGGATGATCTTTTTCCACAGGAATTTTTTTACCGATTAATTTTTCGGTGTTTCGTAGGTTAACAAGATCCAATCCATCAACAAAAGAGAAAGAAGTTCCTTCATTACCCGCACGTCCTGTACGACCAATTCTGTGTACATAAGTTTCGGAAACGTCGGACAATTCGAAGTTTAAAACATATTTTAGTTCGTCAATGTCAATACCACGAGCAGCAATGTCTGTCGCTACAAGAACACGCGTTTTTTTCGATTTAAAATTGTTAAGCGCATTTTGTCTTTGGTTTTGGGATTTGTTGCCGTGGATGGCTTCTGCAGAGATTTTCGCTTTGTGAAGACTTCTTGCAATTTTGTCCGCCCCATGTTTGGTTCTCGCAAATACCAAAAGTTGATCAATTTTTTGATCCTTTAAAATGTGAATTAAAAGATCTAATTTATCGTTTTTCTCTACCAAAAATACACTCTGCTGAATGGTATCTGCCGTTGACGAAACTGGCGTTACTTCAACTTTAACAGGATTGTGAAGAATGCTGTTGGCAAGTGCGCTAATCTCTTTAGGCATCGTTGCTGAGAAGAAAAGCGTTTGTCTTTTTTGAGGGATAAGTTTGATAACTTTTTTAACATCGTGAACAAATCCCATGTCCAACATTCTGTCCGCTTCATCCAATACAAAAATCTCTAAATCTTTTAGACTGATGATTCTTTGGTTGATGAAATCTAGCAATCGACCGGGCGTTGCGATAAGTACATCGACACCTTTTCTAAGGCTAGCTTCTTGGGCGCCTTGTTTAACACCACCAAAAATTACTAAAGATTTTAATGGTAAATCACTACCATAATCTTTGAAGTTTTCTTCAATTTGGATGGCTAATTCTCGCGTTGGCGTTAGGATTAGTGCTTTTATTTTTTTGTTGGTAGGCGAATACCTAGACATTAAATTTTGTAAAATTGGAATCGCAAAAGCTGCGGTTTTTCCTGTTCCCGTTTGGGCGCAACCCAAAAAGTCTTGTCCTTTAAGAATGGTCGGAATCGCTTTTTCCTGAATCGGGGTTGGCGTTTCGTATCCTATTTTTTGAACAGCTTTAATGATGGGTTCTATAAGGTTGAGGTCTGTGAAATTCAAATGAAAATATTTAATTTTAAAAAAAAGAAATTCCTTCACGGTGAAGGAATCTGATTGTGCAAAGTTAAGTTAAATAAAATAAAGACTTATTCTACTTTTTTCCAATCTTGATTTTTTCTAAGATCGGCTATAAATTTATAAACTTCGGCTAGTTCTTTAGTTCCATTTTTACCATAATCTTCAATGTTTTTTGATGAACCATCTTTATAATTAAGTCGAAGAAAACTTGTTGGTAAATCCGAAATATTGTGATTTCCATACTTATCATTAAGGCTTTTTGCATTAAGACTGTCAAGCATTGTAACTAATTTTGAGTAATCTTCGGCCTTGATAGTTGTTTTAAAAGTACCTTCTTTTGGTTTTGAAAAATCATCTTTAGAATGTCCTTCTCCAAAATTAAAACGTTCAGCTTCGAAAACTGCCGTTCTATCATGATTAATTGTCAATTTAAAAACAGAACAAAAACCAAAGCAAGGTGTCGTTTCGTATTCTATTTTAGAATAATTTGATGTGCTTTTTTGAGTCTGACAAGACATTAAAACCACAAATGCGAAAAGACTTAATAGATATTTCATAACTTTTATTTTGAAAAGAGGTTTCAATTTTCGTTCCAAAAAATTATTTAAATCGATAACCTAAATCGACTTGGAAAATTGATTTTTATTTTAGGTCTACTGTCGATAAAGTTTAAAGTTAAAGAAAATAATTACAATGAAATATCGCGTTTGTTATCCGTGTAGTTTTTTCCAGATAGCGTCTTTCAGCTCCATCAATCCTTCACCAGTAACACCTGAGAAGAAGATTGGCTTTTTGCCTTCTGGGAATTCTGCTGAGATTTCAGCTTTTAATTCGTCATCCAACAAATCTGCTTTCGAAACCGAAATAATATATTCTTTATCCAAAAGTTCGGGATTATATTCTTTCAATTCGTTTTCTAAAATCTCAAATTCTTTATAATGATTTTCAGAATCTGCAGGAATTAAAAAGAGTAGGATAGAGTTACGCTCGATATGACGTAGGAAGCGGTGACCAAGACCTTTTCCTTCCGCTGCACCTTCGATAATACCCGGAATATCTGCCATTACAAAAGATTTGTAATTTCTGTAATCGACAATTCCTAAGTTAGGTGTAAGCGTTGTAAATGCGTAGTTCGCGATTTTTGGTTTAGCCGCAGAAACTGAAGCTAGAAGCGTCGATTTACCAGCATTTGGAAAACCAACAAGACCAACATCCGCAAGGATTTTTAGTTCGAAAATAACAAAACCTTCTTCGCCTGGAAGTCCAGGTTGTGCGTATCTCGGCGTTTGGTTGGTAGATGATTTGAAATGTTCGTTACCAAGTCCACCTTTACCACCTTTCATAATGATGATTTCTTGACCATCTTCTAGGATTTCGCCTAGGATTTCGCCTTCCTCATTTTTAGCAATCGTACCGATTGGGACGTTGATGTAGATATCTTCGCCAGCTGCACCAGTTAACTGATTTTTAGCACCGTTTTCACCACGACCAGCTTTCACGTGACGTGTGTAACGAAGCGGAAGAAGCGTCCATTCGTGACAGTTACCTCTCATGATGATATCGCCACCACGACCACCATCGCCACCGTCAGGACCACCTTTCGGAATGTATTTTTCACGACGAAGGTGGGCAGAACCTGCACCTCCATGACCTGATGTACAATGAATTTTAACGTAATCTACAAAATTGGACATTTGTTCTCTTTTTTAATTATATATGATAAATTATGAGTTATGAATTTAGAAATAAGTACAAACCTAACTCATAATTTATAACTCATAACTTAAAAATTACTTTGTAATTTTTTCAACTTCAGCAAAAAGTTTTTCAGCGATTTCTGATATTTCTCCAATACCATTAACCTCTACATATTTGCCTTGCTGTTTGTATAGTTCTGCAACTTCTGCCGTTTTCGCATAATATTCTTTGATGCGGTTACGGATAATTTCTTCGTTGCTGTCGTCAGTTCTTCCACTTGTTTCGCCTCTTTTCAAAAGACGTTGCACAAGCGTTTCGTCTTCAACAACTAGGGCAAGACAAATCGTAATGTCAGCATTTAGTTCTTCTTTTACAATTTGTTCTAAAGCTTCCGTTTGTTTTGCTGTTCTTGGGAAACCATCAAAGATGTAGCCAGCAGCGTCAGACGGTTTTCTTAGTTCGTCCACCAACATATCAATGGTCACTTGGTCTGGTACTAACTCGCCTTTGTCGATATAAGACTTTGCAAGTTTTCCTAGTTCTGTTTCATTTTTGATATTGAATCTGAAAAGGTCGCCAGTCGAAACTTGTTTTAGATTAAATTTTTCAATCAAATGTTGCGCTTGCGTTCCTTTTCCGCTTCCCGGAGGGCCGAATAATACTAAGTTAATCATTTCTTATTTAGATTTATTTGGAATACGATGCGAGACCGTATAGAAATTTAATGGTTGATACTTCCGTCTTCTAGTTGATAAAGATCCTTTAGGTTTCTTCCCAACTCATCATAATCCAATCCGTAGCCTAAAACAAATTTGTTAGGTATTTCTTTCCCAACATAATCGATCTTGAATTCTTTTTTGTAAACATCCGGTTTTAGTAACAAAGATGCTACTTTAATCGATTTTGGACGTTGTGTTTCTTTAAAATAAGTGAAAAGATTTTCGATTGTATTACCAGTATCCACAATGTCTTCCATCAAGATGATGTGACGGTCTTTGATGTCTTTTGTTAGCTCCATCTCTTTGAAGACAATCCCCGAAGATTCTGTCCCAACATAAGAACTCATCTTGATAAAACCAAGTTCGCACTCGCCAGGATAAGCTTTGATAAAATCAGAGAAAAACTGAATAACACCGCTTAAAACCCCGATGAAAACTGGACGTTCGTCTTTGTATTCTTCATAGACTTCTTTCGCCATTCTATCGACGATTGTTAAGATTTCTTCGTGCTTTAGATAAGGGACAAAAGATTTGTCGTGAACTTTTATACTTTCCATAATTTTTTAAGAAAGCACAAAATTAAGCATTTTAATTTATTATTAATAATTAGAAATATGACTTATGTAAGAATATTAAAATTTTTGAGTCTGTTTGAAAACTTTATTTATTTTTGCAGCCCTTTAACTATTAATATGAATAAAAAATTACTTATTTCTACACTTTCGATATTGTTGTTTAGCAATACTATTTCTGCACAAGAAACCAAAATCTCTTTTGAAACTTCGGAAGGCTTTAACCTTGGAAACTTCCATGGACAAAAAGCTTGGAGCAATTGGGGTTACGTTGATGAGACTCATTCGCAAGTTGTTAATACGATTGCAACGGACGGCGCAAACTCGGTTGCTGTTATCGCAGATGAAACCCAAGAAGAGAATTGGGGCGGCATTTTCCATGACGCACCGGCTTATAATAGAATGTCAATTTCGGCAGATATTTATCTGGATAATCTCAATTCTGCTGATTACGATATGTTGTCGCTATACAGTATGGATGTTGATGAATACGAGCGTCTGGGAGGATTTTATTATAGTTATGATGCTACTTTAGAAGTTGGCAATGACACGACAATTGTTACCAAAACTTGGCAAGCTAAAAAATGGTATAACCTAAAAGTAAATATCGATTTTACTACGAAAAAGATTGAATATTATATTGACAATGTTAAGATTACAACTTCGACTTTTAATTCTCAAATTAACTCGATTAAAGAGTTTGATTTTGAGTTCGATAACTATAAATCGGGTTTCAAAGTGGATAATGTAAAAATCCAAAATCTTGACAATCTGGCAACTTCCGAAATTGATAAAAATATGATTCAAGTTTATCCAAATCCAAGTTCTGACTTTATCAATATGAAAGGCATAAAAGATGTAGAACAAATTTCAATTTTCGATGGAAGCGGAAATTTATTTTATCAATCAAATTCTGCAATGCCGATCGATGTTAAAGCTTGGAAATCTGGTTTGTATTTAATTAAGATTAAAACTAAAACTACCGAAGCTACAACTAAATTTATCAAACAATAAATTATATTAGGAAATTTTTAGAAAAATATTTTTTTCGGTTAAAAATTATTTCTAAACTTGTTTCATCAAAATAACAGAAATGTATAACAATCAATTACATCATTATTATCATCATACTTGCACTCAGGCAAGCTGATAATGATATGTAGTTGACAAAAAATATCAAAATCCCGTTTGAGTAAATCGAACGGGATTTTTTATTTTTAATCGGCAGAATCCGCGATTTACTCAGACTTTAATTCAAAAATAAAATGAGTAAACTAAAAATTGCCATTCAAAAAAGCGGACGACTTTACGAAGATTCCATCAAGCTTTTGCGCGACTGCAGCATTTTTTACAATGACGGTAAACACCAACTGAAGGTTTTCGTAGACAATTTTCCATTGGAGATTTTCTATTTGCGCAACTCCGATATTCCGCAATATCTCGAAGATGGCGTCGTAGATGTCGCGATAGTTGGCGAAAATCTTTTGATCCAAACGTCTAAGAAAATTGACGTTGTCGAACATCTAGGATTTTCGAAATGTCGTGTATCAATGGCGGTTCCAAAAGATATTGATACAGATGATTTGTCTTATTTTAATTCAAAAAAAATTGCAACCTCTTATACGAATACGCTTCTTCGCTTTCTGGACGAGAATAACATTAAAGCTGATATTCACGTCATTTCTGGTTCGCAAGCGATTGCTGCGATGACTTTTGGGACAGAAACAATTCCTCAAGTTTATAAAATTTTTGGTCCCGGAAATCAGTGTGCAACTGCTGCGAAAGAAATGGCGACCGAATTTGGTGTTGCGATTGATATGCCTGCAGGTCCGAGCGAAGTTTTGGTAATCGCTGATAAACAAACGATTCCTGAGTTTTTGTGCGGCAGATTTGTTATCGCAAGCAGAACACGGCGCCGATAGTCAAGTTGTTTTTATTTCTGACAACGAACGGGTTTTTGAAGAAACTTTAAACGAGTTAAAATCGCAGATGCAGAATTTAACTCGCAAAGATTTGGCAGAAAAAGCCGTTGAAAATAGTCAATTTATTTTGGTCGAAAATTTATCCGAAGCTTTTGAAATCTCCAATCTTTATGCGCCAAAGCATTTGATTTTAGCTGTAGAAAATCCAGAGAATTGGAGTTCTAAAATTGTTAATACAGGTTCGGTTTTTTTAGGAAATTATTCTTGCGAAAGTGCTGGCGATTATGCTTCTGGAATGAATCATACTTTGCCAACCAATTCATTTGCTAGAAGTTATTCTGGCGTTTCTTTAGATTCTTTTTTAAAGAAAATTACTTTTCAAAATATTACAAAACAAGGTATTCAGAACCTTGGAAAAACCATCCAAATCATGGCAGAAGCAGAAGGACTTTTTGCGCATAAAAATGCTGTGACACATCGATTAAATCAAATCAATCAAAACAAATAAATCTTAAAAAGTGGAAAATCCGATACAAAAATTTGTTCGACCAAATATTCTTGCGCTTCAACCTTATATTAGTTTTAGAGATACTTTGTCAGACGGCGATTACACGCTTTTGGATGCTAACGAAAATCCGTTTGGGACTTTTAATCGTTATCCAGATTCGACTCAGAAAAAATTAAAGCAAAAACTTTCCGAGATTAAAAATGTACCAAGTTCACAAATTGCTCTAGGAAATGGAAGTGATGAGATGATTGACCTTATTATTAAAATTTTTTGTGATCCAAAAAAGGATGCAATTGTTGTGATGAATCCATCTTTTGCGATGTATAGTTTCTATGCAACAATTAATGAAAACAAGATTGTCACACTTGATTTAGATACTAATTTTCAATTGCAAAAAGAAGAATATTTAAATAAAGCTAAAGAGTCAAGTGCGAAAGTTTTGTTCTTGTGTTCGCCCAACAATCAAACAGGAAATTCAATTGACGATTTAGAATTTTATATTAAAAACTTTGATGGAATTGTCGTTGTTGATGAAGCTTACATTGAGTTTTCAAATCAAACATCGATTTTAGAAAAGTTAAATGAATTTGAAAACCTAATTGTTTTACAATCCCTTTCAAAAGCTCGTGCTTTAGCAGGTTTGCGAATTGGGATGGCGTTGTCTTCGGAGTTTATTATTTCTTTAATTAACAAAACAAAAGCGCCTTATAATATCAGTGAAGTCATCATGAAAATGGCACTTCAAGAACTGGAAAAAGTCGATGAATACAAAAGTCGTTTACAAGAAGTTTTGGTTCAGAAAAGTATTTTGAAGCAAGCTTTTGAAAATTCTTCAAGTATTAAAAAAGTTTACGATTCAGATGCTAATTTTTTCTTGGTTGAAGTCGAAAACTGTGAAGCTTTTTACGACAATTTAATTCAAGCGAAAATATTGTGTAGCAAACGTTTTCCCACAATTCCGAATGCTTTAAGGATAAATGTTGGAACTGCCGAAGAAAATCAAAAATTGATACAAATTTTAAAGTAAGAATTTTGATTTACGATTGATGATTTAGCGATTTACGAATTGTAAATTCAATTTAAAATCAAGATCGCAATTGAATTATTCGTAAATTAATGAATCTAAAATCGTAAATATTTGACACATGCAAGAATTAATTAAAAAACGAACAAAACAAGTTGGGGTTGATGTGATTCTTTTGATTGATGAATTTCCAAATTCTATTGCTATAAGGGTAATTGCTATTCAACTTGTTAGATGTGCGACTTCTGTAGGAGCGAATTATCGTGCAGCTTGTCGAGCAAAATCAACAGCTGATTTTATTAATAAACTAAAAATTGTTGAAGAGGAAACTGACGAGACTATTTTTTGGTTGGAGATTTTAGAGGAATCTAACTTATTTCAATCAACTAAGATTAAAGGTTTGAAACTTGAGCTTAATGAAATTTTGTCAATTGTTGTTAGTTCAATAAAAACCTTAAGAAATAAACAAAATAAATGATTTACGATTTTTAATTTACGATTAAAGATTTAGCGATTTGAGATTAAATTGTAAATCAAAAATCCAACATCGTAAATCTGAATTTCCAAATCGTAGATCTAAAAACAAATAATTGTAAATACAAAAAATGTGTTAAAGAAAAGAATCATTCCGTGTCTTGATATCAAAGATGGGAGAACGGTGAAAGGTGTCAATTTTGTTGGCTTGCGCGATGCTGGCGATCCTGTAGAATTGGCGATAAAGTATGTTGATGAAGGCGCTGATGAATTGATGTTTTTGGATATTTCGACAACTTTAGAAAAGCGAAAAACTCTTGCCGAAATGGTAAAAAAAATTCCAGCTGCGATTAATATTCCGTTTACTGTCGGTGGCGGGATTAATTCTGTGGAAGATTCTTCGACGGTTATTAATGCAGGTGCTGATAAAGTTTCGGTAAATTCTTCGGCGGTAAAAAATCCGCAATTGATTACTGATTTATCGACGCAGTTTGGTTCGCAATGTATCGTTGTTGCGGTAGATACACGCAATGTCAACGTAACACAAAAAGTCTTTGTGAGTGGTGGGAAAGAGGAAACCGATTGGGGAACTTTGGATTGGGTAAAGGAAGTAGAAAAAAGTGGTGCTAGCGAAATTCTGTTAACCTCGAGGGTGGTGACGGGACAAAAGCGGGTTTCCGAATTGATATTACAAATCGGGTTTCCGAAAGTGTTAACATTCCTGTTATTGCTTCTGGTGGCGCAGGGAAAATGGAAGATTTCGCGGAAGTTTTTAACAAGACAAAAACAAGTGGCGGATTGGCTGCAAGTGTTTTTTTACATTGGTGAAATTCCGATCCCTAAACTTAAAAATTCTTTGAAACACCAAAATATAGCAATACGATGAACATTGATTTTAATAAAACTAGTGATGGCTTAGTTCCGGTGATTATTCAGAATTATCTTAATAATCAGGTTTGGATGTTGGGTTATATTAACGAGGATGCTGTTAATAAAACTCAAGAACTTGGAAAAGTGATATTTTTTTCGCGATCCAAAAATAGATTGTGGACAAAAGGAGAGGAGTCAGGTAATTTTTTAGAAGTAAAATCGCTGGCTTTGGATTGTGATAACGACACGATTTTAATAAAAGCAAAACCTTTTGGACCGACGTGTCATACGGCATCTGTGACTAGTTTTAATGAAGTTTCGAATCATGATTTTATTTATGAATTGGAACAAACTATCAATGACCGAATCGACTTTGATAACCAGGAATCTTATACGAATAAATTGTTTAAAAAAGCAATCAATAAAGTTGCGCAAAAAGTTGGTGAAGAAGCTGTGGAATTGGTGATAGAAGCAAAAGATAGCAACGATGATTTGTTTTTAAATGAAGCCGCAGATTTGATGTATCATTATTTAATTCTTTTAAAAGCTAAAGGTTTTCAACTTGACGATGTTGAAAATGTTTTAAAATCTAGGGAAAAATAAAATTAGAAGTTAGGAATTAGGAATTAGGAATTAGGAATTAGGAATTAGGAATTAGGAATTAGGAATTAGGAATTAGGAATTAACTTTGCCATAAAGCAACAACTAAAATAAATATTTCCCGTACACCAAAATACCAACAACGACGGCTAGGATAGAAGCGATTAAAACGGCTGCGCCAGCAATATCTTTTATAACTCCAATTCGTTTGTCAAAATTAGGTTCGATAAAATCACAAATTTGCTCAATACAAGTGTTAAGCGCTTCAGCAATCATAACACCAAAAGTGATACTAAGAACAGCGATAATTTCCCAAGTCTGAAGTTTGAAATAGAAAATCAAGATGAGGTTAAAAAGAAGTCCCAAACAATGGATTTGGAAATTTCTCTCGTTTTTTAACAACCAAAAGAGACCTTTAAAAGTGTAATAAAAGCTCTTATGTAAAGGTGGTTTTTTCATGAGAAAAATTTTATTTTTTGTTAAATCTTAAAATTCTTCACAAATATAGTTAAATCCTAAAATTGTAGAGTTTGTTTAAATTTTATTGCTAAAATTTTTATTATCAATTTTGGATGGATTTTTTGTTTCGTGTGTAAAGATTTAGCGGGCTAAATCAAAAATAGAAAATCAAAAATAGGCGCAAAAGGGCATTGAAAATTTAGCAAAGATGCTTTTGTGACTTGTTAATTTTATGTTTCGATAAAATTTTAAACTCACTCTTGGTAATTAATTACAAATCAGACCGCCAATTTGCCATAATTTTTTATCTTTGTGAATCGAAATAATTAGCTTTTATGAGATTTATTGTTGCCAGTGGCGAATTGCAAAAAGCCTTACAGACAGTTAGTGGTGTGATTTCTGGTTCGCAATCCAGACCAATTTTGGAAAATTACCTTTTTGAATTAGATCAAAATAATTTAAGAATTACAGCTTCCGACGGAGAAACAACTTTGATAACTTCTATCGAGGTAATGTCTGACGATGCTGGAAAAATGGCGGTTCCTGCCAAAATCTTCCAAGATTTCTTAAAGACTTATGGCGAACAACCATTGACATTAGTCGTTAAGGATGCACCAGAAGGTAACGGTAGCGTTTTAGAAATTTTGGATGAGAAAGATAACTTCTCTGTTGCACTTGACAATGCAGAAGATTATCCAGAATTGCCAGAGTTTGACGCTTCTCAAAAAGTGGTTATGCCAGGTGGCGTTTTGGCAGATGCGTTGAGCAATACGTTGTTTGCGACAAGTAACGACTCACTTCGTCCAGTTATGACGGGCGTTTTGTTCCAATTTGCAGAAAACGAAACCAACTTCGTGTCAACGGATTCTCATAGATTGGTGGTTTACAAGCGAACAGATCTTGCAAATGCAGAACCAATGGAATTCATCATGCCGAAAAAACCGTTGGCGATTTTCAAAAACATCTTGAACAATTCTGTTGATGAAGTTGTTATTGAGTTTAACGAAAACATGGCGAAGTTCACGTTTGGTAATAATATTTGGATCTGTCGTTTGATTGACGGGAAATATCCTAACTACAACGCGGTTATTCCGAAAGAAAATCCAAATGTCTTGACGATTAACAGAAACTTGTTGTTAAGTTCTATCCGTAGAGCATCGATTATGTCGAACAAATCTACAAACCAAGTGAGATTCAAGCTTTCGGGCAACGTTCTTCACTTGCATGCAGAGGATACAGAATTTGCGAACAAAGCGGATATGCAAATCCCTTGCGATTATAACGGAGAAGATATTAATATAGGTTTCAGTTCTAAGTTTTTAACAGAAATGTTATCTGTTTTGGGTGCTGACGATATCACTTTCAAAATGTCTCAGCCGAATCGTCCAGGTATCATCGAGCCAATTGATGGACTCGAAGACAACGAAAACATCTTGATGTTATCCATGCCGGTTATCGGATTATAAAGTTTAAAAAACAGAAAATAACAATTTGAGATTTGAAAAATTCAGGTCTCAAATTTTGTTTAAAATAAGATTTTATTACAGAAGCGTTTTTGAGTTTTTATTAAATCAAATCTTAAAATATCAGCCTTCTAAAAATTCAAATTCAGAATAATGAAAATTTCAAATAATTGGCTTAAAGATTATATTAAAACCAATTTGACTACGGAAAAAATCGGTCAGTTTCTTACAGATATTGGTCTGGAGATAGAAGTTATCGACAAGTACGAAAGCGTTAAAGGAAATCTCGAAGGCATCATTGTAGGGAAAGTTTTGACTTGTGAAAAACATCCTAATGCGGACAAGTTGAGCAAAACAACAGTTGATGTAGGTAACGGAAAAATCCTTGACATCGTTTGTGGTGCGCCCAATGTTGCTGCTGGACAAATAGTTCCTGTTGCGGTTGTAGGAACAAAAATCTATGATAAAACTGGAAATTTTTTCGAAATTAAAAAAGCAAAAATCCGTGGCGAAGTTTCGGAAGGAATGATCTGTGCTGAGGACGAACTTGGTTTGTCAGACGATCACGGCGGCATCATGGTTTTGGATGAAGCTAAATATAAAGTAGGAGAGAATTTCGCAAAGTATTTTGAGTTAATTAATGATGAGGTTTACGAAGTTGGTTTAACGCCAAACCGTACCGATGGAATGTCGCATTATGGTGTTGCAAGAGATTTACACGCTTATTTGTCGTCCAATGCTTTTCCGTCAGAGTTAGAGAAATTATCGACTGTAGCTTTGACTTCAGAAGGTTCTCACGATTTCCAAATC
Organism: Soonwooa sp. T0.1_25; assembly: GCF_057652215.1. Classification (NCBI taxonomy): domain Bacteria; kingdom Pseudomonadati; phylum Bacteroidota; class Flavobacteriia; order Flavobacteriales; family Weeksellaceae; genus Soonwooa; species Soonwooa sp. T0.1_25. Next base: position 359,335 of record NZ_JBYFBZ010000002.1, on the reverse strand, counting down.
GATATCGAAAATACAGAATTGACGCCACGTTATCTTGGTGCTGTTGTTGAAGGACTTAAAGTTGAAGAGTCGCCATCTTGGCTTAAAGATCGATTGAAAGCGATTGGTCTTGCGCCGATTAATAATGTTGTGGATATTACCAATTATATTTTGCACAGCTATGGTCAGCCTTTGCACGCTTTTGATGCTGATAAAATTGCTGGGCACAAAGTGATTGTTGGGACGTCACCAGAAGGAACGGTTTTCAAAACTTTGGATGGTGTAGAGCGAAAATTAAAGGGCACCGAAATCATGATTAAAGACGGAAACCAAAATCCAATGTGTATTGCTGGCGTTTTTGGCGGTGAAGAAAGTGGTGTTTCGGATTCTACGACTAAGATATTTTTAGAAAGTGCTTACTTCAATCCGGTTGCGGTGAGAAAAGCTTCTAAAGCGCACGGACTTAATACTGACTCATCTTTCAGATTTGAGAGAGGTGTTGATCCTAATAATACAAAAACAGTTTTGACAAAAGCTGTTAAAATGTTGGAGGAAATTGCTGGTGGTAAATTGGTTGGCGAAATTTTAGAATCTTATCCCACGAAGATTGAACCTTTCTATGTGGTACTTCGTTACTCTAAAGTTGATCAAATTTTAGGTGTTAAAATTCACCGCGAAAAAATAAAAGAGATTCTTAAATCTTTAGAAATTACGGTTCTTAACGAAATCACAAATGGACTAGAATTGTCTGTTCCTGCGTATCGTGCGGATGTAACGCGAGAAATTGACGTTATCGAAGAAATCTTGCGTATTTACGGTTATAACAAAATTGAAGCGCCGAAGAAAACGTCTTTCACAACGGTTAGTTTGAATTTGGATGATCAAGATGCTTTAGAAAACGCTTGGGCAAGAACTTTGCAAAGTCAAGGTTTTAACGAAGTAATGAACAACTCTTTGACTTCTGTTAAAGACGAAACCAACGCTGTTAAGCTTCTTAATCCGCTAAGTAATGAACTTTCGACAATGAGAAAATCTTTGTTAGAAGGACTTTTACAAAATGCGGCTTATAACATTAATCGTAAGAATCCAGATATTAAGTTTTTTGAATTAGGGAAAATTTATCACAAATTCGAAAAATATGAAGAAAGAAAACAATTGGCGATTTTAACATCGGGAAGAAACGTTTCCGAAAACTGGTTGCAACCAAAAAGTGCTACAGATTTCTTTATGTTGAAAGCTTATGTTAAAATTCTTCTTGATAAATTAAATATCAAAACAACAGAAAAAGCTTTGGAAGATGCACGTTTTTCGGATGCTTTAGAAATTGTTTCGGGTGACAAAACTTTGGTGAGATTAGGAAAAGTAGCGCCAGCTTTACTTAAAGATGCAGACATGGATCAAGATGCTTTCTACGCAGAAATCGAATTGGGAAATTGTCAATCTTTAAGAAATACAGGGAATTTTAAATTTGTAGATATTCCGAAGTTTAACAAGATTAGAAGAGATTTAGCGATGTTGGTTGACAAGTCGGTGACTTATGCAGGATTGTACGAATTGGCGAAAAAGAACAAATCGCCTTTCTTAAGAGAAATCAACTTGTTCGACGTTTACGAAGGGAAAAATTTGCCAGAAGGTAAAAAATCTTATGCCATGAGTTTTGAACTTCTTAACGAAGAAAAAACGTTGGAAGATAAAGATATTTCGGAAGTGATGAATTCATTGATTAAATCCTTCCAAAAAGAATATAATGCAGAACTAAGAGGTTAATTTTTTTAGTTTAGTAAAAATAAAAGTCCAAAGTTATTCGCTTTGGACTTTTTTATTGGTTTTAAAATTTGACTTGCGAATCGATACCGCTGTCAGTTTCTTTGATGTTAATATCTGGCGTATTTGAAATTTGTGCTGCTGCAAGAACCTCAATTCTTTTTTTGAGATCCTCATAATTGCTAGCTTCCTGAATCGTCATATTGTTAAACAGATAGGTTTTGTTAACATCATTTTTATTAAAAATTTCAGAAACCGAATATGCATGTGCGTCATCTCTAATTTGTACACTCGCCAAAAAATGCTCGTCGCTACTGTTATTGAGGTATACGATGTACTGTGATCCGTCGATGCCTGCATTTTCTAAATCGCTTTCTAGCGTTTTGTAGTTGCTATGATTATTAAATAATCCTATGATAATACTTGCCATAATTTGAATTTTTATTGGTGTTATATTTTTAGATTATCAAAAACCGAACAACTACAAACTTAAAGAGTGTTAAATTTTTTCGTTCTTAATTTCTTCCACGATTTCAGGATTTAATAATGTCGATGTATCCCCGAAATTGCTGAAATCACCTTCCGCAATTTTTCTTAAAATACGACGCATAATTTTTCCAGATCGTGTTTTTGGAAGCGCAGATACAAATTGTATTTTGTCCAATTTTGCGATTGGTCCAATTTGGTCAGAAATTAACTGGTTGATTTCTTTTTTAAGATTTTCGCGGTCTCTGCCTTCTCCAGATTCTTTCAAAATTACATAACCATAAAGTGCATTTCCTTTGATGTCATGCGGATAACCAACAATCGCAGATTCGGCAACTGCAGGATGTTGGTTGATGCTATCCTCAATAGGAGCCGTCCCAAGATTGTGTCCCGAAACGATAATAACATCGTCCACACGACCTGTAATTCTGTAATAGCCAACTTCGTCGCGCAAAGCACCATCACCAGTAAAATATTTTCCTGGGAAAGCCGTGAAGTAGGTTTCCTTATAACGTTGATGATCGCCCCAAATACTTCTTGCAATGCCTGGCCACGGGAAACGAATGCAGAGATTTCCTGTAACTTGATTTCCTGTAATTTCGTTTCGCTTGTCATCCATTAAAACTGGTTGTACGCCAGGAAGTGGAAGCGTTGCATAAGTTGGTTTGGTTGGTGTTACAAAAGGAAGCGGAGAAATTAAAATTCCGCCTGTTTCTGTTTGCCACCAAGTGTCAACAATTGGACATTTTTTCTGTCCAACATGATCGTTAAACCAATGCCAAGCTTCATCGTTAATAGGTTCTCCAACCGACCCGATAACTTTTAAACTCGATAAATCATGTTTGTCCACCCATTCTACACTTTCTTTTGCTAAAGAGCGAATAGCAGTTGGCGCCGTATAGAATTGCGTCACTTTGTGTTTGTCAATAACCTCCCAAAAACGGTCAGGTTCTGGATAAGTTGGTACACCTTCAAAAATAACCGTTGTCGCACCGTTAATTAATGGACCATACAAAAGGTAGGAATGTCCAGTAATCCAGCCAATGTCCGCCGTACACCAGTAGATATCATTTTCTTGATAATCAAAAACATTTTTAAAAGTGTAGCCAGAATAAACCATATAACCTGCGCAAGTATGCAACATGCCTTTTGGTTTCCCTGTAGAACCTGATGTATAAAGAATAAATAAAGGATCTTCGGCATCCATGATTTTTGTAACGTAATCGGATGATGCTTTTGATAAATAGTCGTCCATCCAAAAGTCACGACCTTCTTTCATATTAACTGCCCCGTTGGTACGTTTTACGACCATCACTTTTTCTACAGTTTCGCAAGAATTTAATGCCTCGTCAACAATTGATTTTAGGTCTAAAGCTTTATTACCACGATAGCTTCCGTCAGAACAAATAATGACTTTTGCGCCACAATCGTTAGCTCGTGATGCAATTGCTGATGCAGAAAATCCTGCAAAAATCACCGAATGTACAGCGCCCATTTTAGCACAAGCCAACATCGCAACCGCCAATTCTGGAATCATAGGAAGATAGATGCAAACGCGATCGCCACGTTGTACACCCATTTCTTCAAGCACATTTGCCATTTTGCAAACGCGTTCGTGTAAGTCGCGATAGCTAATGTGCTGCGCTTCTTCCTTAGGGTCGTTTGGTTCCCAAATGATGGCTGTTTTTTCGCCACGAGATTCTAGGTGACGATCGAGACAATTTTTGGTGATGTTGAGTTTTGCATTTTTAAACCATTTAATATTGGCTTCTTCCATGTCAAATTCTACAACTTTGCTCCAACGTTGGTACCAAACGAAATTTTCGTCAGCGATTTTGTCCCAGAATTTTTTTGGATTCTTGATGGACTTTTTGTATTGTTTAAAATACTCGGGAAGGTTTTTTATTTGATAATTATTCATATACAATGAGGATTTTATTTTTTATAAATTTTAATTTTTTCGATAAGTTCATCAATAATTGTTTCGTCGTCAATCGTCGATGGAATCTGGAATTCTTTACCGTCTAATATAGTACGAATTAATTTTCTAAGGGTTTTTCCAGAGCGGGTTTTGGGTAATCTTTTAACAACCATCACATTTTTAAGACTTGCAACGGCGCCAATTTTTTCACGGACTTTTTGGATAACTTCTTTTTCAACTTGCTCGTCAGATATTTCGGAACCATTTTTAATAACAACCGAAGCAAAAGGAATTTGACCTTTCAGATCGTCATCAATACCAACAACCGCACATTCTGCAACATCAGGATGCGACGACACGACTTCTTCCATTTCGGAAGTTGACAATCGATGTCCAGCAACATTAATGACGTCGTCTACACGTCCAGTAATAAATACGTAGCCATCTTCGTCCACAATAGCACCATCGCCAGAGAAATAATAACCCTCAAACTGCGACAAATAACTATTTTGGAATCTGTCAAAATCCTTCCAAACGCCAAGCAAAGCACCTGGAGGAAGCGGAAGTTTTATTGCTAAATAACCTTCGTGATGGGCATCGAGTTCGTAACCATTTTCATCAAAAATTCTGATGTCATAACCAGGAATTGGTTTTCCTGCCGAAGCTCTCTTAATTTTATAATCGTCAAAACCTGTCATTAATCCCAACATTGGAGATCCAGATTCTGTTTGCCACCAATGGTCGATGGCTGGCACGCCGATATGTTGGTCAAACCAATCCAGAGTTGCAACGTCGCAACGTTCGCCAGCGAGGAATTGTTTTTTTAAACTTGATAAATCATATTTCTTTACCAATTCGCCGTTCGGGTCTTCTTTTTTAATAGCTCTAATCGCAGTCGGTGCCGTAAACATTATTGAAACTTTATAATCTTGAATCACACGCCAAAATGTTCCTGCATCTGGCGTCATGACAGGTTTTCCTTCAAAGATTACTGTAGCATTTCGGTTAATTAAAGGAGCATAAACGCTATAACTGTGACCAACTGCCCAACCAAAATCCGAAGCTGCCCAAAACGTTTCGCCTGCGTCAATACCATAAATATATTTCATCGAAAATTTGAGTGCCGTCGCATATCCGCCTGTATCACGAACAATTCCTTTCGGTTTTCCAGTTGTGCCCGAAGTATAAAGCAAATACAAAGGATGCGTGGATTTTACCGAAACGCAATCAGCAGCTTGTGATTTTGAAATTAAATCTTGATAATCGATGGTTCCTTCAAAATATTCGTTTTTATTTTCGACAAGATTTCGGTTGTAGACAATGATGTTGTCAACTTTATCTTGCGCAAGTTCGATGGCTTTTTCAACCAAAGGAAGATACGGGATTCGCTTTGCGATTTCCACGCCTGCAGTTGCTGTTATTAAAACTTTTGGTTTGCAATCATCAATTCTAACAACCAATTCTTGCGGTGCAAATCCTCCAAAAACAACATTGTGTATTACGCCAATTCTTGCGCAAGCCAGCATTGCGAACATTGTTTGTGGAATCATCGGCATATAAATAATCGCGGTATCACCTTGTTTTAAACCAAGAGATTGAAGTCCACCTGCAAGTTTTGAAATCTCTTCTTTGGCTTCCGAGAAGGTGTAAGTTTTCTTCTGGTTGGTTACTGGCGAGTCGTAGATAATGGCAATCTGGTCTCCGAAACCGTCCTCAATGTGCTTGTCAATACACAAATAACACATGTTGAGCTCGCCATCTGCAAACCATTGGTTGTAATTATTTTCGTCTGGTGATGTTATCGTTTTTGGAAAAGTATACCAGCTAATTGCCTGGGCTTGTTCTTTCCAAAATTCTTCTTTGTTGTCTTTACTTTGTTGGATCAAATTGTCTGCATTCATCTTTTTTCATTTTAGTAGTTAGTGATTCTTGTCGATTAACTCGTCGATTTGTTGGATAATTTGTTTAACCGAATATGGTTTTGTAAAATAAGCATCTGCTCCTAAATCATAAGCTTTTTGAATGTCTTCAGGATTGTTTTTAGCGGATACGAAAGCGACTTTAGTGTTTTTCAGTTTATCTTGTTTTTTTATTTCTTCTAAAGTAGAATAACCATCCAATTTGGGCATCATAATATCTAGCAGAATGAAGTCCGGTGTCAGCGTATTCAAGATTTCTAAAACTTCGGAACCGTCTCTGGCAATGTAGACATTGTATCCATTTTTCCTAAAACTATATTCTAACGACATCAAAATCTTGTGTTCGTCATCGGCTATCAAAATCGTTTTCATAATTCCTCTTTTATGTTTTCGTGTTGTTGATTGGTGGGAAGGTTGATGTTAAAAGTAACGCCTAGACCACTATTTTCTGCATAGATGTTGCCACCATGCGCCAGCATTATATTTTTGCAAATGGCAAGCCCAAGTCCGCTGCCAATTGGTTTGATAATATTTTGATTATTGGATTGATAAAATTTGTCAAATATCGAATCCAAATCGGTTTCTGGAATATGTTTTCCAGTGTTAAATATCTTAATGTTGAGATTATCGTTTTGTATTAAAAATTTAGTTTGTATCATCCCTTGTTCTTCGATGAATTTTAGTGCGTTGCCATAAATATTTTGAAAAACCTGTATCATTCTCGCTTCGTCGTAATGGAAGTTTTCGACAGACAAAAGATTCACCAAACTCAAATGGATATCGTTACTGTTTATTAAATGTAACAAAGGTTTTACTGCTTTTTGATAAGTTTCGATTATGTTGTTAAAGCCAATATTCAAAGGTGTTTTGCCGTGTTCCAGTTTATCAAGATACAAAATATCGTTGATGATTTCGCTAAGTCTGTCAGACTCTGTAATAATGTTATTGAGAAATTCTTTTTTAATTTCGGAAGGCATATCATCATCATCGGCGAGGATTTCGCCAGCAGCACGAATGGCAGTTATCGGCGTTCGCAATTCATGTGCAACACTATCCAAAAAATCGTCCTTCTGCTTGTCTTTAATGATAAGATGCTCGTTCGCAATTTGTAGTTTTTCTGAAAGCGATTTTAACTCATTTGATTTTTCAGTAAGTTTTTTGTTGGTGATAATATTTTCTTTTGATTCCTCAAGAATGTTAAGAACTTCAGGTAACGAAATTTTATCTTCTTTGGTCACACCTTCGATCAAGATTTTTGCAGAAGCGGTCCCAATTCGACCAGCCAGAAGGTTTTCAGAAAATTTAATAAAACGAGAATCAGCCGTTTCTACTTGGTTATTAATATTATATTTAAGATTAAAAACACGGAAAGCTTGTTCCGTTTTTTGAATACCTAAAAATCTTACTAAAATATTTTTGATGTCAGAAACATAAGCGGTTCCGCGCCATATAAAAGCATTTTCATGATTTTGGATATACTTGTCGATGTCCACATAAAGTTCGGCGAAGTTTCGTTCTCTATAATCACCTTTAAGACTTACCGAAATAAAAGTGAAAAGTCCAGTATTAACCAAAAGGGACCAAAAGAAAATTTGACTTATCCTATCAAAATAAGGAATGTTGAATATTGCAAAAGTGTTGTAAAGCTCTCTTAAAAAACCTTTGAACTCGTGGTTGTAAGAAAAGTAGTATTGTGGTAAGATTAACCCAAAATAACAAATTATAAGACCTGCAATTAGTCCAATAATTACGGCTTTCGAACTTCCTCTTTTCCAGAATATCGCACCAAAAAATGCTGGTGCCAATTGTGCAATTAATACAAAGGAGATAAGACCTACCGAAAATAATGAATTATCCAAAATGAAATATCTGTAGAAAATAAAAGATATAACAACAAGAATAAAAATACTAACTTTTCTAATATTGGTTATGCTTCGCGTATTTTCTGAAGCTTGGTTTTCTTTAAATTTTCCGATCCAACCAAAAGGTATAATAAGATTGTTAGAAAGCATAATCGACAAGCTAAGCGCAGAGATAATAATCATCGAAATGGACGAACTTAATCCTCCTAAAAATACCAATACACTAATCCATTCTTTCCCAAAATGTAATGGGATTAAAATAGAATAAAATTCTGGATTAACCGCTTGTCCATCAAATAAAACGCGGCCGCCCCACGCAATTGGAAATACAAAAAGATTAAAAACCAAAAGATATAATGGAAGAAACCAAAGTGCGGTTTTCAGATGTTTTTCTTGTCTGTTTTCAACGATACTTGTATGGAATTGTCTCGGCAAAAGGAAAAAAGCAGATATTGATAGTAAGCACATAATCAGCCAATTAAAACTTCCGCCAAGTCCGTTGAACGTATTTTTAGCATTAAAATCTGCAATTTTGGAAGCTTGGTCATAGATGTCGCTGTAACCATTGTAGACAAAGTAAGTCACAAAAACGCCTAACAGTACGAGGAAAATGAGTTTTAATAGACTTTCTAAAGCAACAGCAGCGATGATGCCAAGACGCTTTTCGGAGGCGTCAACATATCGTGTTCCGTAATATCCTGCGAACATTGCAATCATGATAACGACATAGGTTGCATTATCTGTTAATATGTTTTTTGAAGTCGGTGTATCAGTTAGTAGATGAAAGGTTTCTGAAATTGCTTTAATCTGAAGTCCTATGTAAGGGATAATTGCAAAGATACATACCAAGGTTATCAACGCACCCAAGCCACGGCGGTTCCCATATCTTAATGAAATGAAATCTGCTATACTGCTTATTTTGTTGACTTTTGCAATACGAATAATTTTAGAATTTATAAAAATCCAAGCTGGGATGATGATAACGGGTCCAATATAGATCGCTAGATATTGTAAACCCTGATTAACGGCTACACCTATACTGCCATAATAAGTCCAAGCCGTACAATATACAGCGATAGATAGTGAGTAGATGTAGGGATTGTTAACCCATATTTTACTTTTCTTTTTCTCGGCATGATGCGCCACGAAAAAAAGCAAAGCCAAATAGACGATAACAACTGCAAACAGAACAAGACTATTCATCGTACTTTTTTATAACAACTAATGAAAATATTATCGAAAAAATCCAAACGCCAAATAGGTAAGTGTATATTTCAGGAAGCCCAAAAAGCTTGTTCGAAGAATTGAAAAGCAATATGATTGGTGCGCTAAACAAGAGAAGTAAAGCGAAACTAAGTAAAACTAATTTCTGTTCGTGTCGTTTTTTCATATTTTTATAGAAACCACACAAAGACCAAAATCTTTGCGTGGTTTTCAAAGGAAATGAATATTACATTTTGTCTTTCGAATAGTCGCCCGATAGAGCATAATATCCAAAAACTGCTAATCCACCAGATATAATTGGCATTAAAATAAATAAGATAATAATCCCAAATACCAAATCTTCTTGTTTGCCTGATGTTAATTTTGGAATCCCCATTTCTGTAATCCCGAAATAACCGACAACTAAAGCTAAAAGTATCCAAACGATGCCTAATATTTTTTTTAATCCATCCATAATAATGATTGTTTTAAAGTTAAGAATTTTTGAGTTTGATTTGTGATTTCAAACCTAATCTTTGATGTTATTTTTATTTTTTAAATAGATAAGACCAATTACTAAACAGACAGACGCTACAATAATAGGATACCAAAGACCTTCTAGATACCATTGTGCGTGTCCAGCTTCTTTACCAGCTGTAACCAGATAAGTTGCAACTGCGGGCAAAAGTCCTCCGAAAATTCCGTTTCCGATATGATATGGTAAAGACATGGAGGTGTAACGAATTCGGATCGGGAACATCTCAACCAAAAATGCTGCTACAGGACCATAAACCATTGTTACAAAGACAACTTGGATAAAAACCAAAAATATGAGCAGCCACTTAGTATCATCATTTATTGAAATTGTTGTGTTAACAGTCGCAACTTCAGGTTTGTTATCTTTTAAGACAGGCGTTGCTAAAGAAGACCAATGCACGACACTGTCTTTTTTAACTTTAAAACCGTCGGTATAATTGGTTTCTTTATGATAAGTTATAATACTGTCGCCAGCAATTTTGTCATGGATTTTGGAAGTTCGAGATTCTTTAATACCATTTGTAGCAACTACTTTTCCTTCGAGATTAACGGATTTAAACATCTTATCATAGATTGGTCTGTAAGAAAGTACCGCAATTAACATCCCGATTAACATAATCGGTTTTCGTCCAACTTTATCCGATAACCATCCGAACAAAACAAATAACGGTGTACCAAGTAGTAATGCAATCGCCATTAACGAGTCAACTTGTGCCGAGTCAACATTCATTACTTTTTGGATGAAACTCATAGCGTAGAATTGCCCAGTATACCAGACAACACCTTGTCCCATAACAGCACCGAATAATGCTAACAAGACAAATTTGAAATTATAACGATTTCCGAAAGATTCTTTAAGTGGGTTAGTTGATGTTTTTCCTTCTTTTTTAGCTTTAGCAAAAAGTGGAGACTCCTTCATGTTTTTACGAATGATGTAAGAAACACCAACCATTAATATTGAAATCCAAAAAGGAACTCGCCATCCCCAAGTATCAAAATCATCATGAGAAAGCGTTGTTTTTGTAATTAAAATAACAATTAATGAAATGAAAAGTCCAACCGTTGCAGTAGTCTGGATCCATGATGTCCAATAACCACGACGATGCGGTTGTGCATATTCTGCAACATAAGTTGCGGCGCCACCATATTCGCCACCAAGTGCTAAACCTTGTAAAAGTCTCAGGATTAAAACTAATACAGGTGCCATAAAACCTATGGTTTCATAAGATGGAATACAACCAATAAGAAATGTTGAAAATCCCATGATAAGTAAAGTCACCAGAAACGTATATTTTCTGCCAATCATATCGCCTAATCGTCCAAAGAATAATGCACCGAAAGGTCTTACGACAAATCCGGCCGCAAAAGTTGCTAAGGTCGAAAGAAACGCCGCTGTAGGATTATCTGCTGGGAAGAATTTTGTGGACAGCACCACGGCAAGACTTCCAAAAATGTAGAAATCATACCATTCTATTAAAGTCCCTAATGAGGAAGCTGTAATAACGCTCCAGATCGTTTTGTTTTTTTGCTTCTCACTCATGTTTTCGTAAGAATCTTGTTGTAGTTCGCTCATATTAGTTTGATTTTGGATTTAGTATTTTTTTTAAATAGTATTAAAATGAGTACATCACACGAAGCATAGCTCGGAAGTTGCCGACATTTGTTATTCTTCCGCCAGCTGTTGCATCATTTTGTGTGTCACCATATTTTGCGGCTGTATATTCTAGTTCTGGTGCGATGTTAAATTTGTTTTGTTTAAATTCTAGGCGGACAGAAGCGCGCCATACGTTATCTAGAAGTCTAGTTCCTGAGATACCTCGCATGTAAAGGTTTTTGTATCCCTCGTCTACGCCAGAGTTTTTGGTATATCCAAAGAAAATTCCGGGTGCTATTTTTTCATTATTACTTGCAAGGTCAAGCCAGAAAGATGATGTTTTTGTAGGCTTGTAGCTTTCTTGACCATTGGCTTGCTCGTAACCAGCAAAGCCTCCAATCATAACAAGATGATGAAGATTTCCACCAGTTATCCCATAAAGTTTAGCGGAGAATTTAGAATCAGAATATTTGAAGTAAGCTAAATAAGCAGCAGCGTTTAGTTTCTCGGTTGAGACCAGATTGTTACTTTCGATAACAGGTTTTAATGATTGAAACTCTGCTGCGATACCAGCGATAATATTTTTATGTTTATATTGAAGTTGTCCGTGGAACGTTGGCATCATCGAATTAATTGTTGCGCTATTTGTAAAAGCGCCCGTGGCATTAGCCGTCTGGAATTCCCGATCTTTATAAGCAACAGCGGTAAAAGATAAGTCATCTGTTAATTTTTGAGTAAGTTTTATTTGACCTGCCCATCCAAAAGGATTGAATAGAATACCTGTATTAAAATTCGCAACACCTGGATAAACTTCTGGGATAAAAGAAGGATACCAAGTTTGTCCAAATGTTAGACTCGTTTTTGGCCAAGCCAAAGTAGCGTAAGCGTGTCGCAATCTTAGAAGCCCGATGCTTCCACTTCCTGCCGAAGATTTATTGATTTCAGTATTTCCAAAAAAGTCAGCTTCAATTTTTCCACTTGCTTTTGCGCCCCAAACATTTGGCCCTTTTATGTTGAGGCCGACTCTAGTGGTGATGGATAAAAAATTGCTGGCCGCAGCGCTATTGATATCGTTGCCGTTAGCATCTAGTTTTTCATCCAGAGGATAAAGGTTGAGATTATATTCTCGAGAGTAGGCAGACTGTCGACTGTCAAAATTATATTCCGTCCTTACCCAACCATAAGTCGAAACTTCCCATTCTTTGATTTTATTTTTTTCTGCTTCTAAGCTTTCGATGCGTTTGAGAAGGTCAGAAGTGCTAATGCTGTCTTGTGCTTTTGTTTGTGAAAGTATTAATGATATTGATAATATCGTTAATGATTTTATTATATTTTTCATGAATTATTAATTATTTGATGTGTAATTTGGTGTTGCCAAATTGTAATTAATAATTCGTTTACGAAAATTTAATATATATTTTTGCTAAGACTATATTTTAGTGAATTTTTTAAACAAATATTTTTACCTATTTCTTGAATCTTTCCCATTTAATGAGCATGTATTTGTCTGCAAATTCAGTAATAATTAAACCCGAGTTTTTGATATTATTTTCTTGCGAAAGATATTCAATTAACTCATTTTGTTTCAATATTTTATACACTGGGTGAAAGTCGGAGTGAGGTGGTCTTGTGATGTTGTATTTCTTTATCCACGAGCTGATTGTAACGTGTGATACACCAATAATTCTCTCGATCTCGCGGAAACTTAATCCTTCCAAATACAGCTGTAATGCCTTTGTTACGTAATAATCGTCGATCTGTTTTCCTAGTTTTTTAACCGTGAAATAATAGTTGCAATCTTTACACAGAAAACGTTGTTTGTCGTTAATTATTCCACTTTTTACGACATTGTTTTGATTACATTTTGGGCAAGACTTCATATAACTATATTATTTTAGCAAATATATAATAATTTAGCAAAAATATGTTTTAAGATTAAATAGATAAAATATCTTTAATAAAAATTTAATAAACAAAAAATATCTAAATAAGTTGTTTTTGAAAGAGATTATAATTTATATTTGCAGCTTTAATAAGATATAAGTTAATGAAAATAGAAATTTCCTCAGGAAAACATTTGCATTATGCAGAGGAAATCAAGCATGAGATGGCGGACTCGGCCAAGGTTAGAGGAACGGGCATTGCGCAAAGAACTGTAGAGTTTTTGCGTCAAAAAATGCTGGAAGGAAGTGCGGTTTTAGCGATCGAAGAAGATGGTCGCTGGGCAGGATTTTGCTATGTGTCGGCATGGAGTGATGGCGAATTTGTAGCGAATTCTGGGATGATTGTATCTCCTGATTTTAGGAAAAGAGGTGTGGCGAAAATGATGAAGGCTAAAGTTTTCGAATTATCACGCAGCAAATTTCCAGAAGCTAAAATTTTTAGTTTAACAACAGGACTTGCGGTGATGAAGATTAACAACGATCTGGGTTATCAGCCGGTGACCTATTCCGAAATTACAAAAGACGAAAATTTTTGGGAAGGTTGCAAAAGTTGTGTTAATTATGATGTGTTAAGGAGTAAAAATAGAGAAAATTGCTTATGTACAGCGATGTTGTACACGCCAAGCAAGGAGAAAAAACTTTTTAATTCTAATTATACAAAAAATACAAAAGATGAAGAAACGTGTAGTGTTGGCGTTTAGTGGAGGACTTGACACTTCTTACTGTGCAAAATATTTAAGCGAGACTTTGGGTTACGAAGTTCATGCGGTGACGGTTAATACAGGTGGTTTCAATGAAGCTGATGAGGTTGAGTTAAAATCTCGTGCTGAGAAGTTAGGCGTTGCAACTTACATATTGATAAATGCTGAAAAAGAATATTATAACGACTGTGTTAAATATTTGATTTTCGGTAATGTTCTTAAAAATAATACATATCCGCTTTCTGTAAGTGCGGAAAGAACGATTCAGGCACAAAATATTGCGAAATATGCTAAGGAAATTGGAGCCTCAGCGATTGCGCATGGCAGCACAGGAGCGGGAAATGATCAAGTTCGATTTGATTTGATTTTCCAAGTGATGTGTCCAGAGATGGAGATTATCACACCGATTCGAGATATGTCATTGTCGAGAGAAGAGGAAATTCGGTTTTTGAAAAATCACGGTTTTGATATCGATTTCGAAAAGGCGCAATATTCTATTAATAAAGGACTTTGGGGTACTTCTGTTGGTGGTAAAGAAACTTTAAAATCTCGTCATAGTCTTCCCGAAGATGCGTTTCCGTCACAAGTTGAAAAACAAGACTCTACGGAACTAAAAATTGAATTCAAAAACGGTGAAGTTGTTGCTGTTAATGACGAAACTTTTGCACATTCGGTATTTGCAATCCAGAAGATCGAATCTCTGGCAAGTCCTTATGGCATTGGTCGCGACATCCATGTTGGCGATACAATTGTTGGGATTAAAGGTCGTGTTGGTTTCGAAGCTGCGGCGGCATTGTTGACGATTAAGGCGCATCATCTTTTAGAAAAACATACGCTTTCTAAATACCAACAGACCATCAAATCTCAACTGTCAGATTGGTACGGAAACTGGCTTCACGAGGCACTTTTCCTAGATCCTGTGATGAGAAATATCGAAGCTTTCCTTAATGATTCTCAAAAGACGGTTAACGGAAAAGTATTTATAACGCTTTATCCTTACAGATTTGTGTTAAACGGAATTGAGTCAGAAAACGATCTAATGTCCGATAAATTCGGAAGTTATGGCGAAGCAAATCGAGCTTGGACGGGAGATGATGTTAAAGGATTTACTAAGGTATTGAGCAATGCTCTAACGATTTATCACCAAATTAATAAAAGCTAATGAAATCTGTCGGCATCATCGGAGCTAACGGATACGCGGGAAGTGAGTTGATTCGTCTTTTGGCCTTTCACCCAGAAGTTGAAATGACTTGTCTTTTCAGTCGTTCAAATTCAGGTGTTAAAATATCTGATTTATATCCAGATTTAGCGGGGATTTGCGATGTTGTTTTAACGAGTGACTTTCAAAAAGTTGATATTTTATTTTTGTGTCTTCCACATAAAGAAAGCCAAAATTGGCTGACTCAAAATGCGATTGACGCTGAGACTTTAATTATTGACTTAGGAAACGATTTTCGTTTAGAAGCATATTTTAATGATAGAAAATTTATCTATGGACTTCCAGAAATCAACAAAACCCAAATCCAATCAACGAAAAGTATAGCCAATCCTGGATGTTTTGCAACGGCCATTCAGTTGGCGCTATTGCCTTTGGCGGAAGCGGGACTTTTGATAGATGTTTACACAACTGGGATTACAGGTTCTACTGGCGCAGGTCAAAAGCTACAATCGACAACACATTTCACATGGCGAAATGATAATATATCGGCTTACAAAACTTTGATACATCAACATGTAGAAGAGATTTTAATGAATTTAAATTCTAAATCTTCCAATCACGTCAGCTTAAATTTTGTGCCTTGGCGTGGCGATTTTGCACGAGGAATTTTCACAAGTTCAACGATTAAATGTGATAAAAGTTTAGAAGAAATAAAAACATTGTTTCAAGATTTTTATAAAGAGGCAAAATTTGTTCAGATTACAGATGGGCAATTAGATATGAAGCAAGTCGTTAACACCAACAAGTGTGTTATCGAAATTGAACAAAATAAAGGCTTTATTGTAGTGCATTCGGCGATAGACAATTTACTGAAAGGCGCGTCAGGACAAGCGGTTCAAAACATGAATTTAGCAATGGGTTGGGAAGAGACTTTAGGTCTTAATCTTAAAGCAATTGCATTTTAAAATTTAATTAAAAATGAATTTATTCGAAGTATATCCATTGTTTGATATTAATCTAGTTAAGGCAAAAGCTGCTTTTGTTTGGGATGACAAAGGACAACAATATTTAGATTTTTATGGAGGTCATGCGGTGATCTCGATTGGGCACAATCATCCATATTATCAAGCAAAACTGAAAGATCAATTTGAGAAAATTTCATTTTATTCCAACTCGGTCCAGAATGATTTGCAGGTGGAATTGGCAAGTAAGTTAGGTTCGTTGTCAGGTTACGAAGATTACAGCTTGTTCCTTTGTAACTCTGGTGCTGAAGCTAATGAAAATGCTTTAAAACTAGCATCTTTCCACAATGGGAAGAAGAAAGTTGTATATTTTTCAGACTCGTTTCATGGTCGTACTTCGGCAGCAGTTGCGGTGACGGACAATCCAAAAATTGTTGCGCCAGTTAACGCTTCCGATAACTTTGTCAAATGTACATGGAACGATGTCAAAACGCTAGAGACTATATTTAAGACCAACGAGATTAGTGCCGTAATTGTTGAGGGTATTCAAGGTGTTGGAGGTATTAACTTGCCAGATGAACACTTCATCCATAGTATCAGAAGTTTGTGCGATAGCAATGATGCGGTTATGATTTTGGATGAAGTGCAGTCTGGATATGGACGTGCTGGTTATTTCTTTGCGCATCAAGAATTTGATGTGAAGCCTGATCTTATCACCACCGCAAAAGGTATGGGGAATGGTTTCCCGATTGCTGGGGTTTTAATTAGTCCAAAATTCAAAGCGAGCCATGGGCTTTTAGGAACAACTTTCGGCGGAAATCATTTAGCTTGCGCCGCTGGTATTGCAGTTCTTGACGTTATTAAAAATGAAAATCTTATCCAAAACGCCGAGAAAGTTGGCGCTTATATAGAAGATAAAATCAAAAATTTTATACATATAAAATCCATTAGGCGACGTGGATTGATGATCGGGATCGAGTTGGATCAGCCTTGTGCCGAAGTTCGTTCTTCTTTGTTAAAAAAGCATTTTGTATTCACAGGAAATGCCAATGACAAAAATGTACTGAGGATTTTGCCACCTCTCAACATCACCGAAAAAGAAGCGAATCTTTTTATCGCTGCTTTGGGAGATATTCTTCAGAATTTAAATTAAAATTAAAACAGCCTTCATCATGAAAGATAGATTTTAAATGACGTCGGAGGAGGCTGTTGTTTAAAATTATCGAAAATTTCAAAAATGAAAAATTTCACAAGTGTAGAAGATATTAATGATCTTCAATCTATGATAAAAAAGGCTTTAGAAATTAAAGCAAATCCTTTGGCAGAGCCTAACAAAGGGAATGGAAAAACAATAGGTTTGGTATTTCTTAATTCAAGTTTGAGAACGAGATTAAGCAGTCAAATCGCAGCGCAAAATTTGGGTTTAAATGTTCTAATGTTGAATGCTGCGCAAGAAGCTTGGAATCTAGAATACAACGATGGCGTGGTTATGGATGGCGGAACGGTTGAGCATATTAAAGATGCGATCGAAGTGCTTAATCAATACTGTGACATCATTGCAGTGCGTTGTTTTGCAGGGATGAAATCTAAGGAAGACGACACCACAGAAAGTATTTTGAGCCAATTTGAAAAATATGCAAAAGTGCCAGTCGTTTCGTTAGAGTCGGCGACGCGTCATCCTTTGCAGAGTTTTGCGGATTGCATTACGATTACCGAAAATTGGAAACAAGAAAAGAAGCCGAAAGTCGTTTTAACTTGGGCGCCACACGTTAAGCCGATTGCACATGCAGTTGCAAATTCTTTTACCGAATGGATGCAAGCTTTGGACGTTGATTTGGTGATTGCAAATCCTGAAGGCTACGATTTGGATCCAAATTTTGTAAAAGATACGCCAGTTGTTCATAACCAAGATGAAGCGCTAAAAGATGCTGATTTTATCTATGTTAAAAACTGGTCATCTTTTGAAGATTACGCGACAATGCCCGAGGTTAAAGAAGATTGGTTATTAACTTTAGAAAAGTTGAAAGCAACCAATGATGCGAAAGTGATGCATTGTTTGCCAGTACGACGTAATTTGGAATTGAGTGATGAAGTGATGGATAGCGAACATTCGATTATTTATCAACAAGCAAAAAACCGAATTTTCTCGGCACAAACCGTTTTCAGCGAAATCTTAAATGAATTAAAATAAATTTTAAAACAGAAACACGATAGACTAGGTGAGGCGAGTAGAAAGAAGGGAATCTCTATCAATAAATAGAAATCCGAAATGAAAGAAAAATTGTATATCATAAAAATTGGCGGTGCTTTAATCGATGATGATGAGGCTTTGGATCAATTCTTAAATAAATTTTCTAACATTTCTGGAAAACGAATCTTGGTGCACGGCGGCGGAAAGTTGACTAGCACTTTGGCAGAAAAACTCCATGTGCCACAACAGATGGTCGATGGTCGACGCGTAACCGATGCGCAAACTTTAGACATTGCAACGATGGTGTATGCTGGCAAAATCAACAAAGGCATTGTTGCAAAACTTCAGAATTTAGATTGCGATGCAATGGGATTTACAGGAGCTGATGCCAATTTAATTCAAGCTGAAAAACGCAGTGTCGAAGAGATAGATTTCGGATTTGTTGGTGATGTCAATCGTAAAAGTGTGAATTCAAAACTCATTCGTAAGTTTCTAAAATTAGATTTAATTCCAGTTTTCTCTGCGATTACGCACGATCATCACGGCGATTTACTTAATACGAATGCCGATTCTATTGCTTCAGTTTTAGCACAAGCTTTATCAAAAAAATTCGATGTCGAATTATTATTTTGTTTTGATAAAGATGGCGTTTTAGAAGATGTTAATGATAATTCAACAGTGATAGAAGCGCTTTCCGAAGACGATGTTTTAAAACTTAAAGAAGAGAAAAAAATCCACAAAGGCATTCTCCCCAAAATCGAAAATGCTTTACTTGCCAAGAAAAACGGCGTACAAAAAATTTTTTTAATTAACGAAACCAAATTACAAGAACATATAATTTATGATAACCAAGGAACTGAAATCTGTTAACCAAATCGACGAGCTACTCGACAACGCGACCAAACTTCTCAAGAAGATGATCGCGACGCCTTCACTTAGCAAGAAAGAGTACGACGTCTCGTTGGTGATAGAAAGTTTTTTTAAAGAGAAAGGTGTGGTGATTAACCGCTACAAAAATAATATCTGGGCAACCAACAAAAATTTTGATGCTTCCAAACCTTCAATTTTGTTAAATACCCACCACGACACCGTTAAGCCGAATAAAGCTTACACTATGGATCCTTTTATTCCAGTCGAAAAAGACGGAAAAATCTTTGGGTTGGGAAGCAACGATGCAGGAGCGTCTTTGGTGGCAATGTCGCAAGTTTTTCTTCATTTTTATGAAAAAGAAAATTTGTCTCACAACTTGATTATTGCATTAACTGCAGAGGAAGAAATCTCTGGCGTTGACGGTATCGAAGCTTTGTTTCCGCAACTTCCAAACGTAGAATTGGCGATTGTTGGCGAACCTACAAAAATGAATTTAGCGATTGCCGAAAAAGGACTTTTGGTGATTGATGGCGAAATGCAAGGCACGGCGTCCCATGCGGCGCATCCTAACGACGACAACGCGATTGTGAAATGCATGGCGGATTTGCAACATATCTTAAACTACAAATTCGAGAAAACTTCCGAATATCTTGGCGACGTCAAAGTCACGCTAACGGTTATTAACGCTGGGACGCAGCACAATGTAATACCTGAGAAATGCAATTTCACTTTGGATGTTCGTGTGACCGATGAGTACAGCAACAAAGAAGTTTTCGACATCATCCAATCCGAAATGAAATCCACGCTTACACCGCGTTCGTTTAGGCTTAATTCCTCAAAGATCGAAATCGCACATCCTTTTGTACAGGCTGGTTTGGCGCTTGGCAGGACGACTTACGGTTCGCCGACCTCGTCCGATCAGGCGATTATTCCGTGCACTTCGGTTAAGATGGGGCCGGGCGATAGCCTTCGTTCGCATACGGCAGATGAGTTTATTTACATTGCCGAAATCAAGAATGGAATCGAAATTTACATCAATATTTTAGAACAGGTTTTATAATTTTTTTATTTGGGCAGCTATTTCCATCCTCCGCTCCCGCTTTTTTGTTTTGCAATCCTCATTCCTCGAAATTGCTATAACAAAAAGAGCTCCGCTCAGGCTGGGCTGCAACTACTAACTGGTTTTAGGAACGTTGATTTTAGATTTACGAAGTTTTATTTACGATTTTAAGTTCGTCGTTTCGAATAGCGAAACGTATCGAGAAATATTGTGATTTACAAGTTGATATTTACGATTTATCACTTCGACGAAAGAGAAAATTTTGTTCATAAATAAACGACAACAGCCAACCACAAACCATTAACCAAAACCCTATTAATTTAAGAAACAAAATGAAAAAAATTTGGCAGAAAGACCAATGCAAAACAGACGATTTAGTCAACAAATTTACTGTTGGTAAGGATTTGGATTTTGATGACCGTTTAGCAAAATACGACGTCATCGGTTCGATGGCGCACTGCAAAATGTTAGCAGAAGTGGGTTTGATTTCTCATGAAGAATCAACGGCGATGCTGGCGGTTTTAGAATCTATTTTAGATGACATTAGGGCTGGCAATTTCGAAATCGATAAGTCAGCAGAAGATATACATTCTCAAGTTGAAGCGATTTTAATTGAAGAATTAGGCGATACAGGAAAGAAAATCCACACTGCAAGATCACGTAACGATCAAGTTTTGTTGGATATCAAATTATATTTGCAACAAGAAATTCGCAATATTTCTGCTTTGGTGGATACCTTGTTCCAAACCTTAATTTCGTTGGCAGAACAACATCAGAAAGTATTGTTACCTGGTTACACGCATTTCCAAATTGCGATGCCTTCGTCTTTTGGATTGTGGTTTGGCGCTTATGCAGAATCGCTTTTAGATGATGTCGAATTGTTGTTGTCGGTTAAGAATATCATTAACAAAAATCCGTTGGGTTCAGCGGCAGGTTACGGATCTTCATTTCCGATTGATAGAGCGAGTACAACTTCCAAATTAGGTTTTATTTCCATGAATCATAATTCGGTTTATGCACAAATGACACGCGGAAAATCGGAAAAATTGTTAGCGTCTGCTTTGTCAGTTTTAGCCGGAACTTTAAGCAAATTCAGTTATGATGTTTGTTTATATTTAAGCCAAAACTTTCATTTTATAAGCTTTCCAAAAGAGTTTACGACAGGAAGTAGCATTATGCCACACAAGAAAAATCCTGATATTTTCGAGTTGGTAAGAGCGCGTTGTAATCGTATACAATCGCTTCCTAATGAGTTGATTTTGTTGACTAATAATTTGCCATCAGGTTATCATCGTGATATGCAGCTGACAAAAGAAGTTTTGTTCCCAGCAATCGATTCTTTAAAAGAATGTTTAGAAATTTTAAATTATACACTTCCAAACATCCAAGTTAAAGACGGGATTTTAGAAGATGAAAAATACAAATATCTTTTCAGTGTTGAGAAGATTAATGAAGAAATAAAAGCTGGTGCGTCTTTCCGAGATGCTTATGTAAGTGTCGGAAATGCGATCGAAAATCAAGAATTCGATTACGATATCAAAGATCTCCAACACAGCCACCAAGGCAGTATCGGAAATCTTTGTTTAGATGAAGTTGCGCACCAATTCCATAAGATTGCTACGAAACTTCAGGCTTAGTCAAGTTTGAAAGTAGTAGTTTTCTTTACTTCATGCAGTACAATAGAACTGTGATACAAGCCGATATTCGGCGAATTTGATATGACATTAACAGCGAAGTCGTTGTAAGAGTTGATGTCTTTTGCGATAATTTTTAACATATAGTCGTACTCACCAGAAAGACTTGTGATTTCTTGCACTTCATCGAATTTTTCGATGTGTTCTTCAAAGGCTTCCAAAGCTTTTTTGGATTGTTCTTTCAGTCGAATGTTGCAATAGACGATGATGTTGAGACCGAGCTTTTCGCGGTTAAGTAGCGCAACATATTTATCGATGACTTTTTGTTTTTCGAGTTGCTTGATACGCTCGTAAGTTGGCGTGAAGGTAAGTCCAATCCTCTCCGAGATTTCTTTCACTGATAATGTAGAATCTTGTTGAAGAATACTTAGAATCATTCTGTCTTTAGCATCCATGATTTATGATTTTTAACAAAAATATAAAAATTGTTAAGAAAAACAACGAGATGATAAAAAATGTTAAAAAGTCTAAAAAATATTTTTGAGAATTAATAGAAAAGTCTATCTTTGCAGCTAATGAAAAAAGCATTATTGATATCATTAGATTTACCGGGCGTAAGCGCTCTTTTCGATATTTTTAATTAAAAGCGAGGATTGTTGTCCTCGCTTTTTTTGTGCTCAAAACTCAAAATAAAGATGTTTAATATTACACAACTTAGCCAAGAAAAGATTAACAAGATTATCCAAGATGCCTTGGAAATCGCAGGTGGGAAAAGCTTCAAAGCCAAGCAAGATATTTTTGTATCGAATTTGTTTTTTGAAGATAGTACAAGAACGAAAACTAGTTTTGACATCGCAGAGCGAAAGCTGGGACTTAAAGTAGTTCCGTTTGATGCGTCGCATAGTTCGGTTAACAAAGGCGAAAGTCTTTACGACACTGTCAAGACAATCGAAAGTTTGGGCGTTAACTTGGTGGTGATTCGTCACAAACAAGATCGCTTTTATGAAGATTTAAAAAACATCAACATTCCGATTATCAACGCAGGCGATGGGACAGGAAATCATCCATCGCAATGTATGTTGGATTTGGTGACAATTATTCAAGAATTTGGAAAATTTGAAGGCCTTAAAGTTGGGATTGTTGGCGATGTTAAACACAGTAGAGTAGCCAACTCTAATGCTGAAGCTTTACGAAAACTAGGAGCAAAAGTTTACTTCTCAGGACCATCAAAATGGTTTGATGAAGGTGCTATTATTAACGGAACTTTTTTAGCTTTTAATGAATTAGTAAAAGAAGTTGATGTGTTAATATTGTTGAGAATTCAACACGAAAGACATGAAAGTAAACATGGATTTTCGTCGGAAGAATATCACAAAAAATATGGTTTAACCAAAGAACGTGAAAAATTAATGAAACCAAACGCCATCATCATGCATCCAGCGCCAATTAACAGAGGTGTTGAAATTGATACAGATTTGGTGGAATGCGAGCGTTCAAGGATTTTTAAACAAATGGAAAACGGCGTTTATGCAAGAATGGCAATTTTAAAAGACGCTTTGGAACAAAAAGGATTTGAGTTTGAATAAAAGACAATAAGATATAAGATTTCAGATATCAGACAAATAAAGTCTAAAATCTGATGTCTAACATCTAACATCTAATAAATAAAATGAAAAAGAAATTAATATTAGAATCGGGTGAAGTATTCCACGGAACGGGTTTCGGAGCCAATTTGGATACCGATGGAGAAGTGGTTTTCAACACAGGAATGACAGGTTATCAGGAGTTGATTTCTGACCCATCGTATTGTGGACAAATCGTGTGCATGACATATCCTTTAATCGGAAATTACGGCATCAACCGCGACGATTACGAAAGTATCGAACCTGCGATTAAAGGATTAATTGTGAAAGAAGTTTGCGATTTACCATCGAATTTCAGAACGCAAATGGATTTGGATGAATTTTTCCAAAAGAAAAATTTAAGCGGAATCGCTGGAATCGACACTAGAAAGCTAACGAGAATTCTTCGTAACAAAGGTGTTGTAAAAGGGAAAATCGTTAACGCTGATGCTGATGAATCTGCAGTAATTTCAGAATTAAAAGGAACTAATTTCCCGACCAACCAAGTGGAAATGGTTTCTACAAAAACACCTTACGCCGCTCCAGGAAGAGGTTTGAAAGTTGTTTTAGTAGATTTCGGTTCTAAATTAGGAATTATCCGAGAGCTTTCTCAAAGAGATTGTGATATCACCGTCGTTTCTCAGGATACAACAGCTGAAGAAATACTATTGATGGATCCAGATGGTGTGATGCTTTCTAACGGTCCTGGAGATCCAGAAGATGTTCCAAATGCTTTAGAAATGATTCTCGGAATTTTAGGAAAAGTTCCAATTTTCGGAATTTGTTTAGGACATCAGTTAATCGCTTTGGCTTGTGGTGCTAAAACATTTAAACTAAAATTTGGACACAGAGGTGGAAACCATCCAGTTTTAGATTTAGAAAAAAATACGGTGGCGATAACTTCTCAAAATCATGGTTACGCCGTTGATCAAGATTCTTTGAAAAACACAGATTTAGTAGAAACTCACATCGCGCTTAACGACAGAACCAACGAAGGTGTAAAACACAAAATTCATCCTTGTTTCTCTGTTCAATACCATCCAGAAGCGAGTCCAGGGCCGGAAGACGCGAATTATTTGTTTGATGAGTTTGTTGAATTAATGAACCAAGAATCGAGAGCCAAGAACCAAGAGGCGAAAGTTTAAAATCGATTAAGAATGCACAATTTTGAGAATTTATTGTTTTGGCAAAAATCCATACAACTGGCGAAGCAAATTTATTTGGTTTGTCAGGATATTTCCAATGACGAAAAATTTGGATTAATATCTCAAATGAAACGTGCAGCAATTTCAATTCCATCCAATATAGCAGAAGGTTCTGGAAGAAACAGCAATAAAGAATTTAATCATTTTTTAGGAATTTCGTTAGGATCAGCATTTGAACTACAAACGCAACTCATCTTAACAAAAGAGCTGAATCTTTTATCACCTGAAAAAATTGAAAGTCTTTTGAAAGAAATTTCCGAAATTCAAAAAATGATTTATTCATTCAAAAATAAGTTAACTATTTAAATCTAAAAGTCTTTGCTCTTGAATCTCGGTTCTTGGCTCTAGGCTCTAGCATCTATAAAAATGAAAAGAAACGACATAAAAACCATCCTAGTTATCGGTTCCGGTCCAATCATCATTGGGCAGGCTGCCGAATTCGATTATGCGGGAACTCAGGCTTGTCTTTCCTTGAAGGAAGAGGGCTACAAAGTTATTTTAATCAACTCCAATCCGGCGACGATTATGACGGATGTGGAAATTGCAGATAAAGTGTATATCGAGCCGATTTCTCTTCAATTTGTGAGTCATATCATCAGAAAAGAGCGTCCAGATGCGCTTCTTCCGACTTTGGGAGGACAAACTGGACTGAATATGGCGGTTGAATTAGAAAAATCTGGAATCCTTGAAGAGTGCAAAGTTGAAGTTCTTGGAACCAAGCTTTCTGCGATTAACAGAGCGGAAGACAGAGATTTGTTCCGCGAATTGATGCGTGAATTAAATGAGCCAGTTCCAGATTCGGATATTGTACATACAGTTGAAGAATCGGTGGCTTTCGCGAATAGAATCTGTTATCCGGTTATCGTTCGTCCAGCCTTTACAATGGGTGGAACAGGCGGTGGAATCGCGTCTAACGAAACAGAATTAAGAGAAATTTCTGAATTAGGACTTAAATATTCTCCTGTAACCCAATGTTTGATTGAAAAATCAATCGCTGGTTTCAAAGAGATTGAATACGAAGTAATGCGTGATGCCAACGACAATGCCATTGTGGTTTGTAATATGGAAAACATCGATCCAGTTGGAGTTCACACGGGAGATTCCATCGTTGTAGCGCCGTCTCAGACACTTTCGGATAGAGAATATCAGTTGTTGAGAAATGCTTCATTAAAAATCATTAGAGCTTTAGGTATTGAAGGTGGTTGCAACGTTCAGTTGGCTTTAGACCCGCATTCATTCAATTATTATATCATCGAAGTGAATCCGAGGGTTTCTCGTTCATCGGCTTTAGCATCGAAAGCGACAGGATATCCGATTGCGAAAATCGCTGCGAAAATTGCAGTGGGTTTAACGCTTGATGAAATCATGAATCCAGTTACAGGAACATCTTACGCGTGTTTTGAGCCTACTTTGGATTATGTTGTAACGAAATTTCCAAGATTCCCATTTGATAAGTTTGAAACGGCTGACAGAAGACTTTCAACACAGATGAAAGCAACGGGAGAAGTAATGGCAATCGGAAGAAATTTCGAGGAATCTTTGCAAAAAGCGATTCGTTCTTTGGAAACCGGAATCCGCCATATCGGACTTAAAACCAAACAAGCAGAAGCTTTAACAGCGGAGGAAATAGAAAGAAGAATCCGAGTTTGTGATGACGAAAGATTATTCATCATTGGTGATGCTTTGCGAAGAGGTTACGATTGGGAAACGATTGTAGAATGGAGTAAAATTGATAAATTCTTTATTTGGAAAATCAAAAAACTAATCGATTTTGAAACGACGATTAAAGAAAATAAATTCAATAAAGATATTTTACTTGAAGCTAAAAAATTAGGTTTTGCAGATTTAAATATCGCCCATCTTTGGGGAGTTTCGCAGCGTGAAATTTTCAATTTTAGAAAAGAGAACGGTGTGATGCCAGTTTACAAAATGGTGGACACTTGCGCAGCAGAATTTGAGTCGGAAACGCCTTATTTCTACGGAACTTACGAAGACGAAAATGAAAGTGTGGTTTCAGATAAAAAGAAAATCATCGTTTTGGGTTCTGGACCAATCCGTATCGGACAGGGTGTAGAATTCGATTATGCGACGGTGCATTCGGTTTGGGCGATTAAAGAAATGGGGTACGAGGCGATTATCATCAACAATAATCCGGAAACGGTTTCTACGGACTTCTCGATTTCGGATAAACTTTATTTTGAGCCTTTAACAGAAGAAGATGTGATGAACATCATCGAGCTTGAAAAACCAACAGGTGTTGTGGTACAATTTGGTGGTCAAACAGCGATTAATTTGGCTGATAAATTGGCTGCTCATGGTGTGCAAATCTTAGGAACAACCCTTGAAGACATCGACAGAGCCGAAAATAGAGATAAATTCGAAAAAGCACTTCAAGAATTACAAATTCCGCAACCTTTAGGAAAAACTTCGACTTCAAAAGAAGAAGCGATTGTGATTGCGAATGAAATTGGTTATCCAGTTTTGGTGCGCCCTAGCTACGTTTTGGGAGGTCGTGCGATGGAAATCGTGTACAACGAAACCGAGTTGGCGCATTATATGGAAAATGCGGTGGAAGCAAGTCCAGAACATCCCGTTTTGGTCGACAGATATTTAACAGGAAAAGAAGTTGAAGTTGATGCGATTTGCGACGGAGAAACGGTGATTATTCCCGGAATTATGGAGCATATCGAAAGAGCGGGAGTTCACTCTGGTGACTCGATTGCGGTGTATCCTCCACAAAATTTGAATCAAAAACAAATCGATACCTTAGTTGATTACACGCAAAGATTAGCAAAAGGTTTGAAAATCATAGGATTAATGAACATTCAGTACGTTATTTCAGACGGCGAAGTTTATGTAATCGAAGTGAATCCACGTTCATCGCGAACCGTTCCTTTCTTGTCTAAAATTACAGATGTTCCAATGGCGAAATTGGCAACCAAAGCAGTTTTAGGAGCAAAATTAACCGATTTAGGATTTAAAAATGGATTAGTTCCAAACAAAGAAGGCGTTTTCGTAAAAGTTCCTGTTTTCTCTTTCTCAAAATTGACGAAAGTGGACATCTCTTTAGGCCCAGAAATGAAGTCGACAGGTGAAGTTATGGGAAAAGATTCTACGCTGGAAAAAGCTTTGTACAAAGGATTAATCGCAGCAGGAAGAAAAGTTCCAACGCACGGTTCTATCTTGTTCACGGTTGCAGATAACGACAAAAAAGAAGCTGTTGAATTGGCGAGAAGATTTAACGATGTAGGTTTCAGAATTTGGGCAACCGAAGGAACCGCAAAATTCTTCGAAGAGCACGGCGTTCCAACGAAAATCGGTTAC
The DNA here is from genome assembly GCF_057652215.1 of Soonwooa sp. T0.1_25. Taxonomy (NCBI): domain Bacteria; kingdom Pseudomonadati; phylum Bacteroidota; class Flavobacteriia; order Flavobacteriales; family Weeksellaceae; genus Soonwooa; species Soonwooa sp. T0.1_25. The sequence continues at coordinate 331,399 of NZ_JBYFBZ010000002.1, read as the reverse complement.
AAAATTGGTGAAGAAGACGTTAACCTAATCGATTTGATTCAAAAAGGAAAAGTTCAATACGTTGTAAACACGACTACGAAAGGAAAACAAGCCGAAAGAGACGGTTTCCAAATCCGTAGAATGAGCGTTGAAAACGGCGTTCCTTGTTTGACATCAATGGACACTGTAGAAGCCATTTTGAAGGTTATCGAAAGCATGAGTTTTAAAATGTTGGCGATGTAAGTCAATTCAATTTTAATAAATTAAAAGCCTCACAGAATAATCTGTGAGGCTTTATTGTGGATTTTCAGCGGCGGCGAAGCCGCCGCTGAAAACATAAAAAAAATCTGATAATTTTTTAACTCAGTTTAATATTTACCGTCTTTTTAAGTTTCAATAATAAGGTGATGATGACAAATGAAATGACGGTTAAAACAATCATAACAGGTATGAATAAATTGCCCAATTGTTCATACTGACCGTAATTTTCGGTTGCGGAACTTATCTTTCCTAAAACAAAAATTTCTCTGGCATTATAGAAGAATCCAACGTTTTCGGGATCAAATATTTTAGCGAAAATTAAAAATATAAATGCGAACAAGAGTAAATATAAAATGAAGAACAATACATACGAAAATCCGTTGCCTAGATTAAGAATTAAAGCTTTTAAAATCTTAATAGGATTAAATGTTTTCGTTGATTCTTCAAGTTTTTTTTGAGCTACCAATTCTTTAAGAAAGACTTCTGGTTGACCAATTTTTTCTAGAATATTTAGAAGTTTTTCAACATCATTTGTTTCAGATTTATCATTTTGAAAACTCTCAAAAATATGACTGTTAACTTCCATCAAAATCTCTTCACGATTATCTGAGTCGAGTATTTTTGTTGTATTCTGAATGCGCAAAATGTAATCTTTGTAAATTCCTTTCGCATTGCTATCTGTGAATTCTATTTCTTTAAATTTCATATTATATTTTTTCGATGGTGGTGTTAAGTTGTGTCCAGTATGATTTCATTTCTTGGATGGTGTTTTTTCCAAGATTTGTTATTTCATAATACTTCCGGGGAATTCCAGATTCTTGTTCTATCCAAACTGCAGTCACTAAATCTTCGGTTTTTAAACGATTTAGTAAAGGATACAAAGTTCCTTCAGCGATATCTGTTTCCGTTTGTTTTTTGATTTCGTTAATCAGGTCGTAGCCATAATATTGCTTTCCGTCCTTTAAGACAGAAAGAACTAAAAACGACAATGTCCCTTTTTTGAGTTGAGAAATCCACTTGTTGATAAATTCTTCATTCATGTTTCAAATATAAAACAAAATACATTGTTATACTATGTATTTTTTTAATTTTTAAATTTGTCTGCAATAATTTATATATCAGCGTTTTATGAAAATTCACTAATTTTATAAAAAAATAAATTATGGATATTAAGAATTTAATATTTGGTTGTACAGTTGCTATTGCCTTTTTATCATGCTCAAGTATTAGTAAAAATGAATCTGAAACTGGAAATATCGTAAGAGATTGTACCGGAACCTACATCAGAATTGCAGGAAAAGGTGATTTTTTAGTTTGTAATGATAAATTAATTAAAGATAAGAAAGATGGTGAAAAAATAAATGTCAGCTACGAAATGACCAAAGATTGTAACGAGCGCGACGGGATTGTCACCTGCATGATGTACCACGAGAATAAAGGATTGATCAGAATAACATCTTTTAAATAAGTTTTAAAACCGCTTCAAAATCCTTTCTAGAAGCGATTTCCTTATTTTGGTACAATACTTGAAACTTTTTTTTAAAACTTAAAATTTAGAATTATGAAAAAGTTAATGACAATGATGATGTTGGTGCTTGGACTAGGATTAGTGTCATCGCAATCGATATATTACGATGCCTACAGAAGTAGTATTAATGATGTTAACTGGCAGACTGTTATCGCCGATCTATTGTTATCGAATACGCAGAAAGATCAATTGTTCTCCCTTAATAATCGCTATACCGACTATGATTCTTGGAATCGTTATTACGGGACAAATCCAGATAGATGGAGAACCGACCGTTACTCGGAGATTGAAAGAATTTTAGGCGCTGACAATTATGTTAAGTTTAAAAACAAATATTATAAAGGTCAAAATCCGGTAGCTTTCTATAACAGAAATAAAAACAACGAAAAAAGCTATAAATCTTATAAAAAATATTATAAAAAGCAATCTAAAAAAGGGAACCATAAAGGCCATTCTCACGGTAAGGGAAAACACTAGACATACAAACAGCCATTCGGTATCGAGTGGCTTTTAGTTTTTATAGATACAGCAATTTCATAAATTTATTTTTAAATTATTTTATTTTAGTTTAAAATATTATCTTTAAAACAACTTAATGATCATTTATGACCAGACACCAACAACGCGTCAATGAAGTTTTTCGCATTTTTGACAATCGAGATACCGAACTTGGCTTTCGAAAATTGCTAGATTGCGCAATGGATACCCAGAGGATGTCCATTTATCAAAAAGCAATTGAGTTAACCGATTGGCGAGAAAAAAATCCAACAAACATCGATACTCTTATCGAAAAAGCAAAAAGTCTTTTAGATGAAATTGCAAATATTCCAGTTGAGGAATTATCCTCGGACAACTCGGTTTTAGAAGCTAAAAATATCAAAAAGTCTTATGGCTCCAATCGTTTTTCTCTAGGTCCAGTTTCAGTGCAGATTCGTAAAGGTCAAGTCTACGGATTGGTTGGTGAGAATGGCAATGGTAAAACCACTTTACTGCGGATTTTGGCTAAAGAATTATCGTACAACGACGGAAGTCTTAGTTTTAATTTTAAAGATAAAACGACTAACGATTTTGATCTCAGAACCAAATTAATCTACATCCCGCAACGGACAGAAAAATGGTACGGAAGTCTAAAAGACAATCTGAAATTCGTGCTTTCCAATTACGGAATCAATCCTGAGGAAAACGAAACGCGAACATTAATGATGATTGCTCGACTTGGTCTTTGGAATTATAAACATCTTAAATGGGGCGAGTTGTCGTCAGGTTACAAAATGCGATTCGAATTGGCAAGAACTTTACTTCGTCAACCCGAAATCTTGTTGTTGGACGAGCCTTTAGCTAATCTTGATGTCTTGGCGCAACAAGTTATTTTGGAAGATTTGAAAGCGATTTGTAATTCGGTTAACAATCCGATCGCGTTGATCCTTAGTTCGCAACAGTTGTATGAAGTTGAAAAAATTTCGGACAAAGTTATCTTCCTCAAAAATGGACAATACAAAGATAATCATCAGACTTCGACAGAAGAGTTTGGCAATCAGCTAATTATTGAGATTGATTCTTCTGCAAGTCGTGAAGAATTGTTGACTTTATTTGGCGCTTTAGATTTGCATCAGCTTAAATATAATGGCGGTATCTACATTGCAAATTTTGGTATCGACACCAAATTTTCGCAAGTTTTATCAGTTCTTGGTAATGCCGACATCGAAGTTGTGTATGTGCGTAATATTTCAAAATCGACAAGACGTTTTTTTGTTAATTAATGCAGTTTAAGATTTATCAAAATGAACAAAATTTCTCGAATCAATCAATATTTACTAGAGCGTTATCCTACAATTTGGAATACCAAAATCGTCTGGATGTTGGCTTTAGCATTCTTATTTCATCTTATATTTTTTGGCATCGGATTTTTCGCGCACAGCGATCCTGAAACCTTACAAAAAAGTCGTGCAGTTGACGATTATTTTACGAATGGTATTATTTTTATTCATTTAATAATTTCGGTTTTACTTTTGGTAGGCTGGCTGATTAATATGTTTAAGAATAATGCTTTCAAGAATTTTTATCCTGTTTCAAGCACCAAATTATTCTTCCAATTTGTCCAATATTTTGTAATTATTTTAAGCTGTACAAGTTTTTACATGTCGTATATGTTTGCGGACAAACTCAATATTAATCGGCTTTATCCAGATACGGAAATGTCTAAAAACATTGAGCTAATTAATACCACTTATCCTTTTCTGGCGCAGAATTATGAAGACTTCACTTTAGGAAATCGACTTTATCCAAAACCTTTTTTTGACTTGTACTGCGAAACAGATATTCAAAAAATTGAAAGAGATAAAAAATATTTTGTCAACTATGACAGAGTTTATCAATATTTTGAGGTTTATCCTAAAATTAGTACTAAAAAAAATAGTGATGACGAATATCTAAAGCCTGAACCAGAAGCAAGCAACGGGACAAAAATTGCTTACACCAAAACGGAAAGGGATAAAAAGATCTTCTATTTCAAAAAGAATGTGGTGGACTTGTCATCGTATATTCTCACCACTACGCCAAGTTTTTATAATTATTCAACAATTTTTTATGATCAAGGTGGAGAGAATTTTGCACCTTACTATGAGGGCATTATTGTTGACGATACCGAATCTCAACTATCAGAAACGCATCAACAAAAACGTGCAAAAGTTAACAAAGCGGTTGCTGATTTATTAAATTCTAAAAACAGACAAAATTTTGAAAAACAGTTCAATTCGTTTTTTGAGCTTGCCAAAAAATATAAAATCCGAACTAATCTTGACGCAAAAACTTTAACAGATTTAGTGTTTTATCCAGATAATTTTGAGGTTTCTAATTTTACTAAAAAATACAAACCAGAGCGAGACGAAACCTACGATCCATACAAATATACTGGTAGTGACTATGCGACAACGGCAGTTGAGGCAGCAGCGGATATTGATGTCGCAGCAGCAGCAGTTGTGCAAGATGGCAAGGTTGTAGATGCCGCGGTAAGTGTCAAAGATCTTAATCCTGAAGTTAATAGACAATTGTCTCCAGAAGAGTTCTTTGAAAGAAAACTAACCAATCACTATTTTTATTCAGATAACCTCAAACAGATTTTAGAAAATGTCGATACGATAAAAAATAAAGACTTCTTTATGGAGTACATTCATGTGTTTCTATGGATCTCGTTTTGCTTAGCAACCTTTATTCTAGGTTTCCGTGTAACGGGATTACGGGCTTTATTATTTTCGATTATTACAACTGGCGTTTTATCATTATTTATCGCACTTTTAAGTTTTATTGTGAATTTTACAGTAGGAGGTAATTTTGTCGAGTATTTTGTTATGTATACGTTTTTCATAACCGGATTATCTATTTTGTTTATCAGTATTAATCAAACTTTTTCAAAATTTATAAACTCGATTGCAGTTAATATCAGTCTTAATACTTTTGTCCCTTTAGTCTTACTTTTACTAGGAATTATCAGTAGACATCAAATTGATGCTTGTCGTGCGCTGCCTAAAAATAAGTTTGAAACTTACAAATGTGATGGTATTTTAGAAATATTAGGAAGGGATATAACAAGTTTTTCATTATTAATTATTGGCTTTATTTTTATTTTCTTTTTTACGAAAGTCCTTAGAAAATGGAAAGCCAAAACCGAATAAAAAATACTTGTTCATTTTTCGGTTGTAATTAAAGTAGGTTCTGTTTTAATTTTGAAATAAAAAAATGAAACTTTCCAACGAGATAATGTATCAAGCCTCTTGTGATAAAAACCCTGATTTTGAAGGCGTTTTTTGGATGGCGGTTAAAACGACAGGGATTTTTTGTCGTCCAACTTGTACAGCACGAAAACCAAAAATTGAGAATGTCGAGTTTTTTGATAATACTAAAGATCCGATGTTAAAAGGTTATCGACCTTGTAAAGTTTGCAAACCTTTGGAAAATCCAGATCAGTCACCAACTGAAATTCAAAAACTCTTGGACGAATTATCGAATGATCCAAGTCTTAAATTTAAAGATTATGATTTGGTGAAGCGAGGTTTGGAACCTGCTAATGTGCGACGTTGGTTTCTAAAACATCACGGATTAACCTTCCATGCTTTCCAAAGAATGTTTAAAATAAATTCGGCTTTCAAAAAATTACAACAAGGCGAAAATATTATCGAAACAGCGATGGATTCTGGTTATGAAAGTTTGAGTGGCTTCAATGAAAGATTCAAAGACGTGTTTGGTGTATCGCCAACACAATCCAAAATGGAGAAAGTAATTGACTTAAAACGCATCGAAACCCCACTTGGGACAATGATTGCTTGTGCAGATAGCAACGGAATTTGCATATTAGAATTCTCAGATCGTAAAGCTTTACCAACAGAATTAAAACAAATTTCTAAACATTTTGACGCGACTATCATTCAAGGTCAAAATCCACATTTTATAACTTTGGAAAAAGAACTTAAAGAATATTTCGAAGGAAAAAAAACAGATTTTTCGGTGCCTTTATCGCCAGTTGGGACAGCTTTTCAGAAGCAAGTTTGGGAAGTTCTTCGGACGATTCCTTATGGTATGACCAGAAGCTATCAAGAACAAGCCAATATTTTGGGAAATCCAAAAGGCGTTCGCGCAGTTGCAAATGCTAACGGCCTTAATAAAATTTCGATTATTATACCTTGTCATCGCGTTATCGGAAGCGACGGAAAATTAACAGGTTACGGTGGCGGTATCTGGCGCAAACAAAAACTCCTAGAGCTCGAAAAATCGATTCTTTTTTAAATTAAGAATTAACGAAACATGGTCACTAAGCTAAATCGAAGGCTTCTTTATCGTTTTTCTGTTCGTCATTTCGAGTAGCGCAGCATATCGAGAAATTTTTTATTTTTAAGTTTAGAATTACGAATTAACTTTGCTTAAACCTTAAACCTTAAACCTTAAACCATAAACCCAAAAAATGAAAAAATATAAAATCCAAGCAAATCCTTTCGTTGTACCAACAACCGATGGAAAACTGATAGAAGAACACTGGGGAAATTCTACAGGAAACAAAAATATTTCGATTGCGCACATGGTCGCGCCTCCTAACTGGAGCGAGCCACATCAGACCCCAGAATTTGATGAATTCACTTTGATTATTTCTGGAAAAAAACAATTCGAAATCGATGGTGAAATTATCAATTTAGAAAAAGGTCAAAGTATTCTGATTGAAAAAGGCGCACGTGTAAGATATTCGAATCCATTTTCGGAAGCTTGCGAATATGTTGCGATTTGTCTTCCCGCATTTTCAATGGATTTGGTTAATCGAGAAGAGTAGTTTTAGAATTCAAATTTTAGAAGTTGCATATCTTTTAACTGAATGCCATTTTCAAAAATCGGTTCGGGATAGTTATCGATAAAGAAATTCTTTCTGACGTCATATTTTTGAAATCCATTTCTTTCATAAAACCGAATCTGATTAATCCCACAATCTGCTGTCCCAACGATAATGCGCTTGTATTTTGGATAGCATATTTTTTTGATGTGCGTTATCATTTGTTCGCCTATTCCTTGTCGCTGATACTTTTCAGAAACTGCAATGTTTTTTAATTCAACCGTTTCAGAATCTTGATGATATAAGCAGAATACGCCAACATTGTCGTTGTTGAGTTTTGCAAGAAAAACATCAGAACTCGATAAATATTTGTCGATGGCGTTGCGTGTTTCGTCCGCCAAAAGCAAAAGCTCGTAGGGATAATCATCCGTAATCAACTGAAAATCGAGTAGGGAAGTTTTCATTTTTTACATTACTAAATCTTTAAACAGTCGATCGAAAGCCGCATCCAAATCTTTGGCTTGTCCAGGATGCGGACGCGATGTTTGGATGATAGAACTTCGCACAGCCGTTAACCAACGGAATCGCTCGGGGATTTCGAGTTGCGCAATTGGTCCAGCATCTTTCCCACCTTTTGCAACGTTTTCAAAAGACGTCAAATGTTTTTCGATGATGTCAAATTCGGTTTCACAAACAAAACATTTCATTCGGTCGGAGCAAAGTTTCGTTTTTACTTTGATGTATTTTTCACGCTTACTAAAAAGCACCAAACCAACATTGATGAACTCTTCGCGCTCAGGTTTCGGCACCAGACGGATCACCGCATACTCGTATAATTTAACCTCTTGCATGTTTCGCTTCATTTACAAAGTTATCAGAATGGGCAACACGTCTTGTCAAAAACTGAAAATATACCTCTTTTATCTCCTTTGGCGAAAGCTTCGTATCGCGCCACTGTAACCAATCTTCGGGAATTAATTCCACGATATCACGCAATACATTATCCGTTAAAATCGCTCGGAATCTTGCGTTGACTTCGTCCAATTGATCAGCTTGTGGTAACAAAACATGATCTTTTATCATCACAAACGGACTCACTGCATTCTTTTCCCAATTGTCCCAAGAATGATGAAAATACAAAGAAGCGCCGTGGTCAATCAGCCACAATTCTTTATGCCAATATAACATGTTTGTATTTCGGAAAGTACGGTCAATATTAGTAAGGAAAGCATCTAGCCATACAACTTCCGACGCTAGTTTACCATCAATTTTTACAGCGGCAGGATCATAATTGATGCCACCAGACAAATAATGTAAGGCCAAATTTAGTCCAACACTCGCTTTCAACAAATCCTGAATTTCCTCGTCGGCTTCGGTTCTTCCGAAGTCTTCGTGCAAGTTTGCAAAAACCAATTCAGGCGTTCGCAATCCCAAAACCTGAGCCACTTTGCCACCGACTAACTCCGAAATCAAAGCTTTCACACCATGACCAGCGCCACGAAATTTCAACACATATTTGAAGTCGTCGTCGGCTTCCGCCAAAGCTGGCAACGAGCCGCCCTCGCGCAACGGCAATATATAGCGTAAGACGGTGACCGTCCGTAGTGATAAATCCATCTTGTAATTTAAAATGTAAAAATAAAGCAATATTTTTTATTTGGGCGCCTTTTCCGCCCTCCACTCCCGCTTTTTTGCTTTTCGACTTTCCAAGGCTTGGGCTTTCCACCGTGTCGAAGCGCAAAAAGAGCTCCGTTCAGGTCGGGGCGCAACCACGCCGTTGAGATTATTGTCAAAAATTTACTTTTCTACTACAGAGTTATTTTTTATTAGCCTTTGTGGTTTACAAAAATGCTATTTAGTTTCTTGTATTAAAGAAAAGAATGTTTCTAGTTTAGATGAAAATTCTTTAGCTTTTGTGGTTTAAGAAAGTAAAGATTCGATTTCTTAAAAGACGTTTTAAAACTCACAAAATAATCCTTATTTTTGGGAAAATATTCAACATAATGTCAAGTTTTATCGACTTCGGTATTGCGAAAAAATCTTACGATCATCAACAAAATATGAATAAAATAACAGAACTTTTTAATATAAAATATCCAATCATCCAAGGCGGAATGATTTGGCACAGTGGCTGGAGGTTGGCTTCGGCGGTTTCTAACAATGGAGGATTAGGACTTATCGGTTCTGCAAGCATGTATCCCGATATTCTTAGAGAAAATATTCAAAAATGTAAAGCAGCAACAGACAAGCCTTTTGGCGTTAATGTCGCTTTGTTGTATCCGAATCTCGAAGAGATTATCAAAATCATTTTGGAGGAGGGCGTTAAGATTGTTTTCACTTCAGCGGGAAGTCCAAAGGCTTACACTGAAATTTTAAAAAAAGAAGGCATCAAAGTAGCCCATGTTGTATCCTCAACCAAATTCGCTGTTAAATGTCAAGAAGCTGGAGTTGATGCTATTGTTGCAGAAGGTTTTGAAGCTGGCGGACATAACGGTCGCGATGAGACGACAACTTTATCACTTATTCCAAATGTTAAACGTCATATTTCGACACCGTTAATCGCTGCTGGCGGCATTGCAACGGGCGCACAAATGAAAGCTGCGATGATTCTTGGTGCAGATGGTGTACAGATCGGATCTCGTTTTGCTGCAACTATGGAAGCGAGTTCTCACGATAATTTCAAAAATAAAATTATTGAACTTGGTGAAGGCGATACACATTTAACTTTAAAGGAATTAGCGCCAGTGAGATTAGTGAAAAATAAGTTTTTCAACGATCTAGAAGCGCTTTATCAAGAGGGTAGAAATGTTGAAGCACTAAAAGAAACCTTGGGAAGAGCACGGGCAAAACGCGGTATGTTCGAAGGCGATTTGGAGGAAGGCGAGTTAGAGATTGGACAATCTTCGGCGCTTATCGATAGCATTTTACCAGTCGAAGAAGTTATTAAGAATTTGGTGGCAGAGTTTAATGCCGCTAATTTAGGTCTTAAATTATAGGTATTGGGAATTAGGTAGCTGGTTTTAGGTTTTAAGAATCTAGATAAGAAATTAACGTCAGTTCGAGTGATTTTCGAAGAAAATCGTATCGAGAACAAGTTAGTTTTCTTATCATTAAAATTTCTAGAATTAACACTAAAAACCAATAACTAAACACCAAATAACGTCAATTAATAATTCTTCACTCATAATTAATTACAAGTGTTTTCAAAACAAGAAGCAGCGCAACTAAAGAAAGAATTTTGGACCGCTTTCGGGAAAGCTTTTCCGAGAAAATGGTTGTTGTATGATACTAAGATTAAAGATTTTTCTTTTAAATTCAGTGCAGATAATAAAAAAGCTGAAGTCTCTCTCGACATCGAAATGAAAGACGAACTCTTCCGAAATGCTTATTTTGAGAAGATTCAATCTTTGGAAGATTTGTTGCGAGATGAGATTGGTGATTTTGAGATAGACGAACATTTTGTTTTGGAAAACGGAAAAGTTATTAGTCGCATTTGGATAACAAAAACTGGTGTTAGCGTTTTTAACAAACAAACTTGGCCAGATACTTTTGAATTCTTTGTCGAAAAAATGACCGCTTTCGAAATGTTCTTTTATGAATACGAAGATTTTATAAAAGACGTGTAAGACGATTTTATATTTTGGAATTACGAATGATGATTGACGAGTCAGTGATTTTGTAAGAAGCCTAAAAAAAATTATGAAGAAAATAACAATAAAAGCTAAAGATTTTTTCGAATTATTAAAATTGAAAGATCAGTCGATGTGGGATATTTTTGCATCCTTAATAGATGGAGAAGAAAAGGAACTTATTTTCGTTGACGAAAACAACGAGTTCTTGTTCAACTACATTTTGCCAACGGATTTCAAAAAATTACAAGACGATAAAGCTGTTTTCTCAAAAGAATATTCAGAAAAGTTGAGTGGGCTAAATTAGTCAAACAACTTCACGATAATTCCTCCTAGCCCCGATTGAAGCGGCATCCTTTTGTAATGGCCGCTGACCGGAGTCGAAGCGATCATTACAAAAGATATAGCGGAAAGCGGGTGAGGATTTTCTAAAAACAATTACTTGATCTGCTCCTGATTTTTGTTTTGATTTTTCCAAGTTTTGAGCCATTCGATGTAGCCAACTGTCGCCATAAATGTGAATACGAAATATTGTAGCGACGTGATGCCAAGTCCTTTGTAGAGCATCATTGGGATACAGATAAGGTCTGCGACGATCCAAAAAATCCAGTTTTCGACAATTCGTTTTGCCATCAAAAACATGCCGACCAAGAATAGAGAAGTCGTCACGATGTCCATATAATTCGCCCAATCGAGATGATATAATCCTAATTTGACATTTTCCATCGAGAAGTTGTTGTCGATAAAAGGTTTGTAATAGTAGATTAATCCTACAAAAACTAAACTCCCAACAAATAAAACAATCGCATTTTTCCAATCTTTTGGAGAGGCTTTTTCTACATTGATGTGAACGTTGTCGTTTGTATTTTGACGCCATAATATCCAACCATAGATGCTCATTACCGTATAGTAAACGTTAATCAGCATGTCGCCTAACAGCCCAAAAACAAACATGATGTAAATAAATAACACCGTAGAAATAATGCCTGTCGGATATACCCAAATGTTTTTTTTGATTGAATAATAGACGCTTATAATACCAAAAAAAGTTGCAATAGCTTCTAGGACAATAAGATAGGTGTCGTAGGATTGATATTGTGCACTAAGGTTGTTAAAAAAATCGATCATGCTGGTAAAGATACATATTTAATAAAAAATGGGTAATATTATTATTATATCATTAATGTTAAAAATACAAGATTCCCTTAACTTATTTTAATATTTTGTTAGGATTTGATGTTGTAATTGCGTTTTTTTTATATTTTCGTAACCTGAAATTAAATAAAGAAGTAAAGAGTATTTTTTATGTCAAACATTTGGATCAAAAAACCGCTAAGTGCTTACGAAGCGGACATGAAAAAAAGTCAATTGAAGCGTGTTCTTGGTAAATGGAGTTTAACAGCAATTGGTGTCGGCGCTATTATTGGTGGTGGTATTTTTGTGTTGACAGGGACGGGTGCTTATTATCACGCAGGTCCAGCTTTGGCGATTTCTTTTATTGTGGCAGGTATAGCCTGTGTTTTTGCAGCACTTTGCTACGCAGAGTTTGCATCGATAATTCCTGTAGAAGGTTCGGCTTACGCTTATGCTTACGGGACAGTTGGTGAGATTTTCGCTTGGGCGATGGGCTGGTGTCTCATCCTTGAATATGCCATGGCAAGTATGGCGGTCTCCGTGAGTTGGTCCGGTTATTTTAATAAATTTCTAAAAATATTTGGCGTCCATTTGCCTGCTTGGCTGACGTCGGATCCATCAAGTTATGTTGGCGAAGGATTCTCTATGAATTTACCCGCTTTTATCATTGTACTTTTAATTACTGCTTTGTTGGTTAAGGGGACAAAAGAAGCGGCTGGCGCTAACAACCTTATTGTAATTATGAAAACGTCGGCGGTTATTTTTGTAATCATCGCTGGAGCTTACATCGTATTTACAAACACAGATCTTTATACAAGTGTTGACGGTGTTAAAAACTGGAAACCTTTTATCCCAGCCGAAGCACTAGTTAAAAACCCCGAGGGTGATATGGTCTCAGCATACGGCATCAAAGGGATCATCTCGGGAGCTGCAGCTATTTTCTTTGCTTACATCGGTTTCGATGCCGTGTCTACACAAGCTGGAGAAGCTATTAATCCTAAAAAAGATGTTCCGTTTGCGATTATCACGTCGTTGTTAATTTGTACTGCGCTTTACATTTGTGTGTCGTTGGTATTGACAGGGATGATGCATTATACAGATTTTAATCCAGAAGGAAAATTCCCAGAAGCGATCAAGGCTCCAGTAGCTTACGCTTTCGAAATTGCAGGTTATCACTGGGCAAGTAATATTGTTACGATTGCAGCAACAGTAGGACTTATCTCTGTAATCATGGTTATGATGATGGGACAGTCGAGAATCTTCATCGGAATGTCAAAAGATGGACTTATCCCAAAATTCTTAGGAGAGCTTCATCCAAAAACTAAAACACCGGCAAAAGGAATTATTCTTCTTGGTGTTGTTGTAGCTTTCGTAGCGGCGTTTACACCGATTTCGACTTTGGCGGATATGACAAGTTTTGGGACATTATTCGCGTTTACGCTAGTGTGTATCGCGGTTTGGGTAATGCGTAAGAAAGAACCAAACCTAGAAAGAACTTTCAAAGTACCAGCTTACAAAGTTGTCGTTGCTTTGGGTGTTTTCATCAACTTATATTTGATTCTTAACCTTAGCGCACATGCTTTAGAATTGTCTGCTGGCTGGCTTGTATTGGGCGTTTTGGTCTATATGTTCTATGGTCGCAAAAATAGCCATCTTAACAATCCTCATAAGAATACCGAAAACTAAATATATTTTTTTGGCCCGCTTTTTTTTGAGCGGGTTTTTTATTTGGGCGTCTTTTCGGTCTACGGGCAGTCGCTGTTATGCTCGGACGGCTCCGCTTTGCTCCGCCGCCTCGCATAACGAGCTCCAACAATGCCCTTCGCCCGGACGCATATTCAAAATAAAAATACTAATTTGTCCTTCGAATATTTACAAGTCATGAAATCAATTTTTCTTTTTGTTGCGATAGCCGTTTTTGGATTTTCAAAATCTCAAAACATCAAGATTGATACTTTGTTAACAGATAACATTAGCATTCGCGCTATCGAAGTTTACGATGGCAAAGTTTGGTACGCAGGCTCGCAATCGAAGTTTGGGTTTGTAAAAATTAAAAATCCAAAAGATAAAAGTCAAATAAAGCTTAATTCCAAAAATCAAGAATTTCGTGTGTTAGCACGATTTAAAGAAGGTTTTTTCGAAACTGTTAATATTGGTTCGCCAGCTCAATTTTATGGTGTTTCTTCAGTCAATCTAAGTGTTTCGGAATTGATGAGATTTTCAGATTCTACAACTTTTTATGACTGTTTCAAAGTTAATAATACTAACAATAATGGTTTAGCGATTAGTGATCCATTTGCAGATGGGAAACCTAATTTTTTTATTACATCAAAAGATAAAAAAATGGTTAACGATACTTATCGAAATGTTCCTACCTATGCTAAAGGAGAAGCGCATTTTGCAGCGAGTAATTCTAATATTGCAATGCAGGGTAACAAAGTTTGGATTGCTACTGGTGGTACAAAAGCTAGAATTTTCAAATTCGATTGGGTAAAACCTTATGATTGGGAAGTATACGAAATGCCTATTGTGCAAGGTACACCTTCGCAAGGTATTTATTCTATTGATTTTGCGGACGAAAATTTTGGTATTGCTGTTGGTGGCGATTATAAAAACCAGTCCAAAAATATTAGCAACATTGCGACAACCAACGATGGCGGCAAAACTTGGCAAATACAAGCTTCTGGACAAAATGCAGGTTATTCGACTTGTGTTAAGATAAAACCAAAATCCAAAGGCAAGGAGATTGTTGCTTTAGGAGATAATCATATAAGTTATTCTAAAGATTTCGGAAAAACTTGGACAAAAATTTCGGATGAGAAAGGTTTTTACACTTGCGAATGGCTAGATGCCAAGACTTTAGTTTTAGCAGGAAAAGACAAAATTTCAAAACTTAGTTTTTTAGATTAATATGAAAAATTTCTCCTGTTTGTACAATAAAAGTCATTTTTTGGCTTTCGGAAAGTATATTTAACTCTGACTTCTATTTCGTAACTTTGCAGTCAATTTTAATGTCGAAGACAAGATGATTTCATTAGTTGACAAATACAATATTCCTGGCCCGCGTTATACCTCTTATCCAACTGTTCCGTATTGGGACGAAACTACATTTTCTACAGAATTATGGAAGCAAAGTGTAATAAGAACTTTCAAAGAGTCTAATGCGAAAGAAGGAATTTCAATTTATATTCATTTACCTTTTTGCGAAGCATTGTGTACATTTTGTGCATGTCACAAACGTATTACGAAGCAGCATTCTGTTGAGGTTCCGTATCTGGAATCTGTTATTAAAGAATGGAAACTTTACCTAGAATTATTCGACGAAAAACCTATTCTTAAAGAATTACATTTGGGTGGTGGTACGCCAACTTTCTTTTCACCACAGAATTTGAAAACACTTTTGTCTTCTATTTTTGAAACTGTAGAAATTGCTGAGCATCAAGAATTTTCGTTCGAAGGACATCCAAACAACACGACTAAAGAACATCTGCAGACACTTTATGATTTAGGATTTAGAAGAGTGAGTTTTGGTGTTCAAGATTATGATCTTAAAGTTCAAAAAGCCATTAACAGAGTTCAACCTTTCGAAAACGTAGAAAAGGTAACGAAATTGGCGCGTGAAATTGGCTATCAGAGTATTTCGCATGATTTGGTGTTTGGTCTACCACATTCTAATTGGGAAACCACTGAGCTTACCATTCGTAAAACTTTGGAGTTAAAACCAGACCGTTTAGCATTTTATTCTTATGCACACGTGCCTTGGATAAAAGGTGTTGGACAACGCGGTTTTGATGAAAAAGATTTGCCATCTGGTGAAGAAAAACGCAAACAATACGAAAACGGGAAAAAACTTCTTGAAGATCTTGGCTACATCGAGGTTGGCATGGATCATTTCTCTTTAGAATCTGATGACTTGTATCAATCCTTGATTGGTAAAAAACTTCACCGAAACTTTATGGGATACACGTCTAGCAAAACCCAATTGATGGTTGGTCTTGGTGCGTCATCGATTTCGGATTCTTGGTATGCTTTTGCGCAAAATGAAAAATCGGTGGAAGAGTATCAAACCAAAGTTGAAAATGGTGAAATTCCGGTTGTTAAAGGTCATATTCTTAATGATGAAGATTTAACAATTCGTCGTCATATTCTTAATTTGATGTGTCAACTAGAGACAACTTGGGATGTGCAAACAAGCTTCCCCGAGTTAGAAAATGCATTAGAAATGTTGAAAGAAATGGAAGCAGACGGCTTGGTAGAATTTGCAGATCATCAAATAAAAATTACCGAAAAGGGTAGAGCTTTTACAAGAAATGTAGCGATGGTTTTTGACCTTCGAATGATGCGTAACAAACCCGAAACCCGTATTTTTTCGATGACGATATAATTTTTAAAATTGGATTTTAATTCAGGAAAAATTATAAAATAGAATAACGGAAAGAGTTGAGAAATCAGCTCTTTTTTTGTTTTGCTAAAAGAGTTCACAAAGGTTTAAAAGATTTCGATTTTATCAAACATTTTAGCCAAGATTAAAATTAACTTAAAAAAAAGTTAAGGTTTTTACGCTGATTTGTTAATAATTACACAAAATCAAATTCTTATTTATAGAGAAAATCATTATATTTGCCGACTAAATTAATTATATATAGTAAGAAAATGCAAGGAAAAGGACTCGTTACATTAGTTGCTATCGTACTAGGACTTATATGTCTTAATGAGCTTTTGCCGTCTTTCTATGCCAACAAAATAGAAAAAGAGGCACTAGCTGTTGCAGGCGATAACCAACAAAAATACCAAGAGGAGATTGCAAGACTATCTAAGGATACATTGAATTTAGGTTTTACAAAACTTAACTATGTAGACGCAAAAGCTAAAGAAATGAAGCTTGGTCTTGACCTTAAAGGTGGTATTAACGTGCTTTTGGAAATTAATCAAAGAGATTTGGTGAATGATTTAACTAATTATTCTACAAACCCAGTGTTAATCGAAGCACTTAACAGAACAGAAAAAGTACAAAGAAACTCAACAAAGTTGTTTATTGATGATTTCTTTACTCAGTTTGATGCTGTTAACAAAGAAAAAGGTACTAATCTAAAACTTGCAGATCCTGAGATCTTCGGTAACACAAATTTGACTGAAATCAAATTTAATACAACTGATGATCAGGTTAGAAATATTGTAAGAAAGAAAATCGACCAATCTGTTGGTACAGCTTACGAGGTTATCCGTACACGTATTGACAAGATGGGTGTTACACAACCTAACGTACAACGTGTAGCTGGTACTGGACGTATCTTGGTAGAGATGCCTGGTATTAAAGATATCGACAGAGTTAAAAAAATGTTGGCGACTTCTGCAAAGCTTCAGTTTTGGGAAGTTCAACAAGTTCCAGAAGTATATCCATACTTCGAGCAGTTAGGACAATTAGTTCGTGCTAAAAGTGATTCTATGGGAGTTAAGGCTAACACAGATTTAGTAAAAGCGCTTCAGATTAACACACTTCGTTCTAACGGTGTTGCTAATGTTAAATTATCAGATACAGCTATTGTTAACAAAATTCTTAACAGTGAAGTTGCTATCAAAGCAAGACCTACTAACATTAAGTATACCCAATTCATGTGGGGATACAAACCAGAAAGAGAAGATCCTAACAATTTGGTGCTTTATGCAATCCGTGGGAATATCAGCCAAAAAGCGCCTGTTGATGGTGCTGTAGAAAGTTCTAACGTTAGTTATGACCAAATCGGACGTATCGTAGTAGACATGCAAATGGACTCAAAAGGTGCGAAAGAATGGAAAACAATGACTGGGAAAAACGTTAACAAGCCAGTTGCTGTAACTTTGGATAACAGAGTATATACGGCGCCTAACGTACAAGGTGTAATCCCAGATGGTAGAACACAGATTTCTGGTAACTTCACACAACAAGAAGCTAAAGATTTAACAGACGTTTTAGGTGCGGGTAAATTGCCAGCAGGTGCTAAAATTGTACAAGCTGACGTTGTTGGTCCTTCATTAGGAGCAGAATCTATCCAAGCAGGGGTGCTGTCATTCCTTATTGCATTTGCAGTTATTATTGTTTATATCATATTCTATTACGGTGGTGCAGGTATCTACGCAGTTATTGCGATGATCATCAACTTGTTCTACATCTTCGGAATCATGGACTCTATCGATGCGACATTAACACTTCCTGGTATTGCAGGTATCGTGTTGTCGATGGCGATGGCGGTCGATGCTAACGTAATTATTTATGAAAGAACAAAAGAAGAATTATTCCGTGGTAAGTCAATTTTAGAAGCTTACAAAGACGGTTTCAAACACGCATTATCTGCGATTATCGATGGTCACCTTACAACTTTGATTACGGCAGTTATCCTTTATATCTTTGGTACTGGACCTATCCAAGGTTTCGCAGTAACATTGATTATTGGTTTGATTATGACATTGTTCACATCAGTTCTTTTATCAAGGTTGATGATCTTCAATAGATTAAGCAAAGGTAAATCTCTATCTGTTTGGACGCCAATGACGAAGAATGCTTTCCGTAATGTATGGATCGACTTCATCGGAAAACGTAAATATGCTTATATCTTCTCAGCTATTTTAATGATCATTAGTTTTGCATCAATTGCAGTTAATGGTTTCAAATTCGGTATTGACTTTACAGGAGGACGTAATTATGTTGTACGTTTCGAAAAGCCAGTTAATGCTGAAAAAGTTGAAGCAAGCATTGCAAAACTTATGCAGACAGCAGATGGTAAAAACTCAGCAGTAGAAGCTAAAACTTTCGGTAGTGGTAACCAATTGAAAATCTCAACAGATTACCTTATCGATGACGAATCTTTAAAAGCTGACCAAACGGTAGAACAAAAAATCTACGAAGGTGTCAAAGCTAATCTTCCAGCTAACATGACCTTGGCGGATTTCAAAGCAGCAGATAAAGGCCATGCCGGTATTGTATCATCCACTAAAGTTGGTCCAACCGTAGCCGACGATATCAAAACAGGAGGTAGTTTAGCAGTATTAGCATCATTAGTAGGGATCTTTATCTATATTTTGGTAAGATTCGACAAGTGGCAGTTCTCGTTAGGAGCCATAGCAGGTCTATTCCACGATACAATTGTTATATTAGGTGTCTATTCATTATTCTACAAGATTGCACCATTTAACATGGAAATCAACCAAGATTTCATTGCTGCAATTTTGACCGTAATAGGTTATTCGATTAACGATACCGTAATTGTCTTTGACCGTATTCGTGAGTACCTTCGTGAGAAAAAAGCACTTACATTGGCTGGTCTATTCGATGACTCTATTTCGAGTACAATTGGTAGAACCTTCAATACATCATTCACTACGATTTTGGTTATTCTTGCAATTTTCATTTTCGGTGGCGAAAACCTAAGAGGCTTTATGTTCTGTCTATTGGTAGGTATCGGCTTCGGTACATATTCATCAATTTTTATCTCGTCAGCAACCGCTTACGACTTCCTAAAAGGTAAGAAGAAAGAAGAAGTACCGCATGGCAAAACAAGCGTAGACAACACAGAAATTGTAAAAAACTAAATTAGTTTTTAATAGTATAAAAAAGCCTTCAGTATCATCTGGAGGCTTTTTATTTGGGCGCCATTTCCGGCTGTCGCTAGTCGCTTTTTTCTTGGTGGCTATTTCGAGGCTGCAGAGCGGAGTCGAAGTCCCGAAGCCACCCAAAAAAAAGAGCTCCAACAGACCGTTCCATCCGGGGCGCAACAACCACATCCAATTTTATATTCGGGTTTGTTGTGATTGTCATTTTTGGATTTACGAATGATGATTTACAATTCACGCTTCGTCACTTAGAGTGTTTCACGTAACGAAATGTATCGAGAAGTTTAAAGAATTATGCATTATCAATTATCCATTATCAATTATCCATTATCAATTAATCTTGCTAGACAACCGACAACCAAAAACTAAAAACCAATCGCCAATCACAAAGAAAAAAAAACTAAATTCGTAGCCGTATGAAAAGCAATAAAAAATCAGCCGCAATTGGCTTCATTTTTATAACACTACTAATCGATATCACGGGTTGGGGAATTATCATTCCGGTAGTTCCAAAATTGATCCAAGAGCTAATCCACGCTGATGTTAGTGAAGCTGCACGTTATGGCGGTTGGTTAAGTACGTTATATGCGGTGATGCAGTTTTTATTCGCTGCAGTTTTAGGCGGACTAAGTGACAAATTTGGACGTCGTCCCATTATTTTAGCATCTTTGCTAGGTTTTGCAATTAACTTTTATATTCAAGCCATTGCTCCCACGATATTTTGGTTATTTATTGGACGTATTTTCTCAGGAATTACGGGGGCGAGTATCACAACAGCTAGCGCATACATTGCTGATGTGTCTACTGATGAAGACCGTGCCAAAAACTTCGGATTGGTAGGCGCAGCTTTTGGTTTAGGATTCATTATCGGACCAGTTATTGGTGGGGTTTTAGGACAATACGGCGCGAGAGTTCCATTTTATGCAGCATCAGGATTATGTTTGATTAATTTTCTTTACGGCTTGTTTGTCCTTCCAGAAAGTTTACCCAAAGAAAATCGACGTCCATTCGACTGGAAACGTGCGAATCCCATTGGATCGTTAATGGGGTTAAAACGTCATCCAGAACTTTTAGGGCTTATCGGTGCTTTAGTTTTGGTTTATATTGCAGGTCATGCGATGCAAACCAACTGGACATTTTTTACGATGTATAAATTCAACTGGAGCGAAAAGTTAGTCGGCATTTCCTTAGGTGTTTCTGGTGTTATGGCAGCTTTGGTACAAGGCGTTTTGATAAGATATTTGCAACCAAAACTCGGTAACGAAAGAAGTATTTATTACGGATTGATTTTATATTCTGTCGGGATGTTGCTGTTCGCGTTTGCAAGTGAAAGTTGGATGATGTTCGCCTTTTTGGTGCCTTATGGACTTGGCGGAATTTGTGGACCAGCTTTGCAATCTGTTATTTCTTCACAGGTACCCAACAGCGAGCAAGGCGAATTGCAAGGCGCTTTAGCAAGTTTAGTTAGTTTAACATCGATTATTGGACCACCTTTGATGACGAATATTTTCTTTTATTTCACGCATGATAAAGCACCATTCAAATTTGCAGGAGCACCATTTTTCTTAGGCTTTATATTAATGGGTGTTAGCGCATTCGTCGCTTATTACACCTTCGCTCGCAACAAACGTTTGAGAGAAAAGAAGGCGATGCAAGAGTAATTTTTTTTTTGATTTACGAATTACGAATTACGAATTACGAATTACGAATTAATTTTGCTTAAACCTTAAACTAATAACCAACAACCAATTTAAGAAATATTTAAGCAAAGGTTTTTGGTTGAATTTCAATACATTTTGTAAGTTTGCACTATGGAATTAAGTTTTGGTGAAATGCTGATGATAGCCTTGGCTATTGTGGTCTTATTTGGTCCTGATAAATTACCCGAGATTGCGCGTGGTTTGGGACAAGGCGTACGCAAAATGCGTGGTGCTGTCGACGATATCAAAACCGAAATAATGAAAGAAGCAGACAATCCTGTTTCCGAAATTAAAAAAGAAATCGACAAGGTTAAACAATCGGTTCAAGATTATAACCCGATGAATGATATCAAAAAATCAGTATCTCTAGAGTCCGAAAAACCAGAAACGCCCAAAGTTGATCAACTTAGTGATGAACACGAAGGACCTGTAAGTCGTTAATATGCTAGAGCTAATAGACAAAGACCGAGATTTACTCTTATATCTCAACAATCTTGGTGATGCTTCTTATGATCCGTTTTGGTTATTAGTAACTGGCAAATGGGTTTGGATTCCGCTTTACATTATCTTTTTGTATTTAGTTTTTAAAACTTACAAACCAAAATCTGTAATTTTTATTCTGATTTTCATTGCATTAGGAATTACGTTTACGGACCAAATTGCTGGCATTTTCAAATACGGGATTGCGCGTCTTCGTCCTTGTCATGATGAGGCTTTAATTCCAAAAATGAGAATGATAACTTGCGGAGGACAATATGGTTTTTTCTCGTCACATGCAGCGAATAGCTTTTTTATTGCTAGCTTTTTAAGTCTTCTTATCTCGCACAAATACCGTTGGTTACCAGTTTGTATTTTTGTGTGGGCAACAATAGTGTCGTACAGCCGAATTTATCTTGGTGTACATTTTCCGATGGATGTTGTTTTTGGTGCTTTGGTAGGTGTTTTGTCGGGTGGACTCTTTGCCGAAATCACAAAAATCGTCCTCAGAAAACAACAATCAATTTAAGTTTACACCAATCTTTTCGATTTGTTAAGAATTAAATTTAAAAACAAAAATCTAATCGTTGTGATACGGTTTTCCTTGAAGAATTGTTGATGCACGATAGATTTGTTCCACAAAGAAAAGTCGAATCATCTGATGCGTAAATGTCATTTTTGAAAGTGAAATTTTCTCGTTGGCCATTTGATAAATCTCATCTGAAAAGCCATAAGCGCCACCAACTAAAAAGTGAATCTTTTTAACCGAACTTCCCATCCAAAAATCAATTTTTTGAGAAAACTCGCGGCTTGTGAATTGTTTTCCTTTTTCGTCGAGGAGAATAACCAATTCGCCAGCGTCAATATGATTTTTAAAAAGTTTGGCTTCCTCTTTTTTGAGAGCGTCAGGTGTTAGGTTTTTGACGTTTTTAACATCAGGAATTTCCACAAGGTTAAAATTCCAATGCTTTGGAAGTCTTGGGATATAATAATTGATAAGATTGATAATTTCTTTATCGTCGGTCTTGCCGATGCAGAGCAAATTAATTCGCATTTAGTATCTTTGTTTTGCAATAAGAATTTATGGATAAAAAATTACCCAAATTTATCACAAAAATTTCAGATTTTCTGGATGGTATTCACATTCCGGGTTTGGGCATTTCTCTTTTGCAAATGATGAAGGTCTATTTTGCAGGTGTTTTTAGCAAACCTTTGGGCAAACAAGCGGCAAGTATCTCATGGAGTTTTTTCCTCAGTCTCTTCCCGATGATCCTTTTTATGTTTTCTCTATTGCCTTATATGCCGCATTACGACAAGCTTCAGTTCTATATTTTTGAAGTTTTGATGGAGAATGTTTTTCCCTCGCACATGCAACAAGATGTCAGCGATTATATCCAAAATAATATTGTCCCAAATATGAAAGGTGTCAGCAATTTGACCATTTTGTTGGTATTTGTTTTTGGGACCAATGGCGCATTTAGTTTAATCAATGGTTTTAACCACAACACTGAACTAAAACGCGGTTTTATCAAAGAATATGCGTTGGCGATGTTGATTACATTGGCTTTTATCGCATTGGTTTTGTTTTCGATTTTCGGAATTTATTACAGTGAAGTTGTTCTAAAACTCTTCACACCAGAATATAACATCAGTTGGCTGGTCGACAACTTGTCCAAGATTATTGGATTTATCTCATTTCCGTTGTTTTATTTTATTCTTTTGGCGTTGTTCTATTGGGTTGGTTGTCTTAAAATCACGAAATTCTCAGAAGCTATTCCAGGGGCAATTTTAACAACAATTTTATTTGTTGTTCTAACTTATTTCTTTGCTATTTATGTTGCGAATATAGCACGTTACAACGTTCTTTATGGCTCGATTGGATCAATTATTTTGGTGATGGTTTGGACCAATCTTAATGTGATGTTGGTGTTACTTGGAAACGAACTGAATCTCGCTATTAAAAAAGTAAAACTCGAGAATATCATAAATCAAGAAATGATCGTACATGATGATGCCACCGAGTCTTTTTCTGAAAATTTGGATTAAATTTTATTAATATTTAGTTAAAGATTTTAAATTATCTTTATAATTAAATGCTTTTATTTTTCCCATTTTGAGTATCTTAAACATTGTCTTTTAAACCTATTTCTAAGTCAATTGCTATGATTTTTCCGTCAATTTTAGTTTTAATTTTTCGTGTATAAAATTGCGGATATTTATAGTTTAAAAGATATTCTCGATTATCGTTGTAATCGTTATCCATGAAAACATAGTTTTCATTTTTTTTCTCTTGAAAGTTTTTTGAATTTATAATTTGATTAATTATTTTTTCTTGGTCTTTATTGGATATTTCAATACTGAAATGTTGAAAATTTCCACCAAGAATATAACTCTCATAATTTTCAATAATCCTAAACTTATCATTTAGTCGAAGATTGAGAGTTTGTAAATCTTTTATAACATTATGTTTCCTTTCATCGCTTCTATAAAAATCATCCATAAACGGAAACGCAAACAAAAGAATAAGGATTGTCGATACAATTTTACCAACTGTATATTTTTTAATGATAGAAATTACCAGCCAAATTATACAACTTATAATTAAAAAAAATAAAAAGCAAATATATAATTGCTGGGTTGCCAACGCCTATCATTTTTCTTTGTTAAAATTTAAAAATAACAATTAACAATTATTGAATTACAACTTTTTCTTTTCCAATTTTCTTCTTCCTTTTTGAAACTAAATTTAAAAGTGTATAACCGATAACACCTGCTAAAACTGACGCTATCAAAATCGCAAACTTAGCTTCATCTTGTATTTCTGGATTACCTTTGAAGGATAATAGCGCAATGAAAATCGACATTGTAAAACCGATGCCCGCAAGAAATCCAGCGCCAATCATGTGTAGCCAAGTCGAGTGGTGTGGAAGACTACTGATTTTTGACTTAATAGCGATAAACGAAAATAAACCGATGCCAATAACTTTTCCGGCAACCAACCCGAAAATAATCCCGAAACCGAAATTCGTGAACAATCCGTCAACCATCCCAGTTTTGAAAATAATGTTGGTATTCGCTAAAGCAAAAATCGGCATAATAATAAAGTTAACCGGTGTATGTAGTTGATGCTCCAACTTTTCAAGTGGTGATATTTCTGTTTTAGATTCGTTGGTAGGAATCGTAAATGCTAAAAGTACACCTGCGATTGTCGCGTGGATGCCCGAATGATGCATAAAATACCACAAGAACAATCCTGGAATAATATAGAAAATGTGTTTCTTAACTTTAAAATAATTAAGAGCAATAAGGAGTAAAATAATAGCGCCAGAAAGCCCTAAATACAGCCAATGAAGTTGATCGGTATAAAAAATCGCAATTACCATAATCGCACCCAAATCGTCTACAATTGCCAGAGCTGCAAGAAAGATTTTAACGGCCGGCGGAACTTTTTTACCCAACATCGAGATAATGGCTAACGAGAAGGCGATATCGGTCGCCATCGGTATTCCCCAACCTTTTTCGTATTCTGTACCATAATTGAATAAAAAATAAATAAGTGCAGGAACCACCATCCCGCCAATAGCTGCAAAAATCGGTAACGACGCACTTTTAAAACTAGATAATTCGCCCTCAATAATTTCGCGTTTTATTTCAAGCCCTACCAAAAGGAAGAAAATCGCCATTAATCCGTCATTAATCCAAATGCTAATAGGATATTTTAAATGGAAAAGATTGGTGCCAATCTCGGTATCTAAAAAGTTTTGGAAACTTTGTCCGATTGATGAATTTGCTAATAATAGTGAAAAAATGACACAAACAATAAGGATAACGCCAGATGATTGTGAGCTGTGAAAGAACTTTTTAAAGTAGTCGGTTAACTGCATGCTGTCTATTTTCTACAAGCGCTTCACTTTAGAAACGCCATTAATATTTTTAAGTTTTTTGAAAGTATCTTCTAATTGTTGTTTGTTTTTAACTTCAAGGTTGATGGTTCCTGTAAAAATACCATCGTTAGAAGCAATTGACATCGATTTCATATCCATTCCCATCGAGTTACTAATCACCGCGGTGATGTCGTTAATCATTCCCATTCTGTCAAGACCTTCGATCTCGATTTGAATTCTGTTTTTGAAACTTTCAGAATTTACCCATTTAGCAATTAGCACACGATAATCGTAGTTTGCGCGTAAGTTAATCGCATTAGGACAATTGTCATTATGGACTTTAATACCTTCGGAAATGGTGATGAATCCAAAGATTTTGTCACCCGGAATCACTGTACAACATTTTGCAAAATTGTAGTTTAATTTTTCTTCATCTTTTCCGAAGACAATTAAATCTAAATCTTGCGCTGGTGTGTCATTATCTGTAACAACCTTAGTTGTCGGCGATTTTCTGAAACGTTGTAATAAGTTCCCGAATAGTGTACGACCTTCCAAATAACGTTTGAGGTCGCCCATGTCATAAGTTCCATCTTGGAAACCTAAGAACAAATCTTGTGAGGTTTTAAGGTTTAAAAACTTTTGAAGTTTATTAATTTCATCGTCGTTAAAGTTAAGTTTTGCATGACGCATTTTACGTTGCAAGATTTCTTTACCTTCAGCTGTACGATTATTTTTTTCTGAATTAAGAATGGCTTTAATCTTAGATTTAGCCTTAGATGTTACGACAAAATCTAGCCAATCCGATTTTGGTTTTTGATTCTGAGAAGACAAAATATCGACTTGATCGCCGTTTTGCAAAACATAACTAATTGGCACCAATTTGCCATTAACTTTTGCACCAAGACATCTGGAACCCAAGTCCGAGTGCACCGAAAATGCAAAATCCAAAGCTGTCGCACCCGTTGGTAAAATTTTGATTTCACCTTTTGGCGTAAAAACGAAAACTTCTTTAGAATAAAGATTTAATTTAATATTATCAAGAAGCTCGGAAGTGGATAAATCTTGTTGCTGCTCGAGAACTTCACGGATTTCGGTTACCCAACGGTCAAAGTTTTGGTCGTCGCTATTTTTGTAACCTTCTTTGTAGCGATAATGCGCTGCGACACCTTTCTCGGCGATTTCGTCCATACGTTCGCTACGGATTTGCACTTCAATCCACTTTTTGTCAGGTCCCATAACCGTTAAATGCAAACTCTCGTAACCAGTCGACCGCGATTGCGAAATCCAGTCACGCATACGCGACGGATTGCTACGATAAAGATCTGTAACAATGGAGTAAATTTTCCAAGCTAAGAATTTTTCGTTTTTAGCATCTGATTTATAAATAATCCTAATCGCATAATTATCGAACACTTCTTCGAAAGTCACATTCTGCTTCAACATTTTACGATAAATCGAGCTAATCGCTTTTGCGCGCCCTTTTATTGTAAAGTTGAGACCTTCTTCATCAAGTTGTTCCGAAACTTCTTTTTTAAACTCTTGGATATATTTATCACGGCTTTCTTTAGCTAATTCTAACTTGCTCGTAATCTCGTTGTAGACTTCCGGATTGTTGTATTTTAATGATAAATCTTCGAGCTCGGATTTAATGTTATAAAGTCCCAAACGATGTGCCATCGGAGCGTAGATGTACACAGTTTCTGACGCAATTTTTTGTTGCTTGTCAGGACGCATACTTTCTAGCGTACGCATATTGTGAAGACGGTCGGCAATTTTAATCAAAATCACTCGGAAATCCTCTGACAACGTCAAAAGTAGCTTACGATAATTCTCAGATTGTATCGAGATATTTTGATTGTTCATTACCGATATTTTCGTCAAACCATTGACAATATCTGCGATTTTCTTTCCAAAAATCTTTTCTAAATCTTCATAAGTGTATTCCGAATCTTCGATAACATCATGGAGTAGGGCACAAGCAATACTTGTCGCACCTAGACCAATCTCGTTGGCTACAATTTTCGCCACTTCTATCGGATGGTAGATGTAGGGCTCGCCAGTTTTTCGACGTTGATCTTTGTGCGCATCCAAAGCAATATCAAAAGCTTTACGGATCAATTTGTTTTGATCTTCGTCGAGCGTTCGGTAAGTATTGGATATCAGATCTTTATATCGGGCAAGGATTTCCTTGTTTTCTTTTTCTAAATCGTAAGCCATGATTTGTGTAATGATAATCACGAATTTACGAAAAAATCAAGTTTTATTCAAGTTTTAGAAGTAGAAAGTTTAGATTAAATCCGAATTAAAAGATTACAAATTTTCATTCACAATTGCGTACAAAATATGATTGTGGTATATATTTCCTTTTCTAGTGTGGGCTTTCATTTCGCCTTCTTTTTTCATCCCAGATTTTTCTAAAACTTTTCCTGATGGAGGATTAAAATCAAAATGTGTTGCAAAAATTCTTTTCAGTTTTAAATGTTTAAACCCAAAATCTATAATTTTAATAACAGCTTCTGTTGCAAAACCTTGGTTACAAAAATTTTCGTCAAGCCAATAACCAAGTTCAGCTTTATTAAAATTTTTGTCAATGCCTAAATCGATACCGCCAATTATTTTTTGACTGTCTTTTAACCGAATTGCGAAGATGTATTGATTTTCATTTTTAAAACCATTTTCTGAAAGATTAAGCCAAAATTTTGCACTATCAATGGTGTAAGGAAACGGAATGTTAATCGTGTTTTTAGAATAAACTTCGTTGTTCAAAATTTGCACTATATTTTCTAAATCACTTTCTTTTGGAGCATCAAGAATTAATCGTTCAGTTTCAAGTTTCGGAAAATCCATTTGTCTTTTTGGTTTTAATGAGGTTTAAAAATAATAAAAAAACCTGCCGAATTTGACAGGTTTTGTATTATGAAAATTGTTTTTTTCTGAGCCAGAAGAACAATGCGCCCAGCACGCCCAAAATCCCTAGTGGTAAAAGGAGATTGGTCCATTGCCATTTTTGACGTTCAGCATCAATACGTTGTTTGTCGAGAAGACGCATTTCTATATTTCGGTTACGAAGCGCCATCAAGTTGGAGTCGTCCAAAAGATAATCGAGTGCATTTCTAAGGAATTGCTCGTTGCCATAACGCTGTTGCGTTAGATAATCGAAGCCTAGAGGCATGGCTTGACCTTTTACGGTTTGATTTCTTGCAATATCACCATCGGCAATCACAATCATTTTATTGTTTGAACTTTGATTTTTAAAATTCGGGAAGCCATTTTTTTCGCTTCTTGTAGCATAAGCCGACTGGAATTTTCCTTCTAAAGACACTGCAAAAATCTTAGGTGTAGACGCCTGTTCCATTGCACCAATACTGTCCATTTTTACCATTTCGGAAAGTGAAACATAATTCGGAATACTCTTCGTAATCGTGTGGCCGCTCGACTCAAATAAAACGTTAAATTTTGTATTTTTTCTTGAAAGTGTATCAATAGAAGTTGGGAATTCAAACTTAACAGGATTAATATTTTTCGTTATTGCGTTTTGATTTTGCGAAATACCAAGTGGGAAATAAGGCCACATCAAATTCGTGAATTGTGGATTACCAGCCACTTCGCCAGTCACCAAACGAATTAGAGCCGATTGCTTCATATCCTTAACCAAACCAGGATTAACACGAACGCCGTAACTGAACATCATGTCCGTCAAATTCATATCAACAGGATATGCCATAATCTTTTTGGAACGGAAAAGCGTGTCCATCTCGGCATTAACGGCATCTAACATCCAAAGGCTTTTTCCGCCATTCATGATGTATTGGTCAAGAATAACTTTTTCGTTGGTTGTAAAAGCTTTACGAGGTTTTGCAATCACCAAAGCGTCCATTTGTCGAAGTTTTGGGATGTCAGCAAGACTTAACTCAGTTTTATTTTCTGGGATAATTGGCCCAACATTATAATTTTCTAAAGCCATTTCCACAAAGCTGGTGAATTCTTGTTTTCCCAATTCGTCTTGGTTAACCAAAAATCCAATATTTTTCTTTTGTTCTTCGGTCATCGCTTTGATGTTGGAAGCAAAATTATATTCAAGACTTTCGATGGATTTGTTAAGTTGCTCGCTCGAGTCGATGCCTGTTTGTTGGATAATTAGCGGAATTGCAAATCCGTAGTCTTCATATTTGATGGCAGCATAAGGATACATCACGATGTTAGTGATTTTGCCGTCTTTGATGTCTGGTAACATTGACGGTTGCATGCCCATTGCTTGCAAGGTGTCCATTGGGATTTTTTCGGCAATTGGATCACGGAATTTGTAATCTATTTTTGGATTGATTTTTCGGAATTCGTCCAAAAGGAATTTCGTTTCGTTTTGTAATTGTTTAAAAGAAGCTGGGAAATCGCCATCCAAATAAACCTCGATCATTACAGGTTTTCTAATGGATTCCAGCATCTTAATAGTGGCATCCGATAGTGTGTAACGCTTTTCTGAAGTTAAGTCAAATCGTTTGTAGAACACGCCAAAAATGCCTAACAATAGCAAAAGTCCTACTAGAATATATATGATTTTGTTTTTGTTCATTTTTTTAAAAAAAATATAGGAAATTTTACTTCTTTTTTGATACCGAAAATTGAGCGATTTTAAGACAAATAAACATTACAAATACAAAATAAAATAAATCTCGAGTATCGATAAGTCCTCTTGTAAAAGACATAAAATGCTGATAAAATCCAAAATTCTGTAAAATAAAATCTGCGCCACCTAGCAACTTGTAACTTGCTAATTGTTCGATGCCAAAATACATGACAAAGCAAAGCAATACACCAAGTAGATACGCCATGATTTGGTTTGACGAAAATGATGACGCTAAAATTCCTAATGCCGAAAAACCTCCAAGTAAAACAATTAAGCCAAAATAACTTCCAAAGGTCATTCCCATGTCGATGTTGCCTTCCGGAATTCCTAAATTATAAATGGTATAAAAATATATTAAAGACGGAATTAAACATAAAACGCCAATCGTCCAAACGGAAAAAAACTTTCCATTAATGATCTCCGAGATTTTTAAAGGTTGAGAAAATAACCAAAGTAAAGTCCCAGATTGTTGTTCTTCTGCCAGACTTCGCATCGTTAAAGCTGGAATGATAAACATCAAAAGCCAAGGCGCCAACACAAAAAAGCTTTGTAAAGATGCGCTCCCGATGTCTAATATGTTGAAACTGTTTTCGAAGAAGAATAAAAATAAAGCCGATACAAAACTAAAAGCGCCGATGATCACCCATGCGCTCCAGTTTCCGAAATAGCTCCAAAGTTCTTTTTTAAATATTGCAAACATGCTTCTTTGTAGTGTTTTGTATGTGTTGTTTAGTTGATATTTCGCTTCTAACTTAGACTTACTTTTTTCCTTTGTTAACCCATTTGACAGTTGCCATGATCAGCATGATAATAACGATGAAACTCACTAATAATTGCCACCAATACGCGATAATGTAATATTTTAAAATCACTGTAAAAACAACGCCAAATAGTAAGAACGTTGCAATTTCGTTGATTTGTCGTAGTTTGATATTGGAGGTTTTTAAAGCTTTACCATTTAAGATTTGTAGGCTTTTCGTTTTTCTCCAAGCCCAAATATGATAGGCTAAAAGTCCGATCAAAAATGTTAATTTTAAATGAAACCAAGACATTTTCATGAGACCAGTATTTAATCCAATCATAATCAAACCGCAAGAAAGCATGATAATACCAGCAGGAGCGATGATGATGTTCCATAATCTTTTTGCCATGTAGGCATATTGCTCGCGCAGGATATTTTGTTTTGGATTTTCGAAATCGTCGGTATCTTTATAATACACGAAAATTCTTGGTAAATAAAACATTCCAGCAAAATAGCTGACCATAAAAATAATGTGAATCGCTTTGATAATCAAATAGAGCACGTGTCAATTTTTTGCAAATATACTTTTAATTGCTAAAACAAAATTGACGATGCCTCAAATATCTTGTAAATTGTGAAATTGATTTTTTTATCTTTTATTTGCAAAAGATTAATAAAAAATTAAAAATGAAAGGAATATTACAAGTTATTTTCTTGTTTTGTGCGTTTTCTTTATCTTTTGGTCAATCTGGACAAAAAGTAGCGAAGAGAATTATTGATTACAAAACAAGTAAACAAAGTTTTGAAAGCTACAATTTATTTAAAAAAAACGAGGACGCTAGCAAAAATGCTGTATACAAGCAATCTGCGACTGATGCTATTGTACTAGATCTTGACAAGAAACAATTAGAGAATTTGGTTTTAAAACGACCAACAGCTATCGAAATGACTTTTCCGTTTCGTGAAAAAATGATTACTGTCGAATTGTTACAGAATGATATTTTTGGAGGTGAAAAGAATTTGACTGTTCAAACGGACAAAGGGGAATTCAAAAATTATAAACCAGGCGTATATTATCAAGGTATTATTAAAGGTGATGCATCTTCAATAGTTGCGTTTAGTTTTTTTGAAGATGATGTTGTAGGATTGGCTTCTGATCTTAAGATTGGAAATATCGCATTAGGAAAGGCGGTTTCTTCTGAAGATTTTATTGTTTATTCCGATGCTACTTTAACGGGGAAAAGTCAGTTTATTTGTAAGGCTGATGCTTTGATGGAAAATCAAAATCAGAAAATTTCATTTGATCCTGATACAATCTCTAAAACGGCTCAAACAACCGAGAATTGTGTAAGAGTGTATTATGAAATCTGTAATAAACCTTACATTCAGAATGGGAGAGATGTTACTAAAACAACCAACTGGATAACAGCAATCCATAATAATATTGGAACTTTGTACAATAATGATGGCGTTAAAATGTCATTGCATGAGATTTTTGTATGGACTTTAGCTGATCCTTATACTGGAAGTTTTGACGAAAATTTAGCAAAGTTTAAGGCTACTCGTACAACTTTTAATGGAGATCTAGCGCATCTCGTTAATTATCCTTCAACGACAAGTGTAGCTTACCTTAACTCTTTGTGCTCTACAAGTAAATATGCTTATTCCGGTATTAATATGACCTATTCAAATGTGCCAACTTATTCTTGGACTATTATGGCAATGACGCATGAGATGGGACATTCTTTAGGTTCGCCACATACGCATGCTTGTGTATGGAATGGTGATAACACGCCAATCGATGGTTGTGGCCCAGTTGGCGGTTTTTCCGAAGGTTGTGATGGTCCAATTCCCGCAAAAGGAACGATAATGAGTTATTGTCATTTGGTAGGTGGTGTTGGTGTTAACTTGGCATTAGGTTTTGGTCCGCAGCCAGGCGCGTTAATTCGTCAGACGGTAGACTCCAAAGCTTGTCTTAATACAGATTGTGTGACAGGTTGTAATCCCACGGTGTCCAATCTTCAGATTTCCAACCTGACTCCAAATTCTCTTACAGCGACAATTATTGATAATAATGGAGGAACTGAATGGAAATATAAAATTGCTAAAACGGATGGTACTGTTGTTAAGACTGGTGTTGTAACTAATAAAGTCATTAATATTGCTACTTTAGAACCTAATACATATTATACTGTAAGTGTTGGCGTTAATTGTGGTGGCGAAAACTCTTATGCCTTGACTCAACTTATTATGACAGATGCACAATGGTGTGGTAATAATTATAATTTTACAGATTCTGGAGGCGAAGATCGCGATTATGGTAATAGTGAAGTTATTATTAAAACTTTTACACCTAGCAATCCTAATGATAAAATAAAGCTAACGTTTACTGAGTTTGTAACAGAACAAGGTGGAGATATGATGAGAATTTATGACGGACCTAATATTGCATCAACACCATTTTTACATAACGGTTCAATTAATATTTCGGGAACGCAAAATTTAGGTTCTTTCGAATCGACACACCCGACAGGAGCAATCACAATACGTTTTTCATCTAATGCTTCGGTTGTTGAGAAAGGATGGATTGCGAAAGTAGAATGTAAAACATTATCTACTATTGATGTTAAAACGATCGGCTTTTCATTAGCTGTTACTGGATCAAAAAATACATTAATAGTAAAATCAAATAAAGTGATTGATAAGTTGGAGATTTTTGATATGGCTGGAAAAATTGTTAAAACAGATCTAGCAGTTGATAGAAATTCTGAAGTTAACATTAGTAGACTTGCTGCCGGTGTTTACGTCGCTTATGCAACCATTGAAGGACAAGTTATTTCTAAAAAGTTTGTTAAATAATTTATTAAGAAATTAAATATAAAAAAGGCGTTTGTTAACAACAAACGCTTTTTTATTTTAGACTTTACTCGAATTCGATATAGATTTTTTCGCCCATATTCATACCGAATAGAGAGGCGGCGCCGTTGTGAAGACTGCCTTTGTATACAGTTAATTCGAGAAGATTATTATCATTAAATATAACCGCAGATTTACCGTGATATTCTTGCTCTTGTTCCCAATTTGGGATTAAATCTGTGTATTGATTAAAAATCTTTGTCAAAACTATATTCCTGAATTTAATCGTAAAAGATTCGAAATTGCTCGCATGTTTTTCAAAAAGACTTTTATGGATATTTGAGATCACATTTCCAAAATTATCGACATACATTACTTCGCCGATAATCATTTTTTCGGAAGCTTTGTAGCTCGCATTCACAAAAAAAGTCTCCTTTGTATCTAGCGTTGGACGACCAATAACTTCTGGCACGCCACCGTTAGAAAGGTGGATGGCTGCAGGGACAAAAATATCCGTTGCCGTAAAGTTAATCGTGTCATCAAATCTTTTATTCAATGTGATTTCGTAAACGTAATCAGGTTTAATATCGAAAAAAATTAAATTAAGAACGCCGTTGTCAGCCGCTAAAAAGTAATGTCCATCAACTTTTGCAAGAATGTTTTTTCGGTCTTTATGATAAAAGCTGTCAACGCAAATAATGTGAATACTGCCAGTTGGGAAGCTTTTGTAAGAACTTCTAATAATATAGGCCGTCTGTTGAAGATTGTAGGCTAAAATATCGTGGCTAATGTCAACCAATTTTATGTTTTCGTTCTGACTAAGAAGACTGCCTTTGATGCAGGCAACGCGATGGTCGACGGTTCCGTAATCCGAAGTTAAACTTATAATTGGCATCTCTTTTATTTTATGCAAAATTAACTATAAATATATGCTCAGGTCAAGGCTTTCCTCAAATCAATTCTATATATTTGTTAGGAAAATACTCTGAAAATATATGTATGAACTAAATTATGAAATTTCTGACATCGATACAAAAGTCTTCTATGGTGTACAGAATCAATACTTTAATCTAATTAAATCTAGCTTTCCAACTCTTAAAATTACGGGTCGCGATAATTATATTTTTGCGATGGGTAATCAAGAAACTTTGGATGTTCTTAAATCTAGACTAGACGATATTGTTGCTTTTATCTCTAAACATAATAGCATCGACCTCAAAAATGTTGAATCTATTTTAAAAATAAAATCGGAGGAAGAAAAGCAATTGGTTTTTGATCAAGATATCATTGTTAAAGGTGTTAACGGTAAAGTGATCAAAGCTAAAACTTCCAATCTAAAAAAATTAGTAAAAACAACCGACAAGAAAGACATGGTCTTCGCAATTGGACCCGCTGGTACAGGAAAAACCTATACCAGTGTGGCTTTAGCGGTGCGGGCACTTCGTGATAAAGAGGTTAAAAGGATTATCTTGACTAGACCAGCTGTGGAAGCGGGGGAGAGTTTGGGATTTTTACCTGGCGACCTTAAAGAAAAATTAGATCCATATTTACAACCATTATATGACGCCCTTCGTGATATGATTCCGCATGAGAAGCTAGAAGGCTTTATGGAAAAGAAAGTTATAGAAGTAGCACCTTTGGCTTTTATGCGTGGACGTACGTTGGATGATGCTTTTGTAATTTTAGATGAAGCGCAAAATACGACACATTCTCAAATGAAAATGTTCTTAACAAGAATGGGAATGAATGCTAAATTTATTATCACAGGCGATCCTAGTCAGGTTGATTTACCTAAAAATCAACAATCTGGACTTCGAGAATCGATGAGGATTTTGAAAGATGTTGAAGAAATTGGTTTTGTGTATTTAACAGAAGAAGATGTTGTTAGACATCCGGTGGTTAAGAAAATTATCTTGGCTTATAATAAGGAAGATCAGCAAAATCAACCAAATAAATAGTTTTTTCGCGTGAAATACTTATATATATTGTTGGTAACTGTTTTAGCATTACAATGTTCACCTCAAAATAAAGTAGTTACTTCTGGTTCGGATGCAATCGCTTTTGAAGTAATTCATCAATCAAAACTTGAGATGTTAGGAGATAATACTTCCAGAATATTAAATAGTCAACAGGAGATTGACTATTTGTATCAGTTTTTGAATGCTTCGCCGAAAGGTTATGGACAAATTCCTATTCCTGCGTATGATGCT
This sequence comes from Soonwooa sp. T0.1_25, assembly GCF_057652215.1. Classification (NCBI taxonomy): domain Bacteria; kingdom Pseudomonadati; phylum Bacteroidota; class Flavobacteriia; order Flavobacteriales; family Weeksellaceae; genus Soonwooa; species Soonwooa sp. T0.1_25. The sequence continues at coordinate 295,477 of NZ_JBYFBZ010000002.1, read as the reverse complement.
AACGAAAACCTCATTGCAATAAATGCAACGCCTAAAAGTATGAATGATATCAAAGTTGTTTCTATTGTAAAAAGTGATGATAAGTTGAATATTATTGCCGAAGATGTCGAAAACCCACAATTAAAACCTGAATCGAGATGGAAAAGTACGATCATAATCAAGCTTTCAGGAGTTTATCATAACCAAACTATTAATTTTAATGTTAAATAAATTAACATAATCGAAAATTTTAATAATTCGTAATCTTTTGCAAAAGCCTGTGTAAGCAGGTTTTTGTGATTTTATTAATAATAAAATCATAAAATTTGTTAATTTAAGAAAAAATATTATATTTGATATAATAATAACTAATAACCATGAATGGCTTTTAATGATAGTAATTGTGTTGGAAGTTTACGAATTATGCAAATTTATTTTGTTATCTATATTTCTAGACCTTTTTCCTTTATTAATAAAGTATTCAGGATTGTTAAGTTTAAAAATTGAAAACAATTAATCATTTATTAAATTTTGAAATCATGAAAAAATTATTTTTAGTAGGTGCTTTAGCACTTTTTGCAGCAGTTAATGCGCAACAAACAAAATTTGGTGTTAAGGCTGGTTATGTCATGTCAACACTTTCTACAAAAGCAGGAAGTGAGAAACTTTCTAGCGATGCGAAGTCCTCTTTTTATGTTGGAGGTTTAGTTGAGCATAAGCTAACAGATAAGTTTGCATTACAAGGAGAAATTCTATATGCTGACTTAGGAGGGAAAACAAAAGAAAGTGAAAGTGGATACTCGTATGAATCTAAAATAAATCTAGGTACTTTATTAATTCCTGTTTCTGCTAAATATTTTGTAGCAGATCAGTTTGCTTTAAGCGCTGGTGTTAATTTTGGATTTATTATGTCAGCAAAAGATAAATGGACAGAAACTTATGAAGGAGATACAGAGTCTGGAGAAGAAGATGTTAAGAAGCATATTAGTTCATTAAATCTTGCTCCTTTTGTCGGGGTAGAATATAGCTTGCCACAAGGTTTATTTTTTGATGCAAGATATAATTTTGGTCTATCAAATTTAGAGAAAGATGCACCGAAAGATTATTCTACAAAAAATAGCTTTTTTCAAATTGGTGTAGGTTATAAATTTTAAATTTTCATAACTTAATAAGTTAAGTCGCTCAATTGAGCGACTTTTTTATTTTTTAAGAGAAAGGTTGTATTTTCGCGGCTAATTTATATTTATGAAGAAAATATTATTTTTTGTAATGGCTTTTGCAGCGATTATTTCTAAGGCTCAAGTTAATTCTAATCCTAAAATAGGAGCTCATGTTGGTTTGCCTTTAGGAGATACAAAAGATGCTATTACCGTGACAACTGGTGTTGATGTTGCTTATGTTTGGGAAGTTGCTCCTAATTTTGAATTGGGGATAACTACGGGTTACTCAGCGTATTTTTATAAAGAGGCGCAGCGTATTAATTTTATGGACTATAGATATGACTTCAGACCAGAGCCGACTAGTCTTGTGCCTGTTGCGCTTACTACTCAATATAATATTGCTAAGAAAGTTAGTCTAGGTCTTGATTTGGGTTATGGTTTTGTTTTAAATGAGAACAGAGAAGGAGGTTTTCTATACCAGCCAAAGCTTGGCGTTATTATTGGTAAGGGTAACGAACTTTATATCGGTTATAAAGGCATTAGTGTTAAAGGAGGATCGGTGCAATCGTTTAATATTGGATATGCTTATTCTTTCAGAAAGTAATAATTAAAAAATACTTACTTTTAAGATTAAACCACTTGTAATAGTGTTTTTTTTTATTCAATGTGAGGTATTTTTGAACTTTTCTGAATGCTTTTCTGAAATCATTGCTAAATGTTAAACTTGAACATTTAATTTTTAAATCAAAATAGCTGATATATTTCATAATTTTTGTTAAAAATAGTTAAAACGAAATCTTGTAAATTTGCAGCATCAATTTTAATCATTTATGAAAAAGTTATTTTTAGTAGGTGCTGTTGCACTTTTCGCATCAGTTAATGCACAGATTGCTCAAGGGACAATGTTTATTTCAGGTCAAGTTGCATATTCAGGTAACGAAAGCAAAGTTACTAGTGATTTTGGAACTAGCGATGAGTCTAAAGAAAATTCATTTGCTGTTGCACCAGTTGTAGGATATTTTGTAGCGCCTAATTTGGCAATTGGAGTAGGTGTTGGATATCAATCTACTACTTCTGAGCCAGGTGGAATACTTGGTGAAAGTTTTGATAAATCTACAGTTTCTACTTTTACAGTTGAGCCATTGGTTAGAAAATATTGGAATGTAAGTGATAATTTCTTGTTATTTGGTCAATTGTCTGTTCCTATGGCGTTTGGTAGTCTTAAAGGTCAAGAAAACGGAGAAGCTGATGTTAAAGGAAATGTTAATTCTTTTGGGGTAGTTGTAAAACCAGGTATCGATTATATTATTTCTCCAAATTGGACTATTGAGGCTACAATTGGAGAGTTTGGATATAGATCAACTAGCTTTAAGCCAGAAGAGAATCCTAATAATTTCAAAGTTAAAAATGATAATTATAATTTCGGACTTAACTTAGGATCAGTTACTTTTGGTGTTAAATATCTTTTCAAATAAGATTTTACAACAAAATATTTATTTTAAGAGCAATCGAAAGGTTGCTCTTTTTTATTTTAGATATTAAATATAGTCATATTAGCTTATAATTTAATATCAAAGTTTTTTGCTGAAGCAAGATATTGTTTCTAGTTAAACAATCATCTTAAGAATGCAACTTCGGGTTATTCTGTTTGTGCTAATAATTTTAATGTTGGTATAGGTTACCGTTGTAACTAATTTTACAATAATAATATAAAGAATGCTCAACTTTTTTGGGTATTTTTATGTAAAATTAGTTCACTTAATTTTATATAAACTATAATATTTTTCGATAATTTGGTTTTTTATCTGAACATTTTAGTTGTATATTTTTTTTTAAATTAAAATTTAACGAGTGAATTTTAGTTAAATTTTGTTAATTTGATAAATAATTATATTTTTGCGCAATATTTTAATAAACAATGAAAAAAATATTATTGGTTGGTGCTTTGGCACTTTTTGGGGCAATGAATGCTCAAAAATCTTCTTTTGGTATTAAAGGTGGGTATATAAACTCGCAAATTAATACTAAAGAAAATATGGATTTTGAACAAGTGGCTTTAGATAAAAAAGGGCGTTCTGACTTCTTTATTGGTCTGTTTTTTGAGCAAAAATTTAACGAAAAAATTGCAGTTCAGATCGAAGGTTTGTATGCTGGATTAGGAGGGAAATATCAAGGGCAATTATCAGAATCTGGCAGTTACGCAAAATTAAATATGGATTTTGGATATGAGCAAATTGTTTTCCCGATTTCACTTAAATATTATGTTATACCAGAACTGTCTGTATACGCTGGTCCAAATATTTCCATCACGACGTCTAGCAAAATAAAAGGTGAGTATAAAGAATCTAATTTGCCAGCAGATGTTATTAATGAAGCTAATCAGGAAATGGCTTCGGAGTTACATCAATTTAACAAAGTTTTAAATGATAATTTAGCAAAACCAACATTTGGTGTTCAGTTTGGGGTAGATTATACTTTCATGAACGCATTTGTTGTGGATGCAAGATATAATTTAGGCGTGTCCAAAATCTATAAAAAAGAGGTGGATTCTTCGCTAAAATTAAATTACTTCCAAGTTGGTGTAGGATATAAGTTCTAATCTTAACACATAAAATAAAAAAAAAACTCTCAGAGCAATCTGAGAGTTTTTTTTATCTAAAAATTGAATTAATAAAAAATTATTTTCCTCCGAACAATCCGCCGCCCATTCCTGGCATATTTGGCATCTTGCTCATCATCTGCATCATTTGTTTTCCTTGAGGACCTTGCATCATTTTCATCATTTTCCCCATTTGCTCGAATTGCTTCATCAGTTGGTTAACTTCTTCAAGTTTTCTACCAGCACCTTTTGCAATACGTTGTTTGCGAGGCATGTTAATGGTTGATGGTTTTCTTCTTTCTTCTGGCGTCATGCTATAGATAATCGCTTCGATATGTTTGAAAGAGTCGTCGCTAATATCAACATCTTTTATTGCTTTGCCAACGCCTGGTAACATCCCCATAAGATCCTTCATGTTACCCATTTTTTTGATTTGCTGAATTTGTTTTAAAAAGTCATCAAAACCGAATTCATTTTTCGCAATTTTTTTGTGAAGCTTTTTTGCTTCCTCTTCATCGAATTGCTCCTGCGCTCTTTCTACTAAGGACACAACGTCACCCATTCCTAAGATTCTGTCTGCCATCCTTTCTGGATAGAAAAGATCGAGCGCTTCCATTTTTTCACCTGTAGAAATGAATTTGATTGGCTTCTCAACCACCGAACGAATCGTTAATGCCGCACCCCCACGTGTGTCACCATCCAATTTGGTAAGGACAACACCGTTATAGTTAAGAACATCGTTGAAGGCTTTTGCTGTGTTAACAGCATCTTGTCCTGTCATTGAGTCAACAACGAAAAGTGTTTCGGTAGGTTTTACAGCTTGATGAACGTTACGGATTTCGTTCATCATTTCTTGATCAATTGCTAAACGACCCGCGGTATCTATGATGATAACGTCGTGGTGGTTAGATTTAGCAAAATTAATCGCGTTTTCAGAAATCTGAACTGGGTTAAGATTTCCGTCTTCCGTATATACAGGAACTCCAATCTGACCACCCAATACTTTTAGCTGATCAATCGCAGCAGGACGATAGACGTCACAGGCTACCAATAGAGGTTTTTTACTTCTTTTTTGTTTTAAATAATTGGCAAGTTTACCAGAAAAAGTGGTCTTACCAGAACCCTGTAGACCTGCAATTAAGATAATGGTTGGCTTGTCAGAAAGATTGATGCCCTCTTGAGAACCGCCCATAAGATCAACCAATTCGTCATGTACGATTTTGGTCATCAACTGTCCTGGCGTTAACGATGTTAATACATTTTGACCAATCGCTTTGTCCTGAACTCTTTTGGTAAGATCTTTCGCAACTTTGTAGTTAACGTCGGCATCTACCAAAGCACGTCTTATTTCCTTAACGGTTTCCGCTACGTTGATTTCGGTGATTTTTCCGCGGCCTGATATATTGTGTAAGGCTTTATCGAGTTTGTCTTGTAAACTGTTGAACATCTTTTTGAGTAATTAGGTTTGCAAAAATAATGAATTTATAATAAATAAAGTAGTTCTAAATTATTTTTGGTAGTTTTGCCAAAATGAAGAATTTAAAAGTCGTACCAACTTACGCGGTGCTTTTCCTTTTGTTTTCGGCGATAATGTTTTTGATTCAGTGGTTTTTGGGGAATCAAGATATTATGCATTTGAGTTACAGGATACATTTTTTGTTGTTTTTTATAACCTTAATTGGTGTCTTAACGATGCTAGCTGTTTTTGGGTTAAAAAAGAAAAATATTATTGGATTTATATTTTTAGGATTTGTAGTTTTCAAACTCTTCGCAATCGGTTATATTGCGTTGTTTGAAAAAGATTTTAAAAATAATCTTTTAGCATATTTTGCGATATATTGGTTGTATCTTGCTGTGGAAGTGGCGGTAGTGCTTGCTTTGGTTAGAAAACAAGACGAATATCATAAAAATATTTAAGTTAAAGGTTTCCCAAAATCGGATAATATTTTATATTTTTGCAAAAATTTTAGAAATCAATCTAGTCATGAGTTTTAAAAAACTGTTAGTTCTTCTTCATGTATTCGTAATAAGTTTTTCGTTTGCACAGTCACACGAAGGGCATGAGACGGCTAAAGAAGAGAAGTACAATCCTGTACCGTTCATTATGCATCACATTGCTGATGGTCATTACTGGCACATGTGGGGAGAGGGCGAGAGCTCTGTTGGTTTTCCACTTCCAGTTATTTTAGTAGATAATGGATTGAAGGTTTTCAGTTCTGCAAAATTCGGTCACGAAGGCGAGTTGGTTGCTAACGTTGATGGAGAGAATTATAAGCTATACCACGGTAAAATTTATAAAACTGACGCTGCTGGAACACTTAACATCGAAAAAGATGAAAAAGGTGTAGAACATCCAACTAATGCTAAGCCTTTAGATTTCTCTATTACTAAAGTGGTTGCACAGATGATTTTGGCGGCTATCATTATTATTCTTTTAGCATTCGCTACGAAAGCTAGTTACAAAAAATCGGCTGTCCCAAGTGGTGTCGCGAAGTTTATGGAGCCAATTATCCTTTTTGTAAGAGATGATATCGCTTTACAAAACATCGGTTCTGTTAAATATAGAAAGTATGTTCCTTATTTAGTGACATTATTCTTATTCATTTGGGTTCTTAATATTTTAGGACTTGTGCCAGGAGCGGCTAACACAACTGGTAATATTGCCTTCACAATGGTTATGGCAGTGTTTACATTATTAGTGGTTAACCTGAGTGGTAAAAAAACATATTGGATGCACATGTTGGATCCATTAGGGAACAACATGCCTTTCGGTGGTAAAATCTTAGTATACATTATTTTGGTTCCTGTAGAATTATTAGGAATTATTACTAAGCCTTTCGCATTGATGATTCGTCTTTTTGCTAACATGACTGCAGGGCATATCATTATTATGAGTTTGATCGCGTTGATCTTTATCATGAAAACTTATATGATTGCGCCGGTATCTTTAGGTTTAACATTATTCATTTATGTGTTAGAAGTCTTGGTGGCAGCATTGCAAGCTTATATCTTCACAATGTTAACAGCATTGTTTATCGGATCAGCGGTTGAGGAGCCTCACCACGATCACTAAAAATTAATTAATAGAAAGCAACTTTTTAAATTATAACATTATGACAGGTAGTATCGCAGCAATCGGAGCTGGTTTAGCAGTTCTAGGAGTAGGATTAGGAATTGGTAAAATTGGTGGTAGCGCTATGGAAGGTATCGCTAGACAACCAGAGCAATCAGGAAAAATCCAAACTGCAATGATTATCGCAGCAGCTCTTATCGAGGGTGCTGGTCTATTCGGTATCGTAGTAGCATTACTAGGTAACGGATAAAAACAATTAAGGATTCTACAGACGGTTGGTGTGTAGAATCCTTTTATTAAAACTAAAACAATTATAACTTAATATACATTTAGATAATGGACTTATTAACGCCTTCAATTGGTAACTTATTTTGGACAGCAGTTGTATTCCTTTTGCTTTTAGCTTTGTTAGCTAAGTTTGCTTGGTCTCCAATTTTAAGTGCTGTAAGAGAAAGAGAAAATAATATTCAAGATGCTCTTAATCAAGCTAAATTAGCTCGTCAAGAAATGTCTCAACTTAAAGAAGATAACGAAAGAATTCTTCGTGAAGCTAAGTTAGAGCGTGACGCGATCTTAAAAGAAGCGAGAGAGATGAAGGATAAAATCGTTAACGATGCTAAAGATGTTGCTAAAGTAGAAGGAGAGAAGATGATTGCTAACGCTAAAGCTTCTATCCAAACAGAGAAAAACGCAGCTATGGCAGATATCAAAAACCAAATCGGTACTTTATCTGTAAGCATCGCAGAAAATATTCTAAAACAAAAGTTAGATAACAACGAAGCTCAAACTGCTCTAGTTGAAAACTTAATCAACAAGTCTAACCTTAACTAAGAACAATGCTAACATCTAAAGTTGCAAAAAGATACGCACAGGGTCTCCTTGAGTTTACACAAGAAGCAGGTAGTACTGATGCAGTCTTCACAGAGATGCAAGATGTGGTGAAAATCATGTCTCAATCAAAAGAGTTAAACCAATTTTTGGATACGCCTTTTATCGATGCTAAAAAGAAGATTGAAGTTGCTGGAGAAGTTTTCAGAGCTTTCTCACCTGTTGCACAAAATCTTATTAAATTGACCATTAAGAAGGGACGTGAGTCTCAACTTAAAAATATTGCTCAAGAATTTATCAACAAAGTTGAAGATATCAGAGGGACAAAACGTGTATCTCTAACATCAGCAACAGCTTTGTCAAGAGAGACAGTTACAGACATCCTTAAGGCTTCTCAATTGGTTCCTAACAATACAGATTTCGAAGTAGAAAGTATTATCAACCCAGAAATCTTGGGAGGTTATATCCTTAGAGTTGGTGATAAACAAATCGATGCTTCTGTGAAAACAAAACTTAATAACATTAAGAAAGAATTTCAACTTAATTAAGAAAAAACAACCATAAAATGGCAGAAATAAATCCAGCAGAAGTATCCGCGATACTGAAGCAACAATTAGCAAATTTCGATACGCAATCTAACGTAGAGGAAGTAGGTACTGTACTTTCTATCGGTGATGGTATTGCACGTGTTTACGGTTTAGAAAACGTACAATACGGAGAATTGGTAAAATTCGAAAGTGGTGTTGAAGGTATTGTATTAAACCTTGAAGAAGACAACGTAGGTGTGGCTCTACTTGGAGAATCAAAACTTGTAAAAGAAGGAGATACTGTTAAAAGAACTAACACTATTTCTTCTATCAAAGTAGGAGAAGGTATGTTAGGAAGAGTTGTTGACACATTGGGTAACCCAATCGATGGTAAAGGTCCTATCACAGGAGATCTTTACGAAATGCCTCTTGAAAGAAAAGCGCCAGGTGTTATCTACAGACAACCAGTAACTGAACCGTTACAATCAGGTATCGTAGCGATTGACTCGATGATTCCTGTCGGTAGAGGACAAAGAGAGCTAATCATTGGTGACCGTCAAACTGGTAAAACTACAGTTGCTATTGACACGATCATCAACCAAAAAGAATTCTATGACGCTGGGAAACCAGTATATTGTATCTATGTTGCAATCGGACAAAAAGCGTCTACAGTTGCACAAATCGTACAAACATTAACAGATAAAGGTGCAATGGCTTACACAGTTGTTGTTGCTGCTAATGCTTCGGATCCAGTTCCAATGCAGGTATATTCTGCTATGGCAGGAGCTTCTATTGGAGAGTTTTTCAGAGACACTGGTCGTCCAGCATTGATCGTTTATGATGATTTATCAAAACAAGCTGTTGCTTACCGTGAGTTGTCTTTGTTATTAAGAAGACCACCAGGACGTGAGGCTTATCCAGGGGACGTTTTCTACCTTCACTCAAGATTGTTAGAAAGAGCTGCAAAAGTTATCGCTGATGATACAATTGCCTCTCAAATGAACGACCTTCCAGAATCTCTAAGACCATTAGTAAAAGGTGGAGGATCTTTAACAGCACTTCCAATTATTGAGACGCAAGCGGGTGACGTATCTGCATATATCCCAACTAACGTAATTTCGATTACAGATGGACAGATTTTCTTGGAGTCAGACTTGTTCAACTCAGGGGTTCGTCCAGCAATTAACGTAGGTATCTCTGTATCTCGTGTTGGTGGTAATGCACAGATCAAAGCAATGAAAAAAGTATCTGGTACTTTGAAGCTTGACCAAGCGCAGTACAAAGAACTTGAAGCTTTTGCTAAATTCGGTTCAGACCTAGATGCATCTACACTTGCAGTTATTGGTAAAGGTGAAAGAAACGTGGAGCTTCTTAAGCAACCAGTTAACTCACCACTTCCAGTAGAAAATCAAATTGTGATGATCTACGCTGGTACAGAAAACTTGTTGAAAAATATCCCAATTAATAAAGTTAAAGAATTCATCGTTGAGTACGTTGACTTCCTTAAAAACAAACATCCAGAAATAATGTCAGCGCTTAAAGCTGGTAAAATCGATAATGATATCACTGGTGTGTTAAAGCAAGTTGCTACAGATTTATCTGCAAAATATAATTAATATTAGTTTCAAGTTTCGGGTTTAAAGTTTAATTAAATAAGTTTTAAACCTGAAACAATGAAAACTTGAAACAAAAAAAATAATGGCAAACTTAAAAGAAATTAGAGGCAGAATTACGTCCATCTCATCTACGATGCAGATTACTAGCGCGATGAAAATGGTTTCCGCAGCGAAACTAAAAAAAGCGCAAGATGCTATCGTAATGTTAAGACCTTATTCTGAAAAGCTTCAAGAAATTATAGAAAACGTTAGCTCTAGCTCTGACTCCGAAAATGTTTCGGAATATGCGGTAGCACGCGAAGTGAAGAATGTTCTTTACATCGTTGTTACTTCTAACAGAGGTCTTGCTGGTGCTTTCAACTCTTCGGTTATTAAAGAACTTAACCATCAGCTTTCTAACAACCAAAATCACAATGTTGAGATTATCACGATTGGTAAAAAAGTATACGATGCGGTTAGAAGAAACAAAACAGTTTTCGAAAACCACAGTTCTTTGTTCGATAACCTTTCTTTTGAGAATGTTGCTAAAATGACTCAAAAAATAATGGATGAATATAAGACTGGTAAATTTGATAAAGTTTATCTAGTGTATAACAAATTCATTAATGCAGCAACTCAAGAGGTTGTAACAGAGCAAGTACTTCCTATCGCAATGCCTGAGAAAACATCAGAAATTAATGTTGATTATGTTTTCGAACCCGGAAGACAAGAGATTCTTGAAACTTTGATTCCTAAGTCTATCAAGACGCAAGTATACAAAGGTATTCTAGATTCTGTAGCTTCTGAGCATGGTGCGCGTATGACTGCGATGCACAAAGCGACAGACAACGCGGAAGCTTTGAGAAATGAGCTTAAAATATTCTATAATAAAGCTCGTCAAGCTGCGATTACAAACGAAATCCTTGAGATCGTTTCGGGAGCTGAAGCGCTTAAAAATAGTTAATTAAAGTTAATAGTTAGTTTGGTAAAACGCATCGGAGAGCAATCTTCGATGCGTTTTTTGTTGGTCAAAACTCACCATACGACAACCCAAACTCACCATTCGACAATCGGCATCGCTTTGTGTAAGCCAATTGTTGATATTTGTTTAGTAGAATTGAGATTTTGCAAAAATTGCTTAATTTCCTTACGATAACACCTATGTCACAAAAATGCTAGCAAGATTATTTTTTTTCTTGATACCGATTTTCTATTTATCTCAGTCTGTTTATCGGACTGAGTTGGTACAATATACCGATGGATTGCCGTCTGATAAAGTGTTTGGTACTTTCAAAAAAGATAATTTCCTGTATATCTACACCCAAAAAGGGATTTCTGTCTATGATGCTTATGTCTTCGTTCCACATAAAGATATTTCGTCATCGGTCTATTTTGCAAGCACCGATCAACAAAGTATTTTCTTGGAAGAATCTGGAAAAGGCTTAATAAAACTAAATAATGTCCATAGTAAATTAGAGATTTTATGCCAAGTTAATTTTCGAGATAGTAATCCTAATAACGACCATTTCGAAAATATTTTTTATTATGAAGATAAAGTTTGGTCGACAGATTTTAATCATGTTAAATATTTTGATTTAAAAACTAAAAAACAAAAAAGCTTTTTAATTGATAAAAAAAATAAGGATTTAAAATTTAATTTTCAATTTATACCAAGTAAGAAAGGCTTGTTGATGTTTTCTAAGTTTGGGATTTTTGAGTGGGATAGATCTTTGGATAAAATATCTTTGGTTAAACGACAAAATATCAATAGCGCAACACAATTAGGCAACGATATTTTTGTGACGTCACCCGACGCTTGGCTCGGAAAGCTTGATGAGCAATCCGTTATTCCTAAGCAAGTGCTTTTGACGACTTCTGCAAAGTTTGTCCAACAGCCGATTTCTAATAACTTGTTGGCTTTTTATGATGAACATCAAGTCTCTACTTTCGATGTTAAAAGCAATAAAACTCAGACGATTGTCCAAAGTCTCGAAACGATTAATAATGTATTTTACGATTCTGAAACTCGAATTTTTTGGGTGTCAACCAACAACGGACTTCTTAAAGTTTTTAAAGAACAAAACAAAATTCTGAGTATTAATCTTAACAAGCCTGTACCTAAAATTATCGCTGATATTGTAGAAGATCCACTCGGGCAAGTGTGGTTTGCAGATCAACAACAGTTGATTTATCGTGAAAATATAGATAAGCAAATTGAGACTTTTCCAATCTCTGGGACGCCGACACGTTTGTCTATCGAGGGGCAAATGCTGTATGTTGCGACGGATGTTGGGATCTTTAGAAAGAAAATAAATGATAATGAGCCATTTGAAAAAATAATTACGAGTGAGAATTATAAAGCGAAGCTTGCTAAGGTTTGGGATTCTAAAATTTGGGTACTTCCAGATTCTGGACCAATTAGGGTTTATGATTTGTTGAGTTTGAAAGAATTACCAACATTTTTAAATAATAATAAAAGCTTTTTTAGCATCAATTTATTTAATGATTTGGTGACAAAAGGCGATAAAATGTGGCTTGCAAGTTGGATGCCTCAGGATTTTGGGATTTCTTATTTTGATAAAAAATCGAAAGCTTTTCAACAAATTACTAAAATTAAAAATAATCATGATTCTTTTATTGCGGATTATTACAATCGCGTAGCTTTTTTGCAAAATGGAAATGTGATTTTTTCGGCCTACGGCGGTTGGAATATCGTTAATCCTGATGGCGTTATTGTAAAGTCGATGAACACTAGAGAATTCAAAATCGGGAATGATAATATCCAAGGCATTGCACAAGATTCTAAAGCCAATATTTGGTTCGGAAGTGGGGAAGGTTTGTATCAATTCAATCTAAAAAATGATAAGACGACTCGGCTTTCCAAAATTGATGGTTTGGCTTCCAATGACGTTACACAAGCTTTTTATTTGACAAAAAATGATTGGTTGTATTTTTCAAGCGAGTATAATGTTCAAAAAATTAATCTTAAAACGATTCTTCGTACTGAGTTAATCAATGTTTTAAAATTGACAAGTATTAAAGCCAATAACGAGAATTTAGATTTTGGAGAAAATGAAGTTTTAAAGTTTAAAGAAAAAGAACTCAATCAATTGGATTTTCATTTTTCTGCATTAAATTTTGCTGACAAAGACAAGCTTATCTATCGATACAGAATCAACAATGAAGAATGGACTTATCTCGGAAACGAACCAAAAATTAGCCTTGTAAAGCCTGTTGCGGGAGATTATCTTGTCGAAGTCCAAGTGGGCGACAACCTCGGAAATATCCAACCAAGAACTTTGAAGTTTAAGTTTGATATTTCGGCACCATTTTATAAAACGTGGTGGTTTTGGTTGTTAAGTCTTTTGTTGGTGGCAATTATGACATTTAGATTCACTTATTTTTTAGTTCAACAAGAAAAACAAAAAGGTATTCTAAAAAAACGCGCTAAAGAAAATGAAAACAAAATGTTGCGATCGCAGATGAATCCTCATTTTTTATTCAATTCGCTTAACTCTATTAATAGTTTTATCATTCAGAATAAAGACAAGGAGGCGAGTAGATATTTGACATCATTTTCAAAATTGATGCGCAAGATTCTCGATAACTCTCAAAAGGAATCGATTAGTCTGAAAGAGGAATTAGAAGCGACAAAACTTTATCTTGACCTCGAAGCAGTACGAATGGAACATAAATTTGATTATAATATTATGATTTCTAACGACATTGAGCCCGAAGATATTTGTCTGCCGCCACTTATTTTGCAACCGTTTTTAGAAAATGCAATTTGGCATGGCATCAATCATAAGAATGAAAAAGGACATTTAGAAATTAGATTTTTTCGCGATGTTGATGATTTTGATTTAATTAATATCGAAATCGAAGATGATGGTGTTGGACGGCAAAGAGCTGCTGAAATTAGAAAATCTTCGACGCACAAATCTTATGGTTTAGAAATTACGAAAGGTCGTATTCTTGGTTTGGACAAAAAAAATCAAGTAGAGATTTTGGATTTGTATGATAGCAATTTGGTCGGGATAGGAACAAAAGTATTAATCAAAATAATGAATAGACATGATTAAAACTATTATTTTGGATGATGAGAAGCATTGCCTCATCACCTTAGAACATCTTCTTAAACAGGTTGATGATGTCGAGATATTGGCGATTTTGCAAGACAGCCGCGAAGCGAAAGCTGCAATAGAAACTTTGAAACCAGACATCGTCTTTCTAGATATCGAAATGCCAAATCTTACAGGTTTCGAAGTTTTGGAACAGTTTGAATCTTTTGATTTTAAATTTGTATTTACGACCGCTTACAATCAGTATGCGATTAAAGCTTTGAAAATGAGTGCGCTAGATTATCTTCTAAAACCTATTTCTGTGGAAGATATTCAGGAACTTATAGAACGATTTCGTCAGGATCAACTTTTTGTTTCAAAAGAACAACTGAGTAATGTTTATAAATTCGATAAAGATAAAATCCAAGATCGGATTGCGCTGTCGGTGCAAGAAGGCTTATTGTTTGTGATGATCGAAGATATTATGTATGTCGAAGCTAGTGGTTCTTATTGTAATATCGTGATGAAAGATCAAACCAAACATCTTATTAGTAAAGGGATTTCGATGTTTGAAGAAGTCTTAAGCGATCAACCCAATTTCTTCCGAGCGCACAAATCTTATATTATCAATTTGAAATTTGTTAAACAATATATTCGTGGTGATGGCGGCGAAATCGTAATGAACGACGGAAAATATGTCAATATCAGCCGTGCGAAAAAGACAGAATTCCTCAATCTTTTCCAAAAGATATAAAATGAGATTGGTGGGCAAAATCTCACCATTCGACAACTGAAACTCGCCATTCGACAATTGGCTGTCAAAGAGTTACTAATTAATGTTGACATTTGGAGTATCAAAAAACAAATAAAACATTAATTATGAAAACAAAAATTACATTATTTGCAGCGATGATGTTGTTTGCATTCTCGCAAGCACAATATCTAAAAGTTGAAGGCAAAACTTTAAAAACAGCCAACGGAACGCCACTCATCTTAAAAGGAATGAATTATCCAATCTTAGATGATGGTGATGTTGACTTTAATGTGCCTTCTACTTATCAAACCAAAATCAATGAATTTGTAAAAACTGGTGCTAATGCCATAAGAATCCCTTGGAATACCAATGGTGTGCATTGGAGAGATGTAAATGCACCAGGAACATTACAATCTTATATTGACAATGGAAAACTAGCAGCATTTATCGACTATTGCACAAGCAAAGGACTTTACACAATTTTGGAAATTCATGATCTAACTTGTTCTAATGATTGGCCAACTTTCAACAACAAGATTATGAGTTTTTGGAAACAAACTGCCATTAAAAACATTATAAATGCGCGCCAAGATCGTGTGATTATTAACATCGCCAACGAGTTTGGGAATGATACCGCTTGGGGTGGTAACACAACAGATTTTACTAACAATTATGCAGCAGCAGTTGCTAGCTTAAGAACAGAAGGTTATAAAGTCCCAATTATGATCGATGCGCCAGATTGTGGTATGGCGTCTACTACCTTGGTTAACAATTCTGCAGCGACTATTTACAATGCCGATAATCTTAAAAATGTCATTTTTTCTGCGCACACTTATTGGGTAGGTTATGCAAATAACAATGCAGCAATTGATGCTAAAATGTTGGAAATGAAAAATAGTCCATATTATTTCTTTCTAGGTGAAATTGCGAATATTCAGGATGCTAATGCTTGTGGAGATACGGATATCAATCATATTTATAAACGAGTTTTGACAAAAGCCTGCGAATATGGCATCGGTTGGTTGGCGTGGAGTTATTATAAAGATTGTGCAGCACAACGTCAAGTGACAACAACAGGTATGTTTGCTAACCTTACCACTTATGGAAATGATATTGTCAACAATTCTGTATACGGATTAAAGTCAACAACTTGTTACAGTACGTTAGCCGTAGGTAACCAAATGCTGGATATGAAAGGCGTTCGTATCGTTCCGAATCCTGTTAAAGATGATTTCAAAATTGAGTCTGACAAAAAAGTATTGTCTGTTCAAGCCTTTGACTTTAGCGGGAAACTTTTAAAACTAAAAACAACTGATAACCATGAATTCAAGATTCAAGCTTCTACAAGTGTCGTTAATCTAAAAATAAAACTAGAAGACGGCAGCGAAGTGACGAAGAAGTTAATCATTGAGAAGTAATGTTTTCATTATGAGTCTTCGGATTCGACTATTGTGTGTCGCTGCAGAAGCGGTTAAGTTAAAGCTGAAAAATAGTTTAATCTCAATCTGCAGCGACTTTCTAAATCATTCTACGAGTTTTCATTAATGAAATTTCAACAATCAATTCAGGTTTGTGAAAAGGATGAAAGATGCTAGAATTTATTTAAACTTTTAAAAATTAACCCATGAAAAAAAAACAATTATTAATAATGATTGTGCTATTGATTTCTTCTAAAGGAATTGCGCAACAATCGTTCAACGCTAGTGGTGGCAGTACCAATGGCGCATCTGGAAGTATCGCTTTTTCGATTGGTCAAGCTTTTACTAAAAGTACTTTTACAAGCACCTTTTCTGCAACGGAAGGCGTTCATCAAGCTTACGAAATTTCGAATTTGGGCGTTGACGATAATCCTTCGATTGTTCTAGAAATGAAAGTCTATCCCAATCCCACCTCATCCATTCTATTCTTGAATTTTGCAGATTTTGCCAAAAGAAGTTCCTCTTATGAACTTTTCGACACGTCTGGAAAAATGATTAGAAATGCTAAAATTCAAAGCAAAGAGTCACAAATTGATTTGCAGCAAAGTCCTTCGGGAATATATATCTTGAAAGTTTCAGCTGAAAATGTCGTGTTGAAAACATTTAAAATCATCAAAAAGTAATTTACCAAATCATTAAAAAATAACAACTAAAAACAACATAACCATGAAAAATTTTACTCTTAAAGTGCTTGCGATTTTTATTCTTTTGCTTTTCCAAGGAATTTATGCGCAATCACCGAATCTCATTAGTTATCAAGCGATCGTAAGAGGCGCAGGAAATGCACTTGCCGCTAATAAAAGTATCGGGGTGAAAGTAAGCATTTTGCAAACTTCCGCATCTGGAACTGTGGTTTACCAGGAATCATTCACCCCAAATCCAACGACAAATGCAAACGGTCTACTTACTTTGCAAATTGGTTCTGGAACTCCAATTACCGGCACTTTAGCTGGAATTAACTGGAACACAGGTCCCTATTTTGTAAAAACGGAAATTGATCCGAACGGCGGAACTGCTTATTCACTTATATCAACTTCTCAACTATTAAGTGTTCCTTATGCATTGAGCGCAAAAACTGCACAATCTGTTGCAGGAATTTCGGGAACCGTGAATAAAATTTCTAAATTTTCACCAACTGGAACACAGCTGGGAGATTCACAAATAAGTGATGATGGCAGCGCAGTTGGTATTGGTACGAATTTACCAAGCTATAAACTAGATGTTGTACATGGAGGTTTAACCGGAATTAGAAACAAATCCACCTCAAGTTACTCTTTAATAGATATTGATGCTTTTAATGGAGATGCAGCACTGCGTTTTGCAAAAAATGGTGTAAGACAATGGAATATTAGAAATAATCCCGCAAACGACAACCTGCAAGTTTTTGAATTAGAAGGTGGTGGTGAAAGATTAACTATTGAAAATACCACGGGAAATGTGGGAATTAACATGAGTACACCAACTGCTCGTCTTCATGTGGGAGGAAATTTCACAGCAACAGGAGTAAAAGCGTTTACAATTGATCACCCATTAGATCCTGAAAACAAAATTCTTCGCCATTTTTCAATAGAGAGCAACGAAGTTCTGAATATCTACAGTGGAAATGCAAAAACTGATGCAAACGGGAAAGCAACCGTAAAATTACCAGATTATTTTGGTACCATCAATAAGGATTTCAGATATCAGTTAACAGTGATCGGAACTTTTGCACAGGCAATTATTTCTAAAAAAATATCCGACAACCAATTCGAAATCAGTACCAATCAACCTAATGTCGAAGTAAGCTGGGAAGTGAAGGGGGTACGAAACGATCCTTACATGCATAATGTTAATACCTTGAAAGCCGAAGAAGCAAAGCCTGCGAACATGATTGGGAAATACATCGAACCAAAAGCCTATAAATTTCCTGAAAACAGAGGAATCAACTTTAACAGTTCGAAGAGTGATGAAGGATCTTTGAGTTCAAAAACTAAAGTATCAGCAAATCAAAAAGCTGTACAAAATTCTGGAGGCAGCCTTGAACAACCTAAACCAAAATCTGTTCAGAACAAAGCAAAAACTACCGGCAAAGAAAGTATCAATTAGTATTTTGAGAAGTTTTTTACATAATAATGAAAGGGGATTCGTTGAGAAACGGATTCCTTTTTTTATTGTGCTCTGAATTTTTGTTAAGTTCTAAAAAAAACCATAATGAGTTGAAATTTAATTTCATCAACCATTTGGTTTCAAAACTTCTACAATCAATTTTTTAACTATCTTTGCCAAAATATTTTTAAAATTCTAAATGGACCCCGATAGTTTAGTCAAACTTCTTATTGCGCTCTTATTAGTGCTACTCAATGGCTTTTTCGTAGCCGCAGAATTTTCAATCGTTAAAGTGCGTTATTCACAGATTCAGCTAAAAGCGGCTGAGGGTAACAAAATGGCAAAACAAGCAGAGCATATTATCAAACATCTTGATGAGTATCTGTCAGCCACACAATTAGGTATTACCCTAGCATCTCTAGCTTTGGGTTGGGTTGGAGAGAGTGCTCTGCATCATATAATCGAAGATGCCTTTCACTATTTTAACTTAAGCAGTTCCCAGACAACCATTACCACAATTTCTGTGGTATGTAGCTTTTTACTAATTACAATTATGCATATTGTTTTTGGAGAATTGGTGCCAAAGTCGATTGCCATTCGTAAGTCTGAGCCTACCACATTTTTTATTGCAACACCACTTCGTTTGTTTTATAATGTTTTCAAACCATTTATTTGGTTGATGAATTCATTATCAAATGGTTTTTTAAGAATGATTAATATTAATCCTGCTACGGATCAAGATATACACTCTACCGAAGAACTGCAATTGTTGGTGAAACAAAGTGCAGACAGTGGCGAGATACAAGAAGAAAACTACGAAATTATTAAGAATGCTTTCGATTTTACAGATCACAATGCAAAGCAAATTATGATCCCAAGACAGAATATCGTTTCTGTTGATATAGAAGATGATCGAGAAGATATTATCAACCAGTTGATGGAGAGTGGATATTCTCGTATCCCAGTCTACGAAGGATCTATCGATAATATTATTGGTATTTTTTACACTAAAGAAATTATCCGCGAATATATCAAAAGCAAAGGCGAGCTGTCTCATGATGATCTTAAACGATTGATGCGTGAAGCTTACTTTGTGGTGGGCAGCAAAAAAATATCGGATTTGCTTAAAATTTTTCAACAGAAAAAACAACATCTTGCAGTTGTTATCGACGAGTTTGGTGGCACAGAAGGTATTATCACGTTAGAAGATATTTTGGAAGAACTGGTTGGAGAGATCCAAGATGAGGAAGACGAAGAAGAAAAAATCGTTGACGAAGTTGCTAAAAATGTCTACTGGGTACAAGCAACGCAACCTTTGGAAGAGATTAATGAGTTTTTGCCAAAAACTTTTCCTTTGTCAGACGAGTCGGAGTATAATACCTTGGCTGGATTTATTCTTAAAGAATTGGAAGATATACCCGAAGAAAATCAAGAGTTTGATTGCAACGATTATCACATCAAAATTCTTAAAATGCAAAACAAAAGTGTGGAAGTTGTCGAGTTGATCTATACCCCGCACGAACCCGATTTTGACGTGGAAGCTTAACCAAAAGTTTCATAATTTTAAATTAAAATCAATGAGAATTTATAATCACGATTATTTTGACAAGCCACAACGACAACACGAAGAAGATGTCTCGGTTTTGGAAAAAGAAGACGAAGTCTACAAACTGGTTTTGTACAATGATGATGTCAACACGTTTGATTTTGTTATCGATTGTTTGATAGACATTTGTAAACATACATTAGAACAAGCCGAACAATGCACAATGTTGGTGCATTACAAAGGAAAATGTACTGTGAAGACAGGCGATTTGGATTTATTAAAACCAATGAATCAAATGCTGTCCGAACGTGGATTAACCTGCGAAATTTTATAAAAGATTTAACTTTAACACATAAAAAAGTCCCGAATAGCTCGGGACTTTTTGTTTTATAAATCAGGAAGTTTTATCGTGTTAGTTCGGTCTTCAACTTTATAATTGAGAGCTTTTGCGAGAACAAAAATCTCGTTAAGGTTATCGATTAATTGTTTGTTTCCTTCCTGTTTTAGTTTGGTGTAATCAATGTTTTTCTCCATGTTTTTCTTAGCAGAATCCATAATGCCGTTGATGTCGGCTTGGCTAAATCTGTTGATCGCATAATCGTCCATAAAGTGGATTTTAACATCAGGAAAAACTTTTATATCCGCTTGTGGAAGCGCATCGATAACCAATTTTTTATTAACAGTGTCGACATCTATTTTCATCTTTTTTAAGTCGTAAGAAACCTGCGCTTTTGCAGTGGTGTAAAGCACCATTTCTTTTGGAAGAACATCATAACCACCAATCGAAAAAGCCTTGCTTTTATGCGTTTGGAAGCTAGAAAAATCCTGTTCCATAACCACCATTTTGTTCATTTTGGTGATTTGGTTGGTTAGTAGATAATAATCTTTATTGATGACCGCCGCTTCTTCTTTGTGGCAGCCTTTCCACGCTAATAGACAAAAAATGGTTAGAAGAATTCCAACCACAAAAGATAATATTGTATTAATATTTTTCATTAACCTCTGGTGCTAATTTGGTTTGACCTTTCTTTTTTAAAATATTTAAGAGATCTTTTTCCAAGAACCCAGATTCAGGATATTCAATAATTCTGCCAACTTCGTTTCCATATTTTTTAACGATAAAAGTAGGTACTCTTTGGATGTTAAAAAGTCCTTCTTCACCATTTGGAGATTCCTTTTTGCGATTAACAGCGATAATTTGGATTTTGTTATGATTAACACCCGCTGCATCCATAATTTTCATAAAACGAGGGAATTCTCGATGACTATCGCCACACCAAGTTCCTAAAAATACGATGTAAGAATAACCCGAAACCTTCTCTTTTTTAAGCGCTTTTAAGCTTTCTTCATCTATTTTGTAATCGTTGTATTCTTTGTCATACCAATCCGAAAATGGTTCTTTTTTAAACTGTTCCAAAGTCTGTTCGCCTAATAAAATTTTGCCGTCAGACTGTGTGTCGACTTCGCGGTTAACGACAACTTTTTGTGCGATACAACTTTGTATGCTTAATGCTAAAGCGCCAAATAACATTAGTTTTGAAATTGATTTTATCATCTTTTTGTTTTTTAATTAAGACAGAATAGACTTAAGGTCAGCAGGGGAGTAGTTGATGCTTTTCAAGACTTTGTTGTCTTCTTTACGATAAACATTATATTTTTCGCCCGATTTTTCGAAGAAAACATCAACACCTTTGTCTTGATAATTTTTGACTGTTGCTTCTGCTTCTTCCTCTGTAGAGCAAGCTTTTGACATGTTAGAACGTTGTACCTCGTTGAAAAGTTCTACAAACTTGTCACCCATCCCGAATTCTAAAACCGCGCCAGACAATACATACTGAAGGTCGCAAAGTGCATCTGCAATTTCTACCAAATCATTATCTGCAATCGCTTGTTTTAGCTCGTTAAGTTCTTCTTGCAAAAGACTGACTCTTAGATCGCAACGTTCCTTAGATGGGATTTGTGGCGTATCCAGAATTGGTGCTTTAAAGGTTTTATGAAATTCTCCTACTTGGTTCAAGCTATCTATTTTGTCCATTTTTTTATAAAAGTTTAAGCAAATATAATGATTAAGGTGCAAAGAAAAAGACCGAAACAATTTTCCGGTCTTTATTTTTATTTAAAATCTTTTGGTTCTTGTCTACAATTATTTAATCATAAATTAAAACGCGTCGATCATAAATGTATTTCTATTTTGTGATATCTCTTCCGATTACCAATCTTTGGATTTCTGAAGTTCCTTCACCAATGGTACAAAGTTTAGAATCTCTGTAGAATTTCTCAGCCGGGAAGTCCTTCGTGTAACCGTAACCTCCAAAGATTTGTACAGCATTGTTAGAGATTCTTACACATGCTTCCGATGCGTAAAGTTTTGCCATTGCACCTTCTTTAGTCATTGGTTGTTTAGCCATTTTTAAAGTTGAAGCTCTTTGGATTAAAAGTTCTGATGCATCGATTTCTGTTGCCATGTCAGCTAACATAAAATTAATCGCTTGGAATTCTGAAATTGATTTCCCGAATTGTTGTCTTTCTTTGGCATATTTAAGAGCTGCTTTGTAAGCGCCTCTCGCAGTTCCTAAAGATAAAGCAGCAATAGAGATTCTACCACCATCCAAGATTTTCATCGCTTGTTTGAAGCCTTCTCCAACCTCGCCCAATCTGTGAGAATCTGGTACACGTACATTGTCAAAAATAAGCTCTGCAGTTTCTGATGCGCGCATTCCCAACTTGTTTTCTTTTTTACCAGAAGAGAAACCTGGCATTCCTTTTTCTAAAACGAAAGCTGTAGAATTATTCTTAGCGCCTTTTTCTCCTGTTCTTGTCATAACAACAGCAATATCACCAGAAATAGCGTGTGTGATGAAGTTCTTAGCACCGTTGATAACCCACTCGTCACCATCTTTAACCGCAGTTGTTGACATACCCCCAGAGTCAGATCCTGTGTTGTGTTCTGTAAGTCCCCAAGCACCGATAACTTTACCAGATGCTAGTTGTGGAAGCCACTTCATACGTTGTTCTTCGTTCCCGAATTCGTAGATGTGATTAGTACAAAGTGAATTGTGGGCCGCTACAGACAGTCCAATGGATGGGTCAACTTGAGAAATTTCGTCCAAAATTGCTACATACTCGTGGTATCCAAGTCCAGAACCACCATATTGTTCAGGAATAACAATACCCATAAAACCCATTTCTCCTAATTGGTGGAATAGTTCTATTGGAAAAGTTTGACTTTCGTCCCATTCCATAATGTTTGGGCGGATATTTTTTTCTGCAAATTCTCTAGCCGTTTCAGCGACCATTTTTAAGTTGTCCATAGTTGTGCTGTCCATATTAATTTATTGAGTTCCAAATATAACTCAATTTAGAAAGGAGACAAAATTTTTCTTTTTAATGATCGGGTTTTAGTTTGTTAAATTATTAATAGTTAATTTATTAGCTTTTAATAATATATTAATAATCTATTTCAATTTTTAAAAAGATAATTAATTATCTTTAACGCCTTTATAATTTTAGAGTATGAAAAAACTTTATTTTGGATTATTAATTCTACCAAGTTTGTTTTTTGGTCAAACAGGTGGTTATTACAGCGGTACCGAAAATCTTTCTGGTTACCAGTTGAAGTCTAAATTACACGACATTATTTCTGCCAAACCTATTAGCTGGAATTATGGTGATTTGCAAACTTTCTATGCAACAACCGACGTCGATCGTTATTATGAAAATGATGGAAGTTTATTGGATATGTATTCTGAAATCCCGACTGGTCCAGATGCTTATGCATACAATTTTAGTCAAATGATTGGCTCCGCTAATGCCGAAGGTCTTGGCTGGAATCGTGAGCATGTTATGCCTCAAAGTTCCTTCAATAGCAATTATCCAATGTATTCGGATTTATTTTTTGTGATTCCGACGGATGCAAGAATCAATCAGTTGAGAAGTAATTATCCGTACGGAACAGTGGGATCAACAATTTTTCATACTTTTACGAATACTTCAAAAATTGGTAATATTGCAGTACCAAACGCAACTTATACAGGTCGAGTTTACGAACCAATTAACGAGTTTAAAGGTGATATAGCTAGGTCTTTACTTTATTTTGCTGTTCGTTATGAAGGTAAGTTGGGCAGTTTTAATTTTGATACAACCGCAGATCCTACAAAAGATCAAAACCCTTTGAATGGTAGCGAGGAGCAAGCTTTCGAAAAATGGTACATCCAGATGTTGATTAATTGGCATAATCTAGATCCTGTTTCGCAAAAAGAAATTGATCGTAACAATTACGTTTATCAAATTCAGAAAAATAGAAATCCTTTTATCGATCACCCAGAATGGGTTAATTCAATTTGGAATCAAACTATTGCGACAACTGCGCCACAAGCGGTTTCGGATTTAGTAACAACCAAAACTTCTGCGTATTTTGCTAGTTTGCAATGGACACCAAGTCAAGATCCAACGGTTATCGGTTACGAAGTTTACCAAGACGGAACTTTAATCGGTAAAACTTCTTCTAATAAATATGTTGCCGATCGTTTAACACCGTTAACGACTTATAACTTCAGCGTTATTGCATATAATAATGCTTATTTGAAAAGTTCTCAAAGTAATATGCTGTCAATAACGACTTTGGAAAATGATGCCTATGCGAGCGATTTGATGATTGATAAATATATCGAGGGGACGTCTAATAATCGTGCTTTAGAAATTAAAAACCTTACTGGACACGATATCGATCTCAAAAATTATCGTTTATCTGCGCAATATAAAAGTGGTACAAACTATTATTTTGAAAAGCCACTAGAATTAGAAGGAATTCTGCCGCATGGTCAAAGTTTTGTCGCAATTAATCCTAATGCCACTTTGTCGTGTTATCCAACAGAAAATGCAAGATTCCAATCGGCGTCGCCAGCTTTGACATTTTCGGGTTATAATTATGTAGAGCTTAACTACAAAAATTTTCCTGTTGATGCGATTGGTAATAAAGGAATGGATAATACGAATACGGATAAATCTTTATACCGTTTGGCAAGTGTTAAAAATCCGACCAAAACTTATGATGACGCAGAGTGGCAATCTTATCCAAAAGATTATTGTCAAAATTTAGGATCCTTGGCATCACAAAATGTTAGTTTATTGGCGAACACAAGCATCTATCCAAATCCAGTTTCAGATATTTTGAATGTTAAATCAGATCATGTTATTGCTAATTTCCAGATTTTAGATTCTATGGGAAGATTGGTGAAATCAGGAACTTTGAATGCTAAAAATGCTTCTTTAAATGTCGCTAATCTGTCTGCTGGTGTGTATTTCTTAAAATTGGATGACAAAGTTCAGCAGTTTATTAAGAGATAAGCTATTTCGCTAATATGTTATAAATATAAGTTATTTTGCTAATATTTATTGATTATAATGTTTTTCGCTAATGTTTTAATTTATAAGCTTTTTGTATTATATTTTAAAATATTAGCGATTTTTATTATATTTGCATTATGAAAGCGGTAATCACAGGCGATATTATTGACTCTCAAAAATTCGGGGCAGAAGTTTGGTACAAAGCTTTGCAAGAGATTTTTGAAGGGAAAACTTCGCAAGAATGGGAAAACTACCGCGGCGACGAGTTTCAGTATCTTATTCCAAATGCTGAAGATGCTTTTCTAGAGTTTTTAAAAATAAAAGCTGGCATCAAAAAAATCCAGGATTTAGACGTTCGTATTTCGATTGGTTTGGGAGATCAAAATTTTGTCGCTGATAAAGTGTCACAAAGTAACGGCAGCGCTTTTGTCAATTCTGGACGTAATCTTGAACGTATAAAAGCCGAAAAAATAAATCTTCATATCGCGTCAGAAAAGCCAGAACTCGATGCTCAACTTAATCTGATTTTTAAATGGGTGAGTTTAACCGTTGATAGTTGGAGTGTGATGTCGGCAGAAATCGTTGATTTGTTTTTAAATAAAAAAGACATCAACCAAGACGAAGCTGCGAAGTTACTTAACTTGACACAATCCTCCATTAGCCAACGTCTAAAACGCGCTAACTACGATCTTTTGATGGAAACCGAAGCTTATTATCGACAACTAATCTCTCAGCAAAAATGATTTTTTTACCACTCATATTGGCTCATTTACTCGGAGATTTCGTCTTCCAGCCAAATGCGTGGGTTAACGATAAAGAGCAAAAAAAATTAGCAAGTCTATATTTGTACATTCATGTATTGGTGCACACAATTTTGAGTTTCGTATTTCTTTGGAATCTCAATTATTGGTGGATTGCATTGGTTGTTGGCGCGACACATTTTGTAATTGATGCCGCGAAACTTCAGTTTCAAAAACCTAAAAATAAACGATTATGGTTTTTCATCGACCAATTTTTACATATTGCAGTAATAATTGCTTTAAGTTTAATCATTCAACAAAATATAGATTGGAGTATTATCTTTAATGAAATCAATCTCAAACTCTTTACAGCAGCTGTTTTCCTAACGACGCCTTGTTCGATTATTATTAAATTAATGATAAGTTTTTGGACGCCCAATCCGCAAGATAAAGATTCCGTTCAGACAGATTCTTTAGCCAACGCAGGCAAATATATTGGAATTTTGGAACGATTAATGGTTTTCGTTTTTATAGTTGTTAATCATTGGGAAGGTGTGGGTTTTATGATTGCGGCGAAGTCGGTTTTTAGATTTAGCGATTTGGCACAAGCTAAACAACGGAAACTGACAGAATATGTATTAATAGGGACTTTATTAAGTTTTGGAATCGCAATCTTAACGGGAATTTTGGTTCAGATTTAAACCAATTATTTCCGTAAATTTGTATAGAAATAAATTAAAAGTAAAAAAGTAAAAAGAATAAATGGAAAAGAAAGAAATGCTTTATGAAGGTAAAGCAAAACAGGTTTTCGCAACAGACAAAGCAGATGAGGTTATTGTAAGATACAAAGATGATGCAACAGCTTTCAATGCACAAAAGCGTGGTTCTTTCGCTAGAAAAGGCGAATTAAACAATGCTATTTCAACTTTAATTTTCGAATATTTAGCAAAAAATGGAATCCCGACACACTTTATCGAAAAGCTTGGTGATATCGAGCAATTGGTGAAAAAAGTGGACATTATTCCGTTGGAAATGGTGGTGCGTAACTATGTTGCGGGAAGTATGGCGCAACGTCTTGGTGTTGAAGAAGGTCTTAAATCGCCAGTGACTATTTTTGATCTTTGCTACAAAAAAGACGAGTTAGGAGATCCGCTAATCAACGATCATCACGCTGTATTTTTGGGCGCTGCATCTTATGATGAACTTAAAGAAATGTACGCTTTAACGGACAAAATCAACCAATTGTTGATTGCGCTATTTGATAAAATGAATATTATCCTTGTCGATTTTAAAATCGAATTGGGAAAAACTTCGGACGGAAAAATCGTTTTAGCAGACGAAATCTCACCAGATACTTGTCGTCTTTGGGATAAAGATACGATGAAGAAGTTGGACAAAGACCGTTTCAGAAGAGATCTTGGAGAAGTTACAGAAGCTTATGAAGAGATATATGATCGATTACAAAAAGCAGTTAATTCATAAGTTCTATAGAAATTAAAAAATGAATTTACAATTTCAAAACTTCAGTTCGTTATCAAAATATGCGTTTCAGAATCGCTATAACGAATTCGAAGAATTAAAAAATCAAGAACCAGAAGCTGGCGCTTATCCGTTTGACAAAATGGAAGAAGAATGCGGGATTTTTGGTTTGGTTTCCGACGAAAATACAGACACATTTTCGTTATCACAATTTGGACTTTTTGCATTGCAACATCGTGGGCAAGAAGCTTGCGGAATTACCGTTGGTAACGATGGGAAAATGTATTCTATAAAAGATGAAGGTTTGGTTTTGGATGTTTTTAAAACCATCGAAAATCCCGAAACTTTCATGGGAAATTGTGTTATCGGTCACACGCGTTACACGACAGCGGGCGACAAAAAAAAATACAATTATCAACCTTTCTTTGCAAAGAACGAATATGATCAAATTATCTTATCCATCGCGCACAACGGAAATCTGACCAACGCCAAACAACTCAAAAAAGAGTTGGAGGAAGAAGGTGTGGTGTTCCGTGCGACTTCGGATTCTGAGGTTATTTTAAGATTAATTCAGAAAAACCTAGATCTTGGACTTCGTGGTGCGATTAAAGCGACGATGGAAAAGATTGAAGGTGCTTATTCTGTAGTTGGTGTTACTCGAAATAAATTCTTTGCGTTCCGTGATTTTAACGGTATTCGACCTTTGGTTTTAGGAGCGATTGACGAAAAAACTTTTGTTGTGGCATCAGAATCTTGTGCTTTGGATGGTGTTGGTGCACAATATGTGCGTGATATTCTTCCAGGCGAAATCGTCTATACAAGCGATAACGAAAAAGGACTTCAATCTTATTTGGTTAAAGAAAATTGCACAAACAGAATTTGCTCTTTCGAATATATTTATTTTGCGCGTCCCGACTCGATGTTGGAAGGCATCAATGTGCACGAAGTTCGTGAGAAATCAGGTATGAAAATCTGGGAACAAGCGCCTGTTGAAGCGGATGTAGTGATTGGTGTTCCAGATTCTGGTGTTCCTGCTGCAATTGGTTTTGCGAAAGCTTCGGGAATCCCTTTCCGTCCAGTGTTGATCAAGAATCGTTATATCGGGAGATCATTTATTATTCCGTCGCAAGAGATGCGCGAGCATTATGTTAATCTTAAATTAAATCCAATTGTTTCCGAAATTAAAGACAAACGTGTTGTGATTATCGACGACTCGATTGTTAGAGGAACAACGTCAAAGCGTTTGGTTAAAATACTTAAAAAAGCAGGTGTTAAGGAAATTCACTTTAGAAGTGTTTCCCCACCAATTATTGCGCCTTGTTTTTTAGGAATCGATACGCCGACTAAAGATGATTTAATCTCAGCAAATATGACCAAAGATGAACTTAGAGATTATCTAGAAGTTGATAGTTTGGAGTTTTTGTCTGTTCCTAATTTGCAAGATATTTTAGGATCTAAGAATCATTGTTTTGGATGTTTCACAGAAAAGTATCCTGTTGAAAAACCAGTAGAAGAAGATTTATTCCAATAATAAATTTCAGAAATATAACAAAACAGCGCTTCAATTTTGAGGCGCTGTTTTTTTTAATTAAAATTAATTTCGATTTATTAAAACCAAAAATCCTTTGAAACTTCGGTCATCACTAACATTAATGATATACCAATAAGTATCTGTTGGCAATGGATGTCCATTGATTTTTCCGTTCCATTCAAAAATGCCATTAACTTTGGTTTCGAAAAGCTTCTTACCAAATCGATCCAAAACAATGACTTGAGAATCTTTATAATTTTCTAAACCTTTAATTTTCCAAGTGTCGTTAATACCATCAGCATTCGGGGAAAAATTATTCGGGATTTCGAAAATACTAATTGTACGTTGGTCGATTATGCATCCCGCTTTTGTTTTAACATAGATGGTGTAATTTCCGTTTTCTAATTTAAATTGGTTAGAGGTTTGCCAGTTGATATTATCATCAGAATATAGATAATTGCCAGCTTCGGACATTATAATTGTTACTAAATTATTTTCTATTTGGATATTTTTAATCGTTGCAAGTTTTGCTTTTTTAACAACGACTGATGCCGAGTTTTGACAAGTTTTTTCAGTGGTGACAGTAACCGAATATGTGCCTTCAGTTTGAGTTTTAATAATTTGAGTTGTTTCGCCAGTATTCCATGAGAAAGTACATCCTGCACAGTCGCCAGCATTAAGTTCTGCATCGATGCCACTACAAAATTCAACTTCGGGAGGAAGGCTTAGTTTTGGTTTTTTATTTAAATTAAATTCTAATGTAAACCATTGCGAACAACCAACTGTGTTTTTAATTTCGACATTAAAAAGGTTATGCCCAATATTGAGTTTGGCTTTTGTAAAATCAGGCACCAATTGATGGTTACTATCATAAAAAGTGAATTGTAAACTGGTTATATTAGTAATTAATTTAGTTCTATAATCGTTTAAATTAATAAATTTAAAATCATCTGTTGTATCATTACAAAATGTAGGTTCAACATAATTTTTAGCAGGTATACTACTATTATTAACGGCAACTTTTACAGCTAATTTATTAATACTTTCACAACTAGAAATTGTTTGTGTTGCATAATAAGTTTCGCCATCAATAAGTGAAGTTGTTTGGGCTAATAAAATATTTGATGCATTATACCATTTGATATTTTGTCCTGTAAGTGCAATATCTGCTAAGGTCGGATGTTGTCCAATACAAAAGTTTTGAAAGGAATTTCCAGATGGTGCCACAGGATCTGAAATTTTAACCAAGATTTCTAGTTTTGAACTTTCACAACCGGCGCTATTTTGTGTGACATAATATTTTTTATTATCAACCAAGGCTG
Organism: Soonwooa sp. T0.1_25; assembly: GCF_057652215.1. Lineage (NCBI taxonomy): Bacteria > Pseudomonadati > Bacteroidota > Flavobacteriia > Flavobacteriales > Weeksellaceae > Soonwooa > Soonwooa sp. T0.1_25. The sequence goes on along the minus strand of NZ_JBYFBZ010000002.1, from coordinate 265,374 downwards.
TATTTACTGGTAAAATCGCACCACTCGCGTCATACCATTTTAGGTTAGTCCCAACAACTTGGATATCTGAAATTTTTGGTTGATCTATTGCGCAGAAATTCTGTTGAGGATTTCCAGTAGGTCTCGGTTGATCGGTAATTTCTACTAGTTGGGTTTGTGTTTCGGTATTTCCATTTCCGTCATTGTATGTCCAAGTAATTGTATAAAGACCAGGAAGACTATAACTTAAAGGATCTGTCGTTGTTGCTGTAATTTTTCCTGCACATTTGTCTGTCGCAGTCGGAATTGGTGTCACTACAAAATTACAATCACCAGTTAATTTTGGAAGATTAGGATTGTCAGGAATTGGTTTTTCAACATCACCAACAAAAACATTAACTGTATAAGTACCATCGCAACCACCACTTCCTTTAATATCACAAGAATATACACCAGAATTTGCAGTTGTAGCATTTGGGATAATAGGATTTTGCAGACTGGATGTAAAACCATTAGGACCAGTCCAAGAAAAATTTGTCCCGCCAGACGCTTTTAGTTCGATGCCACTACCAACACAAATTGGAGAATTTGAGGAGACAAAAGGATTATTAATACAATCACTAAACTTCGAAATAAATGCTTTTCCTGCGGAAGCAGTGTTAGTTGGCATGTATGTTCCTGGTGTACCAATTCGATCAGAACTGCTAGTTGATCCGCATAGAAAGATTGTTTTTGATGCTTCACTGATTGCAATATCACTTCCTGAGTCAGTTGATGAGCCTCCAAAATAAGTCGCCCATATTTTTGAAAAATTTAAGCCATTATATTTTGAAATGAAGGCATCGCTATAACCTAAAACTATTCTTTGATAAGCATTTGTAGTTGAGAATCTTACCTCATCATTCCTTGCGATTCCTACGAGATAGAAATCTCCATTGGATAAAGATTTTACATTTGTAATTGTTGATGGAAAATATGAACTTCTAATGATACTACCATTGGTGCTAAATAGTGTATAAAAAGAATTATAACCATTGGGAGCTTGATTTTGATATTGAGGATACTCTCCATCAGAAGTAGCAATACCTGTCTTACTATAAGTAATACCTGATAACAATACTTTATCATTACCATAACTTATATTGTAGGCGACATCTTCTCCATCACCTCCTAGATATGTACCAAAAATTATATTTCCATTGGATGAAAAGGATGCTAAAAAAGCATCAAAGTCTTTGCCTTTAGTGGTTTGATAGCTATTTCCAAAACTAATCCCGTCATTGCTAAATGTCGTTCCAACCGCGTAGATATTATTTTTTTCGTCAGTTGTAAGATCTGTGATTTTATTTTGTAAACTTCCTCCAAAGTATGAACCCCAAATTAACTGTCCGCTTGTAGAAAATTTTGCGATGAAACCATCATAAACCTGATTGCTGGCGTTTCCTGCATTTGTTCCGTTTGTTGATATTCTCGTTTTACTATTGGTTGAGCCTCCAATTACAATATCATTATTTTGGTCAATTGAAAGTGCTGATAAAATCTCGGCATCTTCACCCCCATAATAGGTTCCCCATATTCTTGTACCTCCAGGATTAAGCTTAATAATGAATCCATCAAATCCATCAGAGGCTGGTAAAGCGCTTTTGTATGTTCCAGGTGTACCATGGTTTTCGTAAGTTGTTGACCCTGTTACAATAATGTCATTGTTTTTATCTATTGCTACACGATTTGTTGTACTTCTCAAATAGGTGCTAAATAGGCGTTGTCCATCTTTGTCAAATTTCGTCAAATAGCCATCAACTTCAAATATATGCGGATTTGTAGACCAATGATTATTAATGTAAGACCCGGTGGTTGCAAGATTTAATCTACTATAGGTTAGTCCAGTAAATATTACATTGTCAAAAAGATCTTTTGTCATAAAACTAGCAGAATCATCATTATCTCCACCAAAAAAACTCCCCCAAATCCTTGTTGGCACAGGATCTATAACAATGGTTTTATCAGAAATGTTAACTTCAGAATCAAAACCAAATGTTTGATTTCCTAAATCTTTGAAATTAACAACAATGTTTTGTTTTGAATTAGAATGTTCTATCCAAGAGTTAGGAATGTTTTCTTGCATTTCTCCAAAACGGAGTGCCATAGCGAGTTTGCCATCTTTTAATTTGATTTTGGCACCTTCAAATTTCATTTTGATGTCTGATACTTTTCCACCTGGATGAACTAAGAAATTATATTCTACGGTTTTTGTAGAATCTTCAGGTTTAAAAAATACTAAATCAACATTATTATAAATATTTTTGTAAACAATTCGCTCATAACGATGCACTTTTTCAACCCCTTTTGGGTTGTGCTCTAGATTGTAATAATTCTCATAATCTGGCGATTTTCCGTTAGCTTCAATTTGGACATTAGTGTTGGCATTAACGAGATTGATGTCGATACGATGATATTTAGAAGTATATTCGACCTCTTGATTTTGCTTTTTCTGAAGCTTAGGATTAATGGTATTTTCAGAAGTTGCTTGTTTCTTTTTTGATACTTTTTTTTCAACTTCATAGACATCATAAGAAAAACCAGTTTTCTTGATTTGGACATTTAATCCCGCGGAATTAAAAAGATACTTAACCTCAGGATTTGGCTTTGCCTTTTGGTCAATAATTTGACCTTTATTTTCGTAGAAATAATATTGATTTTGATACTTATTTTGAGCCAGTAGAAACGTAGCAATACTTAAAAAAACAATAGTAAAAATTCTCTTCATCGAGCTTTTTGTAAATTTCGGCAAAGATAATCTTTTTTAACAAAATTTTAAGAAGCCCACCAAGCTGCAAATTCTTGATTTTTATTATTTAAATCCACCTTTTCGCCAATCATTGGTGTGAAGATTTTAAAGTTTTTGCCTTGACTATTTTCTGTAATTTTCTCTAAAGGCTCTTTCCAAGAATGCATGGCTAAAGCAAATTTTGAAGAATGAACAGGGATAACATTTTCGGCTTGTAGATCTTCGATAACATTTATAGTTTCGGACGGTAAAGTGTGGATGTAATGCCAGCGCTCGTTATATTGTCCATTTTCGAGAATTGCCCAATCAAAAGGACCGAACTTTTCACCAATGTTTTTAAAATGTTTTCCGTAACCACTATCGCCACCAACAAAAATGTTATGACGATTAGATTTTAGCACAAAGGAAGACCAAAGACTGATATCTCTTTTCAGGCCTCGTCCAGAAAAATGTCGGGCTGGGGTAGAAGTGATATGGATATTTTTTTCTAAAACCGCATCTTCGTACCAATCGAGTTCTATCAATTGGTTTTCTGCAAATCCCCAACGTTCGAGATGTGCACCAACACCCAATCCACAAATGATTTTCTTAATTTTTGGTTTTAAACTTTTTAAAGTTTTATAATCCAAATGATCGTAATGATCATGCGTAATAATCAAATAATCGATCTCCGGAAAATCATCAGATTGATAAATATCCGAACCTTTGAAAGCCTTTGTTGTACCTGCAATTGGTGATGCGTTACCGCTAAAGACTGGATCTACAAGAAACTTTGTCTCATCAACCTGAAAATAGTAAGACGAATGTCCCATCCAAACTAAAAATTCGTTATCCGAATTTTGAGATTTTAATTCAGTTTTTTTTGAAGGAATGGCTTGTTTTGGCGTTTTATTAGGAACTTTCTGTGTTAAAAAATCCCATATAACTTTTTTGGGTGTAAAGCCTTCTCCGAAGTTAGGCGTATGTTCTATATTTTGAAAACGTCCTTTTCGGAAGTTTGCAGATTTTTTAATTCTTTCGAGGCGACGACCTCTAGATTTAGAACCAAAAATCGGTTGTTGCATAAACAGAAAGACTGTAGTAGCGATTGCTAAAACGATAATAAGTATAAAATACATAATTTAATTCGAAATGTTTTTGACCAGCAAAATCCAATCATCTTCCAAAAATTTGTAACCTTGGTCATAGACAAATCTGTATTCCGAAGCGTTTTTGTAGACAACCATCTGCGTAAAATACTCGAAACTGAATCCCAAAGCCAACAATTTGGATTTTAAAATTTTGGTTTTACCGTCAATATTGCAATCTGTCAAAATACGATGGTTTTTGCGAAGTTGATAATTAATATTTCGCATCAGATTGGTCGTATCTTTATTGATTCGATTATTGTAACTGTTGCGACAAGCATCAGAACAGAATTTTTTATCAGAGCGACCAACGATTTTTTCGCCACATTCTGGACAAGTTTGCATGGTGTTAATATTCAGTTTCGGAAGAATCAAAAACTATTCCTTTCAATAAAAATGCTCTTTTTGACTGGTTTTAAAATCAAAATTATCATGTTTTAATACAAGAAAATAGACTTGCTCCGAAGATTAATAACTAAATTTACACAAATTAATTCTAATGAAATCAAAAACAATTATACTTGGCTTATTAGCAGTTTCGGGTTTGTTGACCAATTTTTCGGCTCAGAAAAAAACTACTAAAACAAAGGCAAAAACTACAAAAATGCAAGAGTCTTATCCTTTTCAACAATACGCGAAAGTTGATTTAACAACCGATATTTCCCATTTAACAACAAAAGAAAAAGAAGTTTTGAAATTAATGTTCAAAGCTGCAAAAGTGATGGACGATTTGTTTTGGCAACAAGCTTACGGTGACAAAACTAAATTGTTGTCCAAATTATCTGGTGAAGCGAAAGATTATGCTATCATTAATTATGGACCTTGGGATCGTCTTAATAACGAAAAGCCATTCGTAGCGGGCGTTGGTGCAAAACCAGAAGGTGCGACTTACTATCCAACTAACATGACAAAAGCTGAGTTTGAAAAGGCTGATGTTAAAGACGGAAAATCGGCTTATTCTGTTGTTAAAAGAGATGCGAAAGGCAAATTATATGCGGTGCCGTATTCGGTAGAATTTAAAACTAAATTGCAAGAAGCTGCAAATTATCTGAATGAAGCGTCAGCAATTGCGGAAGATGCAGGTCTTAAAAAATATTTGAAACTTCGTGCAGAAGCTTTAATGACAGATAATTATTATCCGAGTGATTTGGCTTGGATGGACATGAAAAATTCAAATTTGGATTTGGTTATTGGCCCAATCGAAAATTATGAAGACCAAATGTTTGGTTACAAATCATCTTTTGAAGCTTATGTTTTGGTGAAAGATGTGGAGTGGAGTAACAAGTTGGCGAAGTTTGTGAAATATCTTCCCGAGTTGCAAACCAATCTTCCTGTAAAAGCAGAATATAAGAAGGAAGTTCCAGGGACAGATTCGGATCTTAATGCCTATGATGTCGTATTTTATGCTGGGGATTGCAACGCAGCTGGAAAAACCATTGCTATTAACTTACCAAATGATGAGAAAGTTCAATTAGAAAAAGGAACGAGAAGATTGCAACTTAAAAATGCGATGAAAGCTAAGTTTGATAAAATTTTGGTTCCGATTGCAACTTCGCTTATCGATGAAAGTCAACAGAAGAATATCAAATTTGATTCGTTCTTTTCTAACGTGATGTTCCATGAAGTGGCGCACGGCTTAGGCATTAAAAATACAGTTAACGGCAGAGGCTCTGTTCGCGAAGCATTGAAGGAAGCTAACTCAGCTTTGGAAGAAGGAAAAGCGGATATCCTAGGACTTTATATGGTTAATCAACTGTTACAAAAAGGCGAATTGTCGGGAAGTAAAGAAGATTATTTCGTAACATTTTTAGCTGGGATTTTCCGTTCGGTGAGATTCGGGGCAAGTTCGGCGCACGGCACTGCGAATATGATTGCGTTTAATTACTTTGCTGAAAAAGGCGCTTTCGAAAAGTCAGCCAACGGACGATATAAAGTTAATGTTCCGAAGATGGAAGCTGCGATGAATGGCCTTTCAGAACTGGTTTTAACATTACAAGGTAACGGCGATTATGACGGCGTTAAAAAATTGTATGCCGAAAAAGGTATTATCCCAGCAGATTTACAAAAAGATCTTGACAAGCTAAAAACACATAATATTCCTGTCGATATTGTTTTTGAACAAGGTCCTCAAATGTTAGGTTTGAAATAATTTAATAATAAAAAAACAGAAGTTATTTTTAGCTTCTGTTTTTTTTGTTTTTTCAAAGATTTTTTTAATCTATAATGTGGTTGTTAGTCAGTGTTTTAGTTTTATAATATAATAAAAAATATTAATAATACATTAAAACTAAAAAAGCATTCTTATCGAAAAATATAGTGTCAAAAAGCAGTTTGAAAAAAGCAGAATTTTTGTAAAAATACCTAGAACTAGGTATTAAAAAGTCCAAAACATAGTCTAATATTGTGTGAGCAATAAAAAGTATTTAACTATGAAAACTCTATTTTTACTTTGTACAATTTTTGCTTTTACGAATGTAACAGCTCAAAAAGTGACTGTGTCGACATCTGAAAATGATGCTAGTATTATTGTCAATGGACAATTGGTTGGTCCGGAACTTATCTTTTGAAAGTGGATAAAAGTGAATGTTATAATGTTAAGGAGCAGAAAACAGAATTTTTAAAATATGAAGCCACCGTTTGTGGAAAGAAAGCAGGACCAGAGCCACCTAAAACTTTGTTTTTCAATATGAAAACGGATGACTCCGAAGAAGCATCTATTAAAACGGATCAGGCTAATATTGATTTCGAAATTGCTGTAAATCCAAACCTTTCAATTTCTGACGCGTGGAAGTTGACTACCCAAATTGTGACAGACTATTTTGACGCAATCGAGGTTAGCGACAAAGAAACTTCTTATCTGCGAACAGCTTGGAGTATTCAATCCTTTCAACAAAATACAATCCGTACTAGGCTTATTGTTAAGTTATCAAAATCGAATCCATTAACTTTTAAAGTTAAACTTAATAGCGAATATTCTGGTGCTAGTGGAACCAGTGTAAAGGCAGATGAACAGTTCCGTGATTGGGATCGTGTGCTTAGAAAATATCAAAATGTGATTAGCGATTTTTCAACTAGATTGTCTAAGAAATAAGCAAGTCACTTAGTTTTCCCATAGTCATATTAACCGAAGTCCAAATTTTCTTATTGATTTGGACTTGTTTTTTTAAGTCTAGATTTATTCTAAAACCTATTTTTTCGTAACATTTTATTGTTGATGTATTCCAGTCAAAGACGTGTTAAGTTCGGCGGTTTTATTTTTAAATTTTTTAAAACCAAAATCCAAAAGTCTTTCAATAATAATCTGTCCATAACCTTGTCCGCGATTTTCTTTTTCGCCAATCAAAATTCTGCCAAGAAGAAAGCTGTTTTCTTTTTCCAAAATTTGAGCATAACCTATTAATTTTTCATTTTTAAAAACTGAAAAAGCATAGCGATTCTCTTGTTTTAAATCTTCAATAAATTGTTTTTTAGTTAACGGAAAAACTAAAGCTGAACCAGCAAGTTGCATTAGATCTTCATTAGTTGTGATCCAATTATTTAGCAATTCAAAATCATCTTCCGAAAATGTTTTTAATAAAATATTTGTCATAAAAATTATTCCTCAACTGGATCAAAATTAGAAAAGAAGGTCGCGCCCTCATCAGACTTATAGGCTTGTTTTTTTAATAAAAATTCTTTGCCTTTCACAATCTTGTAGCTAGAGATACTGTCATCATAAAATTCAACTTTTCCGAAAGGTTCTAATATATTTTTCTTAATTTTAAAAAAAATAAGTTGCGCTTCCATCATAAAAAATGTCTGAGGTTACACAATCTCTTTTCTCGTTGTAATGCAAATTGGGATAATTCGCAGAGTTTTCCCCATCGATAAGTTTCTGCGATTTTGGATAAAAAACAAATAACCGATTAATTTCTTTGGCGCCGCGCACTGCCTGTGCAAACGAAATCTTGACATCCTTGTAGCCATCATTGTTGAGGTCTTCACTTGTGTCAACAGAGAGAACGAAATTTTTTTTTGAAAACGATAATCTTTAAGTTTAATCCATTTTTTATTTATTTTTTTAAACAATGAAAAACTAACCAAAGCCTCTTCATTAAGATTTTTTTGTACAACATCCAATTTGTAGTGATTATTTTTAATAACAGTTTTAGAATCCGAAAACTTTTGTGTTTCCTGAAAAGAGTGAAAATTTGTAAAAACTAAAATAATAATTACTAGAAAAGAAATTTTCATTTTTATGTTTTTGAATACTAAATCTACAAAAAATTGTATTTCAAATACTTATTCGTTTACAAACGACTACAAACGATTTTAAATATTTTATAACCGACTAATATTTTCTTATTCTCGCAACTTTGTCACAGAGATTCAGGAAAAGAAATGACGACCAGAATCTAGTTGTATAATTAAAATTTTAAAATTATGTCTTTAAGAAATCGCGTGACACTTATCGGTCGCACAGGAAAAGAAGTAGAAATCCACACTTTCGAAAGTGGTACAAAAAGAGCAAATGTTAGCCTTGCAACATCTGATTTTTATATTAACCAAAATGGAGAAAAAGTGGAAGAAACCCAATGGCATAACTTAGTTGGTTATGGAAAAATAATTGACATTTTAGAAAAATATGTTCCTAAAGGAAAAGAAATTGCCATTGAAGGCAAAATCATGTATCGTAATTACGAAGATAAAGATGGGGTAAAACGACAAATAACCGAAATCCGAATTGAAGAGATTCTATTATTAAGTAATTGATCTTAAAAAAATAACACAGAACTAATCTTCTGTGTTATTTTGATTTTTTAAGCGATCATCAACATATTCGATTTGCGTTTTGCCGTGAGCGACTGGTTTTCCGTTTTCACCCAAAGCAACCATCACAATTTTATCAATGGTGATAATGGTTTGATGTGTCATCTTGTTTCTGACTTCACATTTTAGGGTGAGAGAAGTGTGTCCAAATCCGATTGGCAAAAGTCCTATTTCGATAATGTCGCCTTGTTTGGCGGAGTTTACGAAATTAATTTCGGACATATATTTGGTTACAGTTTTTTGATTTTCTAGCTGGATAATAGCATAAAGAGCGGCTTCTTCATCAATCCATTCCAAAAGTCTTCCTCCAAAAAGTGTATGATTTGGGTTGAGGTCTTCTGGTTTTACCCATTTTCTTGTGTGGTATTTCATTGCGAGATTATTTTGATGACAAAGCTAAGTATTTATGCAGATTTTCTGGACGATTCTTGATGAAGTTAATCTATTCTCATAAGTTCTAAAACTGATAATATCTGTGTTAAAAATCAAAATTGAAAATTCTTAGATTATTAGTAACTTTGCTTTTATCAAAAAGAAGAATTTTTCAAAGCATGAAACCGAGTTTAGCAAAAGGAACAAGAGATTTTACATCGCAAGAAGTATTTCGTAGAAAATATATCATTAATAAACTTCAAAAGAATTTTGAACTATTTGGTTTTCAGCCTTTAGAAACACCAAGTTTTGAAAATCTTGCCACTTTAACTGGGAAATATGGTGAAGAGGGCGACCGTTTAATTTTCAAAATTTTGAATTCTGGAGATTATGCTTCCAAAACTAATGATGAAGATTGGTCTGCGAAAAATTCTCAAAAATTAGTTTCTCAGATTTCTGAAAAAGCGCTTCGTTATGATTTGACAGTGCCTTTCGCAAGATTTGTAGCAATGAATAATGGACAGTTGACTTTCCCGTTCAAGCGTTATCAAATTCAACCCGTTTGGCGTGCTGATCGTCCACAGAAAGGACGTTACAGAGAGTTTTATCAATGTGATGCGGATGTTGTGGGAAGTACAAGTCTTTGGCAAGAAGTAGAGTTGTTGAAGTTGTATTTTAAATCATTTTCGGATCTTAATTTGCCTGTTTCAATCCACATGAATAACCGTAAAATTCTTTCAGGTTTGGCAGAATATGCGGGAATTTCGGATCAGTTGATTGACTTTACGGTGGCTTTGGACAAGTTAGATAAAATCGGTAAAGATGGCGTGGTTAAAGAAATGTTGGAGAAAAACATTTCTCAAGAAGCCATCGTAAAGCTGGATTTCCTTTTTGAACAAGGAAGCGATGCTTTAGAAAATTTACTTCAATTGAAAGAACGTTTTGCTAACATTGAAATTGGTCTTCAAGGTGTTGACGAGTTAGAATTTGTCATTTTAAAAGCCAGAGATTTAGGAATTGAAGCAGAAAGTTTGGTATTTAACATCACTTTGGCTCGTGGTTTAGATTATTATACAGGCGCAATTTTCGAGGTTAAAGCAGATGGCGTTGAGATGGGTTCTATTGGCGGCGGCGGTCGTTACGATAATTTGACAGAAGTTTTTGGCGTTAAAGATATGCCTGGAATAGGGATTTCTTTTGGTTTGGATAGGATCTATTTGGTTTTAGAAGAATTGGATTTATTCCCAAATTTTAATGACAATCAAGTTAAGTATTTGTTTGCAAATTACGGTGATGCAGAAGCGATTGAAGCCTATAAAATCATTTCTAAACTTAGAGATAAAAACATAGCAGCAGAACTTTATCCAGACGCGGCAAAACTAAAAAAACAATTTACTTATGCTGAGAAAAAAGGAATTCAGAGTCTTGTTTTTCTTGGTCAAGAAGAAATTGAAAACGAAACCTTGACAATTAAAAATCTTACAACCGGCGAGCAAAGAACTATTCGTCAAGATGATTTTTTAAATATTGAATTATAAAATAAATGACCAATTCAAAGGTTTTTCATATTCTTAACGGCGATTGTCTCGCTGCGACGCTTGACAAAGTTGTCGATAAATCTCAAATGATAATTTGGAGAGAATGCCTTATCGAAGGACCTGTTAAAGAAGAGAATTTTTGGATAAACCGTCAATATTTTATTGCTCAAACTTACGCTGAATCTGAGATAGGCTATCAGGAAAAAGTACTTTCAGAATTTCAAAAGTTTGAAAATATCGAAGAAGGTTCTGCAATTTATTTTTGGTTTGAAGACGATGTATTTTGTCAACTCAATTTTTGGTTTTTACTCAGCGAAGTCAAAAAAGATTTAAAGCTTTTCCGTGTTTTTCCAAAAGAAGAATCTTGGGACGGTTTTGCAAATCTTGAAGCAACAGATTTTGAAAATCAAATTAAAACTGCGATCGAAATTTCAGAACGAGATATTGCGTTGGCGAAAAAACTTTGGAAAGCATTTTCAGATAATGATTTAGAAGAATTAAAAAGTCTTTCTTCCGAAAACTCAAAAGTCTTTCGAAAGTTGCATTTAATAGTAGATTCAATTATAGATTTAAAATCTGGCGAAACAAAATCTGAATTAAAATATCTTTCAGAAAATTATAAAAACTTTGAAGATCTTTGCAAAGAAGTAAAACTAAAATATGGCGTTTTTGGATTTGGAGATTTACAAGTCAAAAACCTTATTAAATAACAAAAAAAAGACGGCATAAGCCGTCTTTTTTACTTCTTCTCGAAAGAAAAATTATTTAGCAGCGTTTTCAACGTCTTGCTTCAATTCTCCTGCTTTATTTTTTGCTTGATCAAGTGCGTCATTTGCTTTCGACTTCAAATCGTTGCCGAATTTCGTCAAATTATCTTTCGCTGTATTGATTTTATCTTTCACCGCTTGTTGCTCTTCTGGCGTCGATTTTTTATACTTCCAATATGCTAAAGCGCCCAATCCTAACAATGCCAAAAGGCCATTTTTCTTAGATCCCATAATTTATTTTTTTTAATTATTAACTATTTGATTTTGTATCTATAGAAGGAAATAACGTGCCAAAAAAGAAATCTATATTCATAATAAAAAGTTAAATTTTGGCGTGCCCATTTGCGCTCACTCGGTTCGACGCTCCGCGTCGCCCTCGTTCGCGCTTCAGGTCGGTTTACGCGCAGTCGCTGTGATGCTCGGACGGCTCCGCTGCGCTCCGCCGCCTCACATCACGAGCTCCAACAATGCGCTTCGCCCTCACGCAGATGCGGGATAATTAGAAAATTTAGAAAAATGAATTTTATTTTTTTGAAAGATTAAAATTTAATGAAAAAGAAGAATTATTCAGTAATAAGAATATCCAGTTTTTCAGCCAAATCTTTTGTCAGATTTTTTCGCGAAAAAGCATCGATATTGGCGTTTTCAGAATTGTTATTTCCAGATTTCCAATGTTGATAAATTTGCAGAATATAAGATTTCAAACTTTCAATTTCCGAATAATCAAAATGTTTTCCAGCCTTCGTTTCCTCCAAAATTTTTGAAACATCAGCCTCTTTTGGACCAAAAGAAAGAATAGGTTTTCCAGTTGACAAGTATTCAAACAATTTCCCTGGAATAATACCTTTTGACGAATCATTTGGAAAGTTTGTAATCAATAACAAATCCGAATTTTTCATTTCCTGATAAGATTCGCCGTGAGCAAGATAACCCAGGATTTGCAAATGTTTTCCAACTTTTGAAGCCTTTAGATTTTCGAGAATTTTATCATCGAGACGACCAACAAATTTCATTTCGAAATCTTGTTCAAAATCTGGATGTTCTGCCAGAAGTTCGTTGATGGCTTTCCAAAGATTTTCTGGATTTCGCAGTTGTTCCAAAACCCCAACATAACTCAAACTGAATTTTTTTTTGTCGCTTTTAGATTTATCAGCTTCAACAAAACTACTCGTGTCAAAACCATTAGTGATACAAACCGAATTGGCGCCCATTTTTCTAAAGTTTTCAGCGTCGGTGTAGCTCGTTGCCAAAGTCAAATCAGCTGTTTTAAAAACTAATTTTTCGAGATTGCGGTGTTTTTGGTCAGAAGATTTTGTAAGTTTTAGATGTTTGTAATAAGATATTTCTGTCCAAGGATCACGGAAGTCGGCAATCCATTTTAGATTAGGAATTTCTTTTTTTAATCCAAGTCCAATTAAATGCAAAGAATGTGGTGGACCCGTTGTCACAATAACATCGATGTTTTTTTCTTTCAGATATTTTTTTAGAAAACTTATGGAAGGTCTTACCCAAAATTTTCGTGCATCAGGAATAAAAAAATTGCCTCGCACAAAAATAGAAAGCTTCGACATCATAGATTGATTTTTACCAACATCAAATTGTCCAGCTTTATATTTTTTATTGCCTTTACTGAATTTTTCAGCAAGTTGATAAGGTTCCCAAATTTTGGTTTTAACAATCTTTATGTTTTCAGGTACTTCTTTAAGAAGCGTTTCGTCAACAATCGGGTAACTCGGATTTTCGGGTGTGTAGATAATTGGTTCCCAACCAAAATCGGGAAGATATTTCGCAAACTTTAACCAACGTTGTACACCTGGACCACCAGCTGGAGGCCAATAATAAGAGATTATTAAAACTTTTTTCGAGGTTTTCATTCAAGCGCTTTTCGTCATCAAAATCGATTCTGTAAATTTACCCGTTTTTTAATATTGTCCCTAATTTAAAACTGAAAATAAAACTTTTCTTTTTTAATAAACTTTTAAATTCTAATTATGAAATCCTTTTTTGACCAACAATTTAGTCCAAGCAACTTTTCCGAAATCGAAAAAGGCGATTTTGACCAATGTATATTCGAAAATTGTGATTTCTCAGATTTTAATTTTTCAGGCTATAAATTCTCTGAAAGTCGTTTTGTCAATTGTAATTGGAGTCTTGCGAAGTTGGGAGATACGGCTTTTCGCGATGTGGAATTTGTGGAGTGTAAAATGTTAGGACTTCATTTTGAAGATTGTTATGACTTCGGATTTTCGATAGATGTCAAGCATTCAGTGCTCAATCATTCTTCTTTTTATCAGGTCGATTTGCGAAAGTCAAAGTTTAAAAATGTTGATTTCCACGAGTGTGAGTTTGCAGAAGCTAATCTTTCAAGGCTTATTTTGGCAGATTGTCGATTCGATCACGCTCATTTTGAGAGAAGTATTTTGGAAGCTGCGGATTTTCGCTCTGCGTCTGGATTTTCGATTAATCCCGTTGATAATTCAATTAAAAAATCCAAATTTTCTAGAGAAAACATTTCGGGACTTTTAGATGTTTTTGATATTAATATAGAATAAAAAAACCGACGCGAAGTCGGTAATTAATTCGTTTAATTTTAAAGTTTTGTGGTTAACCTGCGTTTTTACCGTAGTCGAGTTTGTTCATAAAGAACTTATTTAGTTATTAAGTTTTCCCATTTTTTGTAATATATAAACTCAAAATTCAAAAAAAGCTAAAGTTTATTAATAAACATTTTAACTTAATAAAGTAAGAATGTAGAATTAATAATGCTTGTAGAATGAGTTGGATATATTCTTTCTATCTTATAAATATAACTAATAAAAATTTAAATAGAGTGATGATTTTTTGAAAACTTACTAAAGTTGAACCAAAAATAATTGAATTTTAATCTTTTTATGGAATGTTGACATACTCGAATTTTAATCTTTAACTTTGCTTTTTTATTGAATTATACTATGAAAATTAAACTACTCGCACTTGCCACAGTTTTGGCTTTTGGTAATATTACAGCGCAATACACAGATATTAATATTGTTAAAGAAGTTAAGGTCAAACAAAAAGGTGTAATTGTTTCGGCACATCCTTTAGCTAGTGAAGCTGGTTCTAAAATCCTTAAAGAAGGAGGAAATGCTTTTGATGCGGTTATTGCTACACAATTGGCTTTGGCGGTAGTTTATCCACAAGCGGGTAACATTGGAGGTGGCGGATTTTTAGTTGCTACAACCAATAATGGGAAAAAAATAGCACTTGACTATCGCGAAACGGCACCAGCAAAGTCTACATTCGATATGTATTGGGACAAAAAAGGAAATGCAAATACCGATTTGTCACAGAATGGAAGATTAGCGGTTGGTATTCCTGGAAGTATTTCCGGGATGTTTGCGACGATGCCTTATGCTAAATTAAGTTTTGATAAATTAATTCAGCCAGCGATAGATTTAGCGGAAAAAGGTTTTGCGATTACTGAGCAAGAAGCGGGACTTCTTAATATGCATAAAGAAGAATTCACGAAACATAACAAAAATGTTCCTGTTTTTATAAAAAATGAAAAATGGAAAGCTGGTGATATTTTGATTCAGAAAGAATTGGCAGAAACCTTAAAACGTATTCAAAAGAATGGTGAAAAAGAATTTTACGAAGGTGAAACAGCAAAAATGATTGTTAACGAGATGAAACTCGGAAACGGAATTATTACTGCAGCCGATCTTAAAAATTATAAAACGAAGGAAAGAAAACCAATGACTTTTAACTACAAAGGTCATGAAGTTGTTACTATGCCTTTACCATCAAGTGGTGGAATTTTGTTAGCACAAATGTTAAAAATGTACAGTTATGCTGATGTTAAAAATCCACAACAAAATGCGATAGAAACTGTACAGCCTATGGTTGAGGCTGAGCGTCGTGCTTATGCGGATCGCGCCGAATATATGGGCGATCCAGATTTTATTAAAGATGAAACGACAAAATTAGTAAGCGACGCGTATTTGCAAAACCGTTGGAAATCTTACAATCCAAATCAAGCGACACCGAGTAGTGAAGTTGGTAAAATCATAAAGCAAGGAAAGGAAAGTACAGAGACGACACATATTTCGATTTTGGATAAAGAAGGAAACGCGGTTTCGGTGACGACGACACTTAATGGACTTTATGGTAGTAAAACAGTCGTTTCGGGTGCTGGCTTTTTCTTAAATAATGAGATGGATGATTTTTCTGTAAAACCTGGCGTGCCAAATATGTATGGCGCAGTTGGTGGAGAAGCTAACGCTATTAAAGCAGGAAAAAGAATGTTGTCGTCCATGGCGCCAACCATTTTGATGAAAGATAACAAAGTGAAAATGGTTGTTGGTACACCTGGAGGAACGACAATTCCGACCTCGGTTTTCCAAGCGATTGTAGATGTTGTAGATTTTGGATTAAATGCCAACTTTGCAGTTAATGCTCCGAAGTTCCATCACCAATGGTTGCCAGAAACGGTCGCTGTTGAAAAAAACTTCCCAGAAACAACGGTAAAATCTTTAGAGAAAATGGGTTACAAAATCGAACGTCGTGAGCAAATCGGAAGAACAGAAATTATCCTTGTTGACGATAATAAAAACATTCATGCGGTGGCTGATGGCCGTGGTGACGACTCTGTTGGCGTGGAATAGTTTTTTTTTAAATATTTTTTGAAAGGAGTTTGGATTTGAGATCTGAGCTCTTTTTTTTATTAAAACTCCGATGAGTTTCAAGATTAGGGGTTTTAAGTTTAATGTTTGTGTTTTATTAAAATTCATGATTTATAACTTACAACTCATAACTTATTTAAAAGCATAATTCTTATTTTTGCATTATTAAAATAAAAATATGACTTCTTACTTAGAATTTACATTCAAAATAAATCCGGTACAACCTTGGAGCGAGATATTAATGGCAGAACTTATCGGTATTGGATTCGATAGTTTTACAGAAGAACATGATGGGATTTTGGCTTACATCCAAGAGGATTTGTATAGTGAAGAAGCGCTTAAAGACCTTAACTTACTTAATTCTCCAGATGTTGAAATTTCTTACGAATCCCGACAAATGCCAAATATTAATTGGAATGAAGAATGGGAAAAAAACTTTACACCAATTAATATTGATGACAAAGTGTTGATAAGAGCAGAATTCCATGAAAGTCAAAATCTTCCTTACGAAATTATCATTCAGCCAAAAATGTCTTTTGGGACAGGACATCATGCGACAACGCATTTGATGATTCAGCAGATGTATGATATGGATTTCAAAGACAAGAAAGTTTTGGATATGGGTTGTGGAACTTCGGTGTTGGCGATTTTTGCTAAACAACGAGGTGCTGGCGAAACTTTAGCAATTGACATCGACGAATGGTCTGTAGAAAACTCTCACGAAAATGCAGAACGTAACAATGTAGATTTAAAAATTGAATTGGGAACTGCCGAAAATCTTGGTAAAGAAAAATTTGATGTTATCTTGGCGAATATCAATCGTAATATTTTGATTTCGGATATTCCGACTTATGTTAAAGATTTGAATGATGGTGGCGAACTGTTGTTGTCAGGACTTTGCTTCTTCGATGTTGATGATATTTTGGAAGTTTGTAAAGCTCAGAATTTAACTTTAGAAAGACAGTTGCAAAGAGAAGAGTGGGTAAGTCTTCTTTTGAAAAAATAGTCAACTCTCACGTCCTTGCGTGAGGGCGAAGCGCATTGTTGGAGCTCGTGATGTGAGGTGGCGGAGCGTAGCGGAGCCGTCCGAACATAACAGCGACTGCGCGCAGACCGACCTCAAAACACTACGGCGCGGACGACTTTGTCGTCCGCGCCGTAGTGTTTTGAGGGCACGCCCAAAATATTATTTAGTGCGAATCCATTTCCAAAGTTCTTTGCCTGTAGCTTTGTTTCCGTACATCAAAATACCAATTCGGTAGATTTTTGCTGCGACAAAAACCATGAAAAGAGTAGAAGCAATCAGCAATGAAATTGATAATAAAATCTGCCACATCGGAACGCCAAACGGAATTCTTGCAACCATTGCAACAGGCGATGTGAACGGAATGATCGATAACCAAAAACCTAAAGGTCCATCTGGATTGTTGAAGATCGTGAAGCTTCCGTACATGCCCAACATCAATGGCATGATTGCAAATAAAGTAAATTGTTGTGTTTCGGTTTCGTTGTCAACGGCAGAACCAATTGCGGCGTACATCGAACTGTAGAAGATATATCCGCAAAGGAAAAACACGATGAAAACTGCGATAATCAATCCGAAATTCATGTCCAATAATGTGTGCGATACTTGTCCGATAATTTGCTGGATATCCATTTTGTTCATGGTTTCGCTTGCTTCTGCAGGAATATTTTGTTGCATAGCCATAAATCCTGTATTTAAGAAAAGAGCCGAAGTGACAAACATCCCAATCCAAATGATAAACTGCGTTAAAGCAACCAATGTAACACCGATTATTTTTCCCATCATCAATTCGAAGGGTTTAACCGACGAAATGATAATCTCGACAACGCGGTTGTTTTTTTCTTCCAAAACGCTTCGCATCACACGCACGCCGTAGATGATGATGAACATAAAAGTGGCGTACACCAAAACCATGCTTAGTCCAGTTTTGATACCGAAAGCCATGTCATTGTCGGGTTTGTTGTTTTCGGCAATATTTTGCGTTGTAATTTTGAAACCAGAATTAAGATCTACGATTTGCGTTTCGGAAAGTCCAAGTTGTTTTATTTTCTCTTTTTTTAGAATGTCGCTTAGGTCACTGTTTATCGAAGATTTGGTGTCCATTCCGATTTTTTTGTTCGTCAAAAGTTTGGTCGAAGTTTCCAACGAATTAAAATTTTGATTCTGAACTTTCGGAATAATCAACAATCCGTCGATGCCTTCCATTTCCTTCAAGGTACTTGTCAGTGCACGTTCAGTAGATTCGGGTACGAAAGTATAAGTAATGTCTTTAGTCGATTTTAGTTGCTTAGTAAAAATGCCACTTTTGTCGATCACGTTAAAGTGATATTCTGACTCGTTAGCTTTGAACATAAAAGCAACCAAAACGCCAAAACCAATCATTAGCAAAGGCGCCAAAATCGTAAGAATAATAAAAGATTTTTTCTTAACCTGCGTCAAGTATTCTCTTTTAGTGATAAGTATAATATTTTTCATTTAATCAAAAATTAATGCAGATTAGTTAGATTTCACAGCGTTGATGAAAACTTCGTTCATGCTCGGTATTTTTTCGTTAAAGCTTCTCACGTTTCCGATGTTCATCAAATCTTGAAGCAAAAGATTTCTGTTTTCAACGTTTTCAAAATCAAAAGATACCAAAGCATTTTCTTCTTTAACATCTTGCAATTGATGCAGGTTGCGGAAGTTTTCGAATTTCGAACTATCAAAATCTGATAAAGTCACAGCGAAAATATTTTGTTTGAACTGCTCTCTAACGTCAAAAACTTTTCCGTCCAAGACTTTGCGAGAATTGTTGATTAGCGCAACATAATCGCACATCTCTTCAACACTTTCCATGCGGTGTGTCGATAGAATAATCGTGGTTCCGTTTTCTTTAAGTTTTAGGATTTGATCTTTTATCAAATTAGCATTAACAGGGTCAAAACCAGAAAATGGCTCATCCAAAATCAACAATTTTGGGCGGTGCAAAACCGTCACCACAAACTGAATTTTTTGCGCCATACCTTTCGATAATTCGCTTAATTTTTTCTTCCACCATTGGTCGATTTCCAATTGCGCGAACCAGTATTTTGCTTGTTCCCGAGCATCTTGACGCGTCATGCCTTTCAGCTCACCAAAATACAAAAGTTGGTCGCCAACCGTCATATTTTTATAAAGTCCACGCTCTTCGGGCATATAGCCAATTTGTTTGATGTGTTCTGGGTTGAGCGGTTGATCGTTGATCCAAACTTGACCTTCGTCTGGCTGCGTAATTTGATTAATGATACGTATAAAGGAGGTTTTTCCAGCGCCGTTAGGGCCCAAAAGTCCATAAATACTCGCGGTAGGAACGTTGATGCTGAAATCTTGCAAAGCAACTTTTTTTCCGGCGTTGTAAGTTTTTTTGATGTGTTCTGCTCTTAGCATAATTTTATTTTTTAGGAGCTTTATCACGCTGTCCGCTGTATCTTTGGGCCTGTCGCTCGGTCGGCTCCGCTGCGCTCCGCCGCCTCACTCCAACCCAAAGGATGCCGCTTCCATCGTGGCTAGGGATTTCTCATCCGTAGAAAGTTTGTCCTTTTTTATTGATTTTTTTTGAATCTATAAAATTAGTATAAACTTTCCTGAAATGTTACAGAATTCGTTAGAAATAACAAATGATAGAAATGAAAATTGGGCATTAATGAAATAAGCACTGATTGCTTTTAAAACTGAAAAAAGAGAAAACATTATGATGTTCTCTCTTTTCTCATAATTAAAAAACTTTAGCATCGTAAAATTCTTTCGTTTCTTCAATCAAGTTTTCAACTTCTTCTAAAGTAACAGCTTGTAAAAATTTAGTTTTAAACTCTTTAAAATGCGGAATACCACGGAAGTAATTGCTGTAATGTTGCCGCATTTCCATAAGACCAGGACGTTCGCCTTTCCATTCTACAGACCATTCGGCATGGTTTTTAACCGCCTCAAGTCGATCTGTAATTGTTGGTTCTGGTAAGATTTCACCAGTTTCAAAATAATGTTTTATCTCATTAAAAATCCAAGGATAACCAATGGCGCCACGACCGATCATAATACCATCGCAATCGAATTTATTTTTATATTCCAAAGCTTTTTGAGGCGAGTCGATGTCACCATTTCCAAAAATCGGAATTTCAATATTTGGATTGTTTTTAATTCTCGAAATATGATGCCAGTCCGCTTCGCCTTTGTACATTTGGGCGCGCGTTCTTGCGTGGATTGTCAAGGCTTTGATGCCTGTTGCTTGTAGTCTTTCGGCAACTTCATCGATATTAATGCTATCCGTATCCCAACCCAAACGCGTCTTTACGGTAACAGGAAGATGCGTTGAGTCAACAACAGCTTTCGTCAAACGTACCATCAAATCAATATCTTTTAGGACGCCTGCACCTGCACCTTTGCAAACGACTTTTTTAACAGGACAGCCAAAGTTGATGTCAACAATATCTGGATTTACAGTTTCTACAATTCTTGCTGACATAGCCATTGCTTCCTCGTCGCCACCAAAAATTTGGATACCGACAGGTCTTTCGTAATCGAAAATGTCAAGTTTTTTTCGGCTTTTTATAGCATCACGAATGAGTCCTTCCGAAGAAATAAATTCTGAATACATCAAATCTGCACCATGCATTTTGCAAAGTCTTCTAAAAGGTGGATCCGAAACGTCTTCCATTGGCGCTAGCAAAAGCGGGAAATCAGGAAGTTCTATGTTGCCAATTTTTACCATGCTGCAAAAATACGCATTTTTAAAATTTTATTTTCACACATTTTTAAGAGTGATTTTTAGTATTAAAAAAGTTGGAATATACCCCGAAATAGGTATTTTTTCACTAAAATCCTTTTTGCAGATTTGCAAACACAAAAACGCAAACACACATAAAATTGGGACGCAAAATGATCATTGATTAAAACCGATGAAAGTTTAGCAAATTAAAAAAGAGAATGTCATTGATATTCTCTTTTTTTGTTCAAGATACTTTGATTAAATTTGTTGAAAAGTAAGATTATGAAAAAAATCCTTTTAGTAGCAGTTGGTTTGTTAGCTTTTTCTTGTTCAAAGAAAGCTGAAGCAACAGATTCTAAAGAGTCAACAACACTTATCGAAGAACCTAAACAAGAAGAAGCAAAACTGACACCTTTGGAAGAAGGGAAATCCTTAGTTGAAGGTGCGGATTGTTTGGCGTGTCATAAAGTTAATGAAAAAATGATCGGCCCTGCTTACGAAGAAGTGGCTGCGAAATACGAAAATACACCCGAAAATATTGATGCGCTTGCCGAAAAAATTATCCAAGGAAGTTCTGGTGTTTGGGGAAATGTCCCTATGGCTGCACATCCTGGACTTAGCAAAGAGAATGCAAAGTTGATGGCGTCTTATGTTCTAAGCTTGAAGAAGTAATTTGATGTCAGACGAAAAATCAAATCTACATCCTAGAAATCTTCATCGACAAGCTTACGATTTTGATGATTTAATTATTGAAGTTCCAGAGCTTAAACATTATGTTTTCGAAAATAAATTTGGTGCAAAAACCATTAATTTTAGTATTTCGAAAGCGGTGAAACTTCTGAACAAAGCTTTGCTTCAGAAGTTTTATCATATTAAAGATTGGGATATTCCCGACGCCAATCTTTGTCCGCCGATTCCTGGTCGAGCAGATTATGTACATTATTTAGCAGATTTGTTAGCGGAAGATCTTGGTGATATTCCCAAAAATAAAAGCGTGAAACTAATAGATATCGGCGTTGGCGCTAATATGGTCTATCCAATTATCGCAAGTCAGTCTTATCAATGGCAAGTTTTAGGAACTGACATTAATGAAGCTTCGCTGAAAAATGCGCAAAAAATATTAAATGCTAATCCTGAACTTTCCAATTTAGTTCAATTAAAAAAGCAAACGAATCCTAATTTCATTTTTAAAAATATAATTCAGGTAGAAGATAAGTTTACGCTGACAATGTGTAATCCGCCGTTTCATAAATCTGAAGAAGAAGCGATAAAAGGCAATTCTCGAAAAACTAAAAATCTTAATAAAAACAAAACTCCAAAAGTTAATTTTAACTTCGGTGGTCAACAATCTGAGTTGTGGTGTGACGGTGGCGAATTGGCTTTTAATACAAAAATGATTACAGAAAGTAAAACTTTTGCGCAGCAAGTTTTATGGTTCACATGTTTGATTTCTAAAAAGGAACATCTTCCGAAACTTTTAGAAAATTTAAAAAAGATAAGTGCCATCGATGTTAAAGTTATCGATATGGCGCAAGGTCAAAAAGTAAGTCGGATTTTGGCTTGGACTTTTATTTCGAAAAACGAAAGAAATTCTTTGACGAATTAATTTAATTCAGTTTAAAAAAAATCTCAGCAAAGCAATTGACCATCAATTCTAAATTCACTAATTTTGCACGTTATTTAAAATAAGACAATGCAATTATCTGAACAGGAAATTATCCGCCGACAAAAGTTAGAAGAGCTCGGCAAAATGGGGATCAATGCATTCCCAGCGGAAGAATACACAATTACTGATACTACAGAATCTATAAAACAGGATTTTGCAGAGGGTAAACAGGTGAAGATTGCAGGTAGATTAATGTCCAGAAGAATCCAAGGGAAAGCATCTTTTGCGGAACTTCAAGATTCTAAAGGTCGTATCCAAGTGTATTTTAACCGTGATGAAATCTGTCCGGGAGAAGATAAAGATTTATACAACGAAGTATACAAAAAGCTTTTAGATATCGGCGATATCATCGGTATCGAAGGTGATTTGTTCAAAACTCAAGTTGGCGAAATGACCGTTAATGTTAAGAATTTTATTCTTTTAACAAAATCATTGCGTCCCTTGCCATTGCCAAAAGTGGATGCTGATGGTAATGTACATGACGGTTTTACCGATCCAGAAATGCGTTACAGACAGCGTTACGCTGATTTAGTGGTGAATCCGCACGTGAAAGAAATTTTCGTGAAGAGAACAAAATTGTTCACGGCGATGCGTAATTTTTTCAACGATGCAGGATATTTTGAGGTTGAAACGCCAATTTTACAATCGATTCCAGGTGGAGCAGCTGCAAAGCCGTTCATCACACATCACAATGCTTTAGATATTCCTTTGTATTTAAGAATTGCAAACGAATTGTATCTTAAAAGATTAATTGTTGGTGGTTTTGATGGCGTTTATGAATTCTCGAAAAACTTCCGTAACGAAGGAATGGACCGAACGCATAATCCAGAATTTACTGCAATGGAAATCTATGTTGCGTACAAAGATTACAATTGGATGATGGATTTCACGGAGAAATTGTTAGAATTCTGTGCAACACAGGTTAATGGAACTGCAGAATCTACTTTTGGTGAACATCAAATTAGCTGGAAAGCGCCTTATCCAAGAGTTTCTATGCAAGAAGCGATTGAAAAATATACAGGTTTCGACATCACTGGAAAATCTGAACAAGAACTTTTCGATTTTGCAAAATCTATCGGAATTGAAGTAAACGAAACGATGGGTAAAGGAAAATTAATTGATGAAATTTTCGGTGAAAAATGCGAAGGAAACTTCATTCAGCCGACTTTCATTACAGATTATCCTGTGGAAATGTCGCCTTTAACCAAAAAGCATAGAAGTAAAGAAGGTCTTACAGAGCGTTTCGAATTGATGGTTTGCGGAAAAGAAATTGCAAACGCATATTCGGAGTTGAACGACCCAATCGACCAAAGAGAGCGTTTTGAAGCGCAAATGGCTTTATCAGAAAGAGGAGATGATGAAGCGATGTTTATCGACCAAGATTTCCTAAGAGCTTTAGAGTATGGTATGCCACCAACTTCAGGTTTAGGAATCGGAATGGATAGATTAATTATGTTCTTGACGAATAATCCGTCAATCCAAGAAGTATTGTTCTTCCCTCAAATGAAGCCAGAAAAAACAGTTCCAACAATCGAATTAGGAGAGGATGAAAAATTGATTTTAGAAATCCTAAAATCTGGCGAGCAAATGCCTTTGAATGATGTAAAGGAGCAAACCAAATTCTCAGGAAAAAAATGGGACAAAGCATCAAAAACTTTAACCAAAAACAACTTGGTAAAAGTGGAGAAAATAGATGATGTTCTGTTGATGAAATTGGCTTAACATAATATTAATGATATATTAAGAAACGAACTTCGGTTCGTTTTTTTTATTTCCTTCTCATCGCGTATATTAAATAAAACAAAAAGGGTAGGATGAATATGGAACCAATTAAAAGCGCCCAAGCCAATGCATTGATAGTTGCTTCTGGTGCGGCATGTTCTATTAAAGAATAATGGTTTCCGTTTCCTAATAAAACAATATCTGGATAATGTTGATACGTTGCTGCAACCAAAATTAAAACCACTTGCAATCCAGCAAATAATCGAATCGAAAGGAGTTTTCGTATCTTCATGCAATAGAAAATTAAACCTAACAAAATCGTTGCAACAACAACGGCTGCAATTCCTAAAGACTTCGAAAATATCCACTGAAATAATGGAATTCCTGAATAATATGCTGCGCCAAAAACCAACGTTCCTGTTAAAACAATTAAGACCATTGCTTTTTTAGATTTTCCAATCATCATCGTTACTTCATCATCACTTCGGCTTTCTCGGATGGAAAGAATACAAGCCAAATACGAACAAATAGCAATCGTGAAAAGTCCTACAGCGACCCCAAAAAGATTGAGCCAACTAAAAATATAGAGATCCAAAAAGTTGGTTGCATCAGGATTAATTGATGATGAAACGGTTGCTGCTGCAATAATGCCTAAAAAGAAAGGCGTCAACAGACTTGCCGCATAAAATATTCTGGAATACAAAACCTGCCATTGATCTTCTACTGCATCATAATTCCGGAATGTAAAAGCCGTTCCACGAGCGATAATTCCGACCAACATCAATACCAACGGAATATGAAGATAGGTTGAAATTCCAGCATAAATCTGCGGAAAACCTACAAATAAAACCACAATTGCGATAATCAACCACATATGATTGGCTTCCCAAACGGGCGCAATCGCATCGTGCATAATGTCGTGAACTTTCTTTTTCGTGTTTTTTCCAGCAAAAAGTTCGACAATTCCACCACCGAAATCCGCACCTCCAAAAACGACGTACAAACAAACTGAAAGCCATAAAAAGGCGATAACTACGTAGATCATGACTTTTTAGTTTTAGGTGAATAATTTGGATCGGTTGGGTCGTATAATTTTGGAACCATTTTAATTTGTCTTGACAATAAGAACGCTAAAATCATCGCTAAAGTCACGAAAATAAACGTGAAAAAGTAAAATGAATACTGAATTCCGGGCATCGGTGTTACGGCATCAATAGTTTTCATGACACCATAAATTATCCATGGTTGTCGCCCAACTTCGGTTACCGTCCAGCCTGCTTCTAGAGCGATATATCCGAACGGAGTTGCAATAAAAAACATTTTAAGAAACCATTTTTTGGTCATCCATTCTTTCTTTTTGTACAAAGTGAAAAGATAAATTCCTCCCATCAACATCATCACAACACCAAAGAAAATCATAATCTGAAAAGCGTAGTGAACAACGGCAACCGGCGGCCACAAGTCTCTCGGGAAGTCATTCAAACCTTTAACTTCACTATTAAAGTCGCCTGTCGCGAGAAAGCTTAAAACTTTTGGAACTTTAACGGAATATTTTACTTCACCCGTTTTTTCATCAGGAATTCCACCCAAAACGAAGGCGGCACCTTTTTCAGTTTCAAAATGAGCTTCCATCGCGGCTAGTTTGATAGGTTGTCTTTTGGTAACTGACTTCGCCGCGATATCACCACTTAACGGCGCTCCAAAAGCTCCAATCAATGCAAATCCCATTGCAATTCGGAACGCCTTGGTGTGAAACTCGATATTTTTCTTCTTTAAAATTAAATAAGCATGAACACCAGCAACCGCAAATCCAGTCGCGCAAAATGCAGCAACAGTCATGTGGAAAGCTTGCGGAAACCAAGCTTCATTAAACATCGCTTTTATGGGATCAATGTTGATGTATTCACCATTCACAAAATCAAAACCAGCAGGACTATTCATCCAAGCATTGGCGGCTACAACAAGAATTCCTGATGCTAAACCGCTAATCCCAACAATTAGTCCGCAAACCCAATGAAACCATTTGTTTAATCGGTCCCAACCGTATAAGAAGAAACCTAAAGCGATGGCTTCAATAAAAAATGCCGTTCCCTCAAGTGAGAAAGGCATGCCGAAAATGGGACCTGCATGTTCCATAAATTTTGGCCACAATAAACCTAACTCGAAAGAAAGCATCGTCCCTGAAACTGCACCTGTCGCAAAAAGTATTGCAACACCTTTACTCCAAGCTTTGGTGAGGCCTTTGTAGATTTCGCTTCCCGTTTTTAGATATTTCCAATGAGAGTAGGCCATAAGAAAAGGCATTACCATCCCAACACAAGCGAATATGATGTGGAAACCTAATGATAGAGCCATTTGCGACCGAGCCGCGATAAAATCATCCATCCTGTTACTGTTTTGAATGATTAAAGATAAGAATTATAACTTATTCATACTTACATTATTATGGTTAATTTTAATGATAAATTTCATCTATTAAAAATTAATTTGTTTAAGCAGGTTGACTATATTATTTAACTAATTTTTTAATGCTAAAAACTTTCAAAATCTGATATTTTTTCCATATCTCTATGTTTTTGTATAATGAAAGAGTAAAAAATATAAATTCAAAAATGCTTCGTGAATTCTTTTCTTAGTTTAGTGAAATAAAATGATACATTCGTAAAGTGACAAGCATAAAATAGTAAGGGTGTTTTTTTCTTTGTGGCAAAATTTAAAACATTTTAACAATGAAAAAACTATTAC
The DNA here is from genome assembly GCF_057652215.1 of Soonwooa sp. T0.1_25. Taxonomy (NCBI): domain Bacteria; kingdom Pseudomonadati; phylum Bacteroidota; class Flavobacteriia; order Flavobacteriales; family Weeksellaceae; genus Soonwooa; species Soonwooa sp. T0.1_25. Next base: position 238,455 of record NZ_JBYFBZ010000002.1, on the reverse strand, counting down.
TCATTTTTGGATCTTGCTTGGCGCAGATGTCCTTGGCTCAAATTCCTGCTTTAAGTCATTCATTTACGAATACTTTGGTTTCTCCAGGTTTTTCTATGGGAAACAATGGAATTGGTTTAGATGAAGACAGAAGTTATGACGCAGCAAAAGCTGCCAAATTAGCTGCTGGTCATGATTTTTTTAAAGTTACTTTAACAACTGCTCAAAAAAATGCTTTATTATCCAACGGAACTATATCGCTTTGGTACAAGCATGAAGGCACAGGACAAAGTGCTTTTGGAACTAACAAACCTCTGATTTTTTGGTCCAATGGTGGATACAGTTATTCAGAAGGAATAATGTTAGGGCTCAATAGCGCTGGAAGAATTCAGCTTTTGTCTTATCTTGGTAACAATGCAAATAATTCTGCGTATGGACAAAGTTTTATCAACTTCCCAACTTCGGGTTGGAATCACATAGCAATCAGTTGGACGAATGGACCGAGTTCTAGTCATAGGATGAAAGTTTACCTTAACGGTGTTGAAGTGATCAATGCTAAAAGTCCATTCCAAGGTCTTCCATCTACATCATCGTCGGACATTTTTTTTACAGGATTTAATGCTAATTTCCCTAGTTCGCTTTACGGCAGCATCGATGAAATTAAAGTATATACTGAACAACTTTCGGACGCACAGATTTTATCACTATTTTCAACTGAGCTTCCTACCAATTGTGTAGTCAATATTCCTGATGCTAATTTCAAAAATGCATTATTAAATTATAATACTCCAAAAATAGATGTTAATAACGACGGAAAAATTCAATGTTTGGAAGCGGAAGCTTTTCAAGGGATCCTTAAAATCAATAATAAATACATTAGCGATCTTACAGGTTTGGAGGCATTTAAAAATCTTGGTGGACTGCAGGTTGCTGAAAACAATTTAACCAAAGTGGATGTAAGCAATCACAAAAGATTGAATGAAATTTGGGTGTCAGGTAATCAATTGACTTCTTTGAATGTTGCCAACGGAAACAACACGAATTTTGTTGCAATGCTAGCGGGGTTAAATAACAATCTTACGTGCATTCAGGTAGATAATCCTAATTACAGTCAAGCCAGTTGGGTAGGAACTTATTTTAGCATTCCTGCGGGAGCTTCATACAGTACCAATTGCGCACCAGCTACTTGTGAGGTGAATATTCCTGATGGTAATTTTAAATTTGCACTATTAAACCATACTCCTACAATTGACACCAATGGTGATGGCAAAATACAATGTACGGAAGCGGAAGCAGTTACTGAAAATTTAGCACTTTCGTTAAAAGGCATCAACAATATGACAGGAATTGAAGCTTTTAAAAATATTAAACAATTATTTTTAAGTGATAATAATTTAACAACTTTAGACCTAAGCGCGAATACAGCTTTGACAAATGTTGATTGCTCACGTAATCAATTAACCAGCATTAACTTGGGTACGAATACAGCTTTGAGGAATTTGTACATTCAAGAGAACCAATTAACAAGTGTAGATGTAAGTGCAAATACGGGATTAAGCAATTTGGTTTTGAACGATAATAATTTAACCAATTTAGATGTAAGTTCAAATACAGCGTTATCCAATCTAGGTTTTTCGAGAAATCAAATCAGCCAAATTAATCTAAGCGCAAACTCAGCCTTAAATATATTGGTGACAAGTGATAATCCGATAACAAGTTTAGATCTAAGTTCAAATCCACAATTATATGTTATAGACAGTAAGAATTCGCAATTATCAAGTTTAAATTTAGCGAATGGAAATAACAGCATCATAACAGATCTTTACATTCAAAATAATCCAAATCTTACCTGCGTTCAAGTTGATAATGTTGCTTACAGTAATGCAAACTGGACAGATCCTACTTCTTACATAAAAGACAGCATTGCTAATTTCAGTGAAGATTGTAGCTCTACATTAGGAACTAATAATATCGGATCAAAAGCAAAAATAGCAGTGTATCCAAATCCGACAAAAGGAATTGCACAATTAAGCGAAGTTGCAGATATACAGGTTTTTGACGCTAGCGGAAGATTAATTCTGACAAAAGATAAAACCAAAGAAGTTGATTTAACATATCTGAAAAGTGGCGTTTATTTTATTAAAACTAAAACGTCTGAAAAACTAATAAAAATTATTAAAGACTAAGCTAATCATACTTTAATAATAGTTAACCCGTTGTGCATTTTGAAACATTTTAATATTTGATTCGTCAATTCGAGTGTTTTTTCGTAACAGAGTGGAGAAAAAATGTATCGAGAATAGATTTATCTTCAAAATTACAAACTTCTCGATACGATTTTTTTAAAAAAATCTACTCGAAGTGACGAAAACACCTCAAAATGCACAACGGGTAATAGTTAATAACTTTTTTATATTTTTTGGAAGACTGTCCAACGAAAGTTGAACAGTCTTTTCTAAAAAAAGATTTAATTTAAGCCTAAAATTATCATCCCATCAAGTTTGAGTAAAATTCATAATTTTGAGAAAAACAATTGCCTTGAAATTTCTATTTTTTCTGTTTTGCTCCTTATACTTATTTGGACAATCCAATCCTTATGCTTTTACGCTCAACAAAATCTCTGGTTTGCCATCAGATATGGTGTTTGATGTTAAGCAGGATAGGCAAGGTTTTATCTGGTTGGGGACTGCCAAAGGCATTTTTCGATATGACGGTGTTGAGGTCAAATCTTTTACTAGTGTGGATGTAACGGTAAAATCGGTTTCAAATATTAATCAAGATAAAAAAGGAAGAATTTGGTTTCAAGATTTTAACGGCAATATTTTCTTTGTAGAGGATAATCGGATACAGAGCTTTAAGGCTTATAAAGCAAATGGTTTTCTTAAGTACGCTCTAATTCATGATAAACTTTACATTGCGGGAAAAAAAGGCATTAGGATTTATGATATTAGCAGTTTTCGGTTGCTTAAAGAGATTCCGTTAGATCTTCATACAACTATCCAAACTGTTGCTTTGGAAGATAGTTTTTATACGATTGGAGAAGAAATCCACGTGGTTAATCCACAAAATCAATTAAGGAAATTGACTTTGCCCGCAGATTACACCAAAAAGATTACAGCTCCAATAATCACAACAGATGGGAAAAAGCTTTATGTTTTTTCTAAATTTGATCCAAGTTATTTAGTTATTAATAACGGAGAAAATAGTCTTAAGACTTTGCCTTTTAATGTCGTATTTACTCAAAACGCCAATGTTATCGATCAGGATATTTGGCTGTGTTCTACCAAAGGTTTATATCGATTCAATCCTCAGAATAATACTTATAAACACTATTTTTCAGAAACAAATATATCTTTTATTACCAAAACGGCAGTCGGTAATTTCTGGATTTCTACATTAACCAATGGTGCGTTGTATGTAGAGGATTTTAACTCTGGTTTTATTGCAACACCAACGATTCCTATACGTTTGGTAAATGAGAAAAACAACTTGTTGTTTTCCTCCAATCGCGATGAGATTTTTAGTGTAGATGAATTGTTTAATGTGCAAAGGATTTATAAAGGTAAGACAGATCATGTGATTTCACCTTTGTTTGTTGATCGTAATAATAACCGACTTCTTTTTGCATCTTCAAAATTTATAATTAAATCTCAACACGCTACTTTAGAACATATTATTGCGGTAAAGCAAATTGCGCAGTTGGATGCCAAATATTATGTGATTAGCGCCAGTACTTGGAATGGCATCATCTATACCGATCCAAAACTTAAAAGTGAGTGGGACAAAGAGTTCGGAGCATTAAAGCAACATTCGCAAGATGGGATCTACTTTATACCATTGGTGACTTCAGAAAACGGTAAAAATTGTTTTGTAGATACTAAAGACAATAGCATTTATTTTTTGACTAATTATGGTATAAGACGTTATCATAAAGGCATTACCAAAGATATTCCGAATGATACTAAGAGTGTTTTTATCCAAATGGAAAATCTGGATGGTAAAATCTATCTACTTTCTCAAAATGAAAATTTATATGAGTTAAGCTCAGGAAAAGTTCATAAAATTAAACTTCCTAATAAGTTTGAAAATGCGAAAATTCAGAAATTTAAAATTATTGATGATAGCATTTATTTAATAAAAGACAATGTGGTTTATAATTATTTGCCACAACAACAAAAGATAATTCCGGCGTTACACATCCCAAAAGATGTAGAAATTAATGATATTGCAAAGTTCCAGCATCGTTTATTTTTTTCGACTAATAAAGGGATTATTCATATTCCTTATACTAATACATTTGGTTTTCAACCTTTAAAATTATTTGTAAATAACATAACGGCAAATGGCAAAATTATCCACAACAAGGATTTTGACCAACTGAAATCATCTCAAAATAATATTGAAATTAATTTTGATATTCAGTCAGAAGCACCCAATGCACAATATGAAATTTATTATAAAATGGACGACTCTAACTGGCAAAAGATTTCTAATCTTAACAGACGTCTGGTTTTTTCATCGATTTCTAGCGGCAAACACCACGTTGTTTTAAAAATAGTTCGAGATTCTGAAGTTATTAGCAAAGAGATTTCATTTTATATTTCGCCTCCTTTTTATCTTACATGGTGGTTTTTGGCACTTTTGGGAATAGCTTTGATTTTTGGAATTTATTTCATTTTTAAAACAATTATTAAACGAATCAACTTAGAAAATTCAAAAAAAATAGAAAAACTAAACTTAGAAAAATTAGTCAATCAGAATAAACTTAAATCTCTGAAATCCCAGATGAATCCTCATTTTTTCTTTAATGCACTCAATACTTTACAATCTTATATTGTGGCTAATGAAAAGAAGGAAGCCGTATTCTATCTGTCTAAATTTTCAACATTAACTCGATCTATCCTTGATATGAGTGACCGAGATAACATCTCCTTAAAAGAAGAAATTGAAACTCTAAAAGTCTACCTCGATTTGGAAAAAGCTAGATTCGATAATGATTTTCAGTATAGTATTTTTGTAGATGAGCAATTGGAAAATTCAGATGTTACAATTCCTACCTTGCTTATTCAGCCTTATGTAGAAAACGCCATAAAACATGGGCTTTTACACAAAAATGCGAATAAGAATTTAGAAGTTACTTTTGATAAATTTAATGATATGTTAATGATTAAAATTGAGGATAACGGAATTGGAAGAAAAAGAAGTATGGAACTGAATGCTATAAAAAATAAAAACCATAAATCTTTTGCAACACAATCCTTAGAAGAGCGAATAATGTTGATTAACCATAGCGAGCAATACCAAATTAACATACAATATATTGACAAAAATGACAATCGAGGAACCATAGTCCTTTTAAAAATAAAATCAAGTGATGTGTAACGATATTAATGCAATAATAATTGACGACGAAGAAAGGGCTCGGATGAATCTAAAACTTTTAGTCGAAGAATTCTGTCCTGAGATTAAAATTCTTGCCGAATGTAAAAGCCTTTCCGCAGGTGTGAAAACTATTCGCAAAGAAAATCCTGCGCTGGTCTTTCTAGATATCGAAATGCCTGGTCATAGTGGATTAGAACTTTTAGATTTTTTTAATGAATCCGAAGTTAATTTTTCAATTATTTTTGTGACTGCTTATAATAATTACGCCATTAATGCCTTCAAATTATCGGCTGTAGATTATTTACTAAAACCAATCAATCCGCAAGATTTGCAAAACGCCGTTGCTTTATTTCAGAAACGAAAAAATCAAACAGATAATTTGATTGCGCTCAAAACCAATTTAGAACATTCTTTTAATAACAAGATTGCAATTCCAGTTTCCGGAAAAATTATCTTTATGAATATCGAAGATATACTCTATCTAAAAGGGGATGGAGCTTATACGACAATTAATAAAACTGACAGAACAAATTTGTTGGTCTCCCGTAATCTTAAATATTTTGAAGACTTTTTTAAAGATAATAACAGCTTGATGCGTGTCCATCGGTCTTATATTGCTAATCTTAGCCATATAGGAAGTTTGGGAAAAAAAGATGGTGCATATATCGAATTTCTGAATGGCGATTGGATTCCCATTGCTAATGATAAGTTACAAGAAATACTAAATAAAGTGAATTTCATGAAGAAATAATTTATAATGCTAAGGGATATTTTAAGGTATTATCGAATAACTTTGAAGTCAAATTTCATCTATTAAAATATAATTTATTTATGCAAGTTGACTATATTATTTAACTAATTTTTGGATGCTAAAAACTTTCAAAACCCGAAAATTTTCACGATATTTGTAGGTCTTTGCACAGCGCAAAAATTAAAAATTTTATATGAGTCAAAAACAATATACAGCAAGTAGTATTCAGGCATTAGAAGGAATGGAGCACGTACGTATGCGTCCTTCGATGTACATTGGTGATGTGGGCACGAGAGGTCTTCACCATTTGGTTTATGAAGTAGTGGACAACTCTATTGATGAGGCTTTGGCAGGTTATTGTGATACAATTACGGTAACCATCAAAGAAGGCAACGGAATTGAGGTGACCGATAACGGTCGTGGTATTCCAGTTGATTTTCACGAAAAGGAGCAAAAATCAGCTTTGGAGGTTGTAATGACCAAAATTGGAGCAGGAGGGAAGTTCGATAAAGATTCGTATAAAGTTTCGGGAGGTTTACATGGTGTTGGGGTATCGTGTGTTAACGCACTTTCTAACGACATGATTACGACGGTTTTCCGTGACGGAAATGTGTATCAACAACATTATCAAAGAGGAAAAGCTCTAGAAGATGTTAAGCAAGTAGGAAATACAGACAAGCGTGGAACAATGCAGTTCTTCCAGCCGGATGATACAATTTTCACTGATTTGGTTTACAATTACGATACATTAGCAAATCGTTTAAGAGAACTTTCTTATTTAAATAAAGGAATTACAATCACTTTAACAGACGAAAGACAAGTTTTAGAAGATGGAAGTTTCAAATATGAAGTTTTCCATTCTGAAGGTGGTCTTAAAGAATTTGTTGAATATATCGATGGAAATCGTGAATCGATAATGGAACACGTTATTTACATGGAAGGTGATCGAGAAGGGATTCCTGTAGAAGTGGCGATGCGTTATAACACGTCATTTAACGAAAACCTTCACTCGTATGTTAACAATATTAATACACACGAAGGAGGAACACACCTAGCAGGTTTCCGTAGAGCATTAACAAGAACTTTGAAAAAATATGCTGATGAACTTGGTTTACCAGCAAAAGAAAAAGTAGAAGTAACAGGAGATGACTTCCGTGAAGGACTTACAGCAGTTGTTTCTGTTAAAGTTATGGAACCTCAATTTGAAGGTCAGACGAAAACGAAACTAGGAAACTCAGAAGTTTCGGGTGCTGTAGATAAGATTGTTGGTGAAATGCTAACGAACTTCCTAGAAGAAAACCCATCTGAAGCTAAAACAATCGTTCAGAAAGTTGTTTTGGCAGCAAAAGCACGTCAAGCAGCTAAGAAAGCTCGTGAAATGGTTCAACGTAAATCGCCAATGGGCGGTTCTGGACTTCCAGGAAAATTGTCAGATTGTTCTTCGAAAGATCCAGCAGAATCAGAATTATTCCTAGTGGAGGGAGATTCTGCGGGTGGAACAGCTAAACAAGGTCGTGACCGTCATTTCCAAGCTATTCTTCCTTTGAGAGGTAAAATTTTGAATGTTGAAAAATCGATGCTTCACAAAGTATATGACAACGACGAAATTAAAAATATCTATACAGCATTAGGTGTAAGCGTGGGTACGGAGGAAGATTCAAAAGCCTTGAATTTAACAAAACTTCGTTATCATAAAATTGTGATTATGACCGATGCCGATATCGATGGATCTCACATTTCGACTTTGATTTTGACGTTCTTCTTTAGATATATGAAAGAATTGATTGAGAATGGATATGTCTATATCGCTCAACCGCCTTTGTATTTGTTGAAAAAAGGTAACAAAAAGATCTACGCATACAACGAAAAAGAGCGTGAAGAAATTACTCTAGAAATGTCACCAGACGGAAAAGGAGTAGAAGTACAACGTTATAAAGGTCTTGGGGAAATGAATCCTGAACAGCTTTGGGATACAACGCTTAACCCAGAACACAGAACCCTGAAGCAAATCACTATTGAAAATGCTGTTGAAGCAGACAGTACATTTTCGATGTTGATGGGAGACGAAGTTCCACCAAGAAGAGAGTTTATTGAGAACAATGCAATCTATGCAAGAATTGATGCATAATTTTTCTTTTTAAATTTAAAATAAAACATTAAAACCTTCCACTTTTGGAAGGTTTTTTGCTGTCCAAAAAGCAAAACTGTAGATTGTGAAGTTATTCTTTGGAAGCTTGGTTGCGGGTTCGTTGGTATTATTTAGTTGTTCAAAAAAACAGACCACGGAGGTCAATATCCCTACGTTTGATAAAGATAGTATTGCCGCGGAAGCAGCATTTAAGATGGATTCTATTAGGATTTCGGACTCGATAAAAGCTGGTACTAACCTAACTTTGGCTTATGATAATAGCGTCTTGTTATTTCCGACAATTACTAATAAAACGGTTTTGGATAGCATCTATGCACCAACATTATTAAAAACAAATGATTATTCTAAAACAGGTTTTGCAACGGCTTTCGAAGAAGATAAATCTAATTTTTATAAAGAAAGTAAACCAAAAGATTTTCAACCAGGATCGCATCAGACTTGGGACTCTCAATCGCACATGTCGGTGTTTTCTAACCAAGATGACATGTTAACAATTCGATATACAAACGGCGGTTTTTCAGGAGGTGCACATGGTTATTACAATGAACTTTATAAAGTTTTTGACCTTAAAAACAATAAAAGTATTCTACTTTCTGACATTGTCAAAAATCCAAAAGATAAAATTTGGAACCAGCTCTTGATGGACAGTTTTACGAAAAATGATAAAGATGGTCAAAAAGATATGTTGTTAGAAAAAGTAATTCCACTTAATACCAATTTTTATTTTGGAAACAAGTCGATTACTTTTGTCTATAACCAATACGAGATTACCGCTTATGCAGCGGGCGTAGTCTATATTACTTTAGATTATAAAGATATTAAAGACCAACTAAAACCTGAATTTTTACAACGTGTACGATTTAATTAACAATTAATTAATAAAACGTATTTTTGCAATATCAAAACTCCGAATTATCGGAGTTTTTTATTAGAATTTATCCATGAAAACAGCTTACATTATCAATCCTTTTTCAGCTAAAAAAAATTATAAAAGCTTTTTGACAGCTTTAGAATCGAGAGTTGAAAATCCTTTGGTTTTAGTTTCAAAATCGATTGAAGACAGTTTTGATTTTATTAAACAAAATTGGAACGATGTTGATGTTTTTGTGGCAATCGGCGGCGATGGAACAATCTCTACGGTTGCAAGTAAATTGGTTAATTCTGATAAAATTTTGGCGGTTTTTCCAGCTGGTTCGGGTAATGGTTTTTCTAATGAAACTAATTTTTCTAAAAACATCGATTCTCTTTTAACAAAGCTAAAAAAGAAAGATTTCAAATTGGTGGATTCTTTCTCGGTGAATGGGAATTTGTCGATTAACGTTTCTGGCGTTGGTCTAGACGGTAACATTATCGAAGGATTCGAACATTCTGAACGTGGTTTTAGCAGTTACATCAAAATTACGGTAGAGAAGTATTTTAAATTTAAACCTATTCAAGTTAAGTTTGAAGAAAAATACAAACAATTCGACGGCGAATATATGATGGTGAATGTCGCTAACAGTCGTCAATTCGGGAATAATGCCTACATTGCGCCACAAGCAGATATGTCGGACGGTAAAGTAGAAATCGCTTTGGTTAAGAAATTTCCGTTGCCTGCAGGACTTTCTTTTGCTTACAGAATGTTTACAAAAAGCTTAAAACCTGGAAAATATTTACAATATATTTCTGCCTCCGAAATTTCTTTTACGGTGGATTCAGAAGCTTGGCATCTTGACGGTGAATATCACAAAATAAAATCGCCAGTTGAGATTAAAGTACTTCCTAAAAGTTTGAGAATTTTGGTTTAAATTAAAAAAGTTATTTATTGATATTGAAGATTTTCGTTATTTATATTTTTTAGTGAAAAATTTAATGTTAAAACTTGGCGATCTAAAACTCAAAATTGAATTGATATTAATATTGATTTGAATCGAAAACTGTATCTTTGAGTCAAACAAAGCCTTTCTATGCTTAACAAACTCAAAATTATCAACGATCCGGTTCACGGTTTTATCAAGATTCCACACGAGATTCTTTATGATGTAATCGAACATCCTTATTTCCAGAGACTTCGCAGGATTTCTCAGACAGGATTGTTGTCGTTGGTTTTTCCGGGCGCCAAGCATACCAGATTTCATCATGCTTTGGGCGCGATGCATTTGATGTTTACAGCACTAGAAACTTTGAAGTTAAAAGGCATTTCCATTTCCAAGGAAGAAGAAAAAGCGGCTTTGTTGGCGATTTTGTTGCACGATGTTGGACATGGACCATTTTCTCACGCGTTGGAAAATCGATTAATGGACAATTGGCACCATGAAAAGTTGTCCTTATTGTTAATGACAAAACTAAACGAAGAATTTTCGGGTGAGTTGACTTTAGCGATTGAGATGTTCAAAGGACAATACTCGCGCAAGTTTTTCAACCAATTGATTTCGTCGCAGTTGGATGTCGATCGTTTGGATTATCTAAAGCGAGATAGCTTCTACACGGGCGTTTCGGAAGGTAATGTTAATACGCAGCGTATTATTTCCATGCTTAATGTGTCGAACGACGAGTTGGTCGTTGACTCCAAAGGAATTTATTCGGTAGAGAATTATTTAACAGCGAGAATGTTCATGTATTGGCAGGTTTATTACCACAAAACGGCGGCTTTGTCAGAACATCTGTTGGTGAAAATTTTGGGAAGAGCAAAAAAGTTGGTTTCTGAAGGAACTTCTTTGGATGCGCCAAAATATTTAAAATATTTCTTAGAAAATCAGCATTTCGAAGAAGAGAACGAACTCAACTTGAAAAACTTCACGATGTTGGATGATATGGACGTTTACCAAGCGATAAAATCGTGGACAGAATCAGACGATTTTGTGTTGTCTTATCTTTGTAAAGCTGTTATTTATCGTCATTTCCCGAAAACGATGTCATCATCACAATATTTTTCCGAAGATTTTATTCAGGCCAAAATTCAGAAGACCAATCAACTTTTCGGTATCGATAATGGGAACGAGTTGGTGGATCAAATTTCGAGAAGTCTTTTGCCTTATGACACCGAAAAGCAACCAATATTTTTGTTAGACAAATCGGGCAAAAAAATCAAATTGGAAGATTCCGAAAATCAGATTTTGTCGTCGTTTATCAATCAAGTCAATACAAAATATATTCTGTCTTTTCCTCGCGAAGTGATATAATATTTGGGCAATCCCTTGCGCATTTCGCCTAGCTTTGCCGATGCTCAATCCGCAAGGTCGGGCTATCCTCTCTATCTTTAACTTGGCTGCTCGGACGGCTCCGCTGCGCTCCGCCGCGTCGCGCCAAGCCAAAGGATGCCGCATCTATCCCTATTGCAGAAATAATTAGAAAATTAAGTTTCCAAAATTTAATAATATTTTAATTTCATTGACAATTCAAAAAAAAGATAGTCTAGAGTGGATTTTTCAGAAAATTAATGAAGAAAAAAATTATGTATTTGGAATAGTTTTTAATTCAATAAAATCGAAAAATCACCAGTTTTAGTATGTATTACTAATCAGATTATCTGTGATAGAAAATTATTTAGAAAAAATTATCTTTCAAAAAAATGCAGAGAATTTAGGAGATTAAAAATATTTGACAAAATTGTAAAATGTTATCAAAAATGTAATGTGTAATTAAGAAATTGTTATCTTTGCACGATATGGAATTTACTGCAGAGCAAATTGCTAACTTTATAAATGGTAAAATCATCGGTGATAAAAATACAGTTATTACTGGGGTTTCTCCTATAGAAAATGGCCAAAGTGGTCATTTATCATTTGTAGCACAAGAGCGTTTTTCACATTTCATAGACACAACAGATTGTTCTGTACTTATCGTGTCACAAAATCTCTTGAAAGAAAATCACACCTATTCACCAGTTATTATTGCGGTGGAAGATGCTTATCTTTCGTTTCAGATTTTGATGAATCTTTACAACGATCTTAAAAAGAAAAAGTCAGGCATCGAGCAGCCGTCTAGCGTTAGCCATTCTGCGGTAATTGGTGACGATGTGTACATCGGTGCATTTACTTATATTTCGGACAAGGCGGTTATCGGCGATAACTGTCAAATATATCCACAAGTCTACATCGGCAAAGGCGTTAAAATCGGAAAAAATTGCAAAATTGATTCTGGTGCGCGTATCTACGATGGTTGTGTGATTGGCGATAATTGTATCATCCATTCTAACACAGTTATTGGTGGCGATGGTTTCGGATTCCAATTGAGTCCAGAAGGTTTCAAAAAAATTCCTCAACTAGGAAATGTCATTTTGGAAGATGATGTGGAGATTGGTTCTAACTGTAGTATTGACCGCGCAACAATTGGTTCAACCGTAATTGGAAAAGGGACGAAAATCGATAATCTTATTCAGATTGCTCATAACGTGAGAATCGGTCAGAATAACGTAATCGCTGCACAAGCTGGTATTGCAGGTTCAACCAAAATTGGAGACTGGAACCAAATCGGCGGTCAAGCTGGTATTGTTGGACATATCGAAATCGGTAACCAAGTTAAAATCCAAGCTCAAAGTGGCGTTAATAGTAATGTAAAGGACAAAGAAGTTCTTTATGGTTCGCCAGCTATTCCTGCGGGAGATTATCGTAGAAGTTATGTACATTTCAGAAACTTTGGCGATATTATAACGAGAATTAATAATTTAGAAAATAACAAAAAATAAAATTTGTTAAAAAAAATATCTTTGCAATGAGTGATAAACAAAAAACTATACAAGAAGAAATACATCTATCAGGTATAGGACTGCACACAGGAAAAGAAGTGAATCTTACCATGAAACCAGCTAAAGAAAATACTGGTTTTGTTTTCGTAAGAACAGATTTGGAAGGTCGCCCACAAGTTGAAGCTGATGTTAATTATGTAACAACTACTGAACGTGGAACTACTTTAGAAAAATTAGGTGTTAAAATTCACACTTGCGAGCATCTTTTAGCGGCGTTGGTTGGGATGGATCTTGATAATGTTATCTTGGAAATGGATAGCTCGGAGCCACCAATTCTAGATGGATCTTCTAAGTTTTTTGTAGAAGCTATCGAAAAAGTTGGTGTTGAAGAACAAGCTGCGAACAGAGAATATCTTGTTATTAAAGAAGTTCTTAGTTATGTTGATCCTAACACAGGTTCAGAAATTACAATTATTCCGTCGGAGAATTACGAAGTGACGACGATGGTCGATTTCGGGACTAAAGTTTTAGGAACTCAAAATGCAAGCTTAAAAAATCTTTCTGACTTTAAAGAAGAAATTGCTTCGGCAAGAACTTTTAGTTTTTTACATGAGCTTGAGCAATTGTTGGATCATAACCTTATCAAAGGCGGTGACATCAGTAACGCAATCGTTTATGTTGATAAAGAATTAACACCAGAAACAACGGAAAAACTGAAAGTTGCTTTCGGTAAAGAAGATGTTTCTATCCGTCCAAACGGTATTTTGGATAACTTAACGCTTAACTATCCTAACGAAGCGGCGCGTCACAAATTGCTTGATGTAATCGGTGATTTAGCTTTAGTTGGTGTTAAAATTAAAGGTCGTGTTATCGCTAACAAACCTGGACATTTTGTAAACACACAGTTTGCGAAGAAACTTAACAGACAATGGAAACTTCAGAAGAAGAAAAATGTTCCAGATTTTGATTTGACAAAAGAACCGGTGTTTGACATTAATGGTATTATGAAGTTGATGCCCCATCGTCCACCATTCTTATTGTTAGACAAGGTTTTAGAATTGTCAGATACGCATGTTGTAGGTCTTAAAAATGTAACCATGAACGAACCTTTCTTCGTGGGACATTTTCCTAAAGAACCAGTTATGCCAGGCGTTTTGCAAGTAGAAGCTTTGGCGCAAGCTGGAGGAATTTTGGTTTTGGCTAGTGTTCCGGATCCAGAAAATTATTCGACATATTTTATTAAAATTGATAAAGTAAAATTCAAAAGAAAAGTCGTTCCTGGAGATACACTTATCTTTAAAATTGAATTAATTGAACCAATAAGACGTGGTATTGTGCATATGCAAGGTTACGGTTATGTTGGCGATTCTGTCGCTCTGGAGGCAGAACTTATGGCACAAGTAGCAAGAAATAAAGTAGACTAAATGGTACATCAGTTAGCAGTCGTAGACAAACGTGCCAAGATTGGCAAAAACGTCGTTGTAGAAGCTTTTACTACTATTGGCGGCGATGTAGAAATAGGAGAAGGAACTTGGATTGGTCCTAATGTAACCATCATGGATGGTACCAGAATAGGGAAAAATTGTAAAGTTTTTCCAGGTGCTGTGTTGGGTGGTATACCGCAGGATTTGAAGTTTGATGGTGAGGATACGTTTGTGTATATCGGCGATAACACGGTGATTCGCGAAGCTGTAACAGTTAACCGTGGCACCAAAGCTTTAGGTTATACCAAAATCGGAAACGATTGTTTGGTGATGGCAACAGCGCACGTCGCTCACGATTGCGTATTGGGTAATAATGTGATTATTGCTAACGCTTGCGGAATTGCAGGTCACGTAGAAATTGGTGATTACGTTGTGATGGGAGGATTAAGTGCCGTTCAGCAGTTTTGCAAAATTGGAAAACACGTGATGATTTCTGGAGGATCTTTGATCCGAAAAGATATTCCGCCTTATGTTAAAGTGGCTAGAGATCCAATTTCGTATGCTGGTATTAACTCAGTTGGACTTAGAAGACGTGGTTTTAACAATGATAAAATTTTTGAAATTCAGAAGATTTATCGTGCCATTTTTCAAATGAAAATGAACACAACACAAGCCATCGAATTCATCGAAAAAGAAATGCTACCAACGGTAGAAAGAGACGAGATTTTAACCTTTATCCAAAACTCACCGCGAGGTATTGTTAAAGGCTACGGCTCATCAAAAGACTAAATTTAAAAATTATAAAATAAAGAAATAAATATTAATGGCAACAACAGCTGATATCAAAAAAGGTCTTTGTATTGAATACAGTAATGACATCTACAAAATCATAGATTTTCAACACGTTAAACCAGGAAAAGGTCCTGCTTTCGTAAGAACAAAATTGAAAAGTGTAACCAACGGAAAAGTTATAGATAACACGTTTTCTGCAGGGCACAAAATCGATGAAGTTAAAGTAATTACTAGAAAATTCCAGTATTTATACGATGACGAAAATGGTTTCCACTTTATGAACAACGACGATTTTTCTCAACTTTACATCAATAAAGAAATGATTGAAAACGCACAATTCATGAAAGCTGGAGAAGAGGTAACTATTGTTTTGAAAGAAGCTGATGAGACGCCACTTTCTGCTGAGATCCCACCAACAGTGTATTTGGATGTTGTAGAAGCTGATCCAGGTGTTAAAGGTAACACAGCAACTAACGCTCTTAAAAATGCAATTGTTGAGACAGGAGCAAGAGTTTTGGTTCCGTTGTTTATCGAAGCTGGAGATAAGATTAAAGTTAATACAGAAGACGGTTCTTATCTGGAAAGAGTAAAATAAATAATATAAGCGTTTTGATTTCCAAAGCGCTTTTTTTTGATAAATAGTTATTGTTATGACATTTAGCCAACCGCAGACGCTTAAGTCTATCGCTGATCTTATCCAATCAAAATATGTTGGTCCCGAAGATTTTCAAATTTTAGGTACTAATGAAATTCACCGTGTTAAAGCTGGAGAAATTGTATTTGTAAACCATCCTAAATATTATGATAAAGCATTACACTCGGATGCAACGATTATCTTAATTGATAAAGAAGTAGATTGTCCAGAAGGAAAAGCGTTGTTAATTTCGGAAGATCCTTTTAGAGATTTTAATAAAATTAATACACATTTCACGAAAATTAGTAATTTTTTTGGTGAACTTTCTAAACCAGAAATTGGTGAGAATTCTCAAATCCATCCAAGTGTAACTATTGGTAACAATGTTAAAATCGGAAAAAATTGCATTATTTACCCTAATGTCGTTATAGGAGATGACACAATAATTGGTGATAATGTTATAATCCAAGCTAATACGGTTTTGGGCGGAAACGCATTTTATTACAGAAAGTTAAATTGCAATTTTGATAGATTAATTTCTGTCGGGAATGTCGTTATCGAAAACAATGTAGAAATCGGTGTTGGATGTACAATTGACAGAGGCGTTACAGATATTACGTTAATCGGTGAAGGCAGCGTCTTAGACAACCAAATCCAAATTGGACATGATACCGTTATTGGTAAACGTTGCTTAATTGCATCACAAACAGGAATCGCAGGTTGTTGTATTATCGAAGACGAGGTGACAATTTGGGGACAAGTTGGTATGGCTTCAGGTCTTAGAATTGACTCTGGGACGGTACTTCTTGCCAAGACTGGTGTTAACCGCGATCTTAAAAAAGGAACTTATTTTGGACTTTTGGCAGATCCTTTTAGAGATTATCTTAAGAAAGAGGTTAAACTTAAAAAACTCTAAATTAATTCTGTGATAAAAAACAAAAATCAGTATTCACTTTCCAAGAATATTGACTATTTTTGTGTTTTATCAATATTATTTAAAATTTAAAAAATAAAAATAAAATGTCAGTATTAGTAAACAAGGATTCTAAAGTAATCGTACAAGGTTTTACAGGTAACGAAGGAACTTTCCACGCAGGTCAAATGATCGAATACGGAACAAACGTAGTAGGAGGTGTAACACCAGGAAAAGGTGGAACTGAGCACTTAGGAAAACCAGTATTCAACACAGTTGCAGATGCTGTTGCAAAAGCGGGAGCTAACGTAAGTATCATTTTTGTACCGCCAGCATTTGCTGCAGATGCAATTATGGAAGCTGCAGATGCAGGTATCAAAGTTATCGTTTGTATTACAGAAGGTATCCCTGTAGAAGACATGGTAAAAGTTAAGAGCTACATCCAAGACAGAGATTGTAGATTAATTGGACCTAACTGCCCTGGGATCATTACTTCTGATGAAGCTAAAATTGGTATTATGCCAGGTTTCGTTTTCAAAAAAGGTAAAGTAGGTATCGTTTCTAAATCTGGTACTTTAACTTACGAAGCTGCTGATCAAGTTGTAAAAGCTGGTTACGGTGTATCTACTGCAATCGGTATTGGTGGTGACCCAATTATTGGTACTACAACTAAAGAAGCTTTAGAATTATTCATCAACGATCCAGAAACTGAAGCAGTTGTTATGATTGGTGAGATTGGTGGTTCTCTAGAAGCTGAAGCTGCAAGATGGTACAGAGATAGCGGTTCTAAAAAACCAGTTGTTGGTTTCATCGCTGGACAAACTGCGCCTAAAGGTAGAACAATGGGACACGCTGGTGCTATCGTTGGTGGAGCAGAAGATACTGCGCAAGCTAAAATGGCTATCATGAGCGAATGTGGTATAAACGTTGTTGATTCTCCAGCTGAGATTGGTGCAACTGTAGCTAAAGTTTTAGGATAATATTTTAGAACCCAAGACTTTCGTTTGATGAAAAAAATAATTTTTGGATGTGCTTTAGCATTGGCTACAATGGTACAAGCTCAAGTTGATTTTAGTGCGACAAGATTTGGTTTAACGGCTGGTCCGACATATTCTAGAATCCAACATGCACATAATCCATCTGGACCAAGATATTCATTTTATGGAGGAGTTGTAGCTATAACTCCGGTTGGTGGAGATGATCAATTTTATGTACAAACAGAATTATTATATGTAGGTGCGGGCGAAACGGGTGATAAAAGTACTGAAAGCAAAAGAGGTTGGAATCATGCGGTATATGCTAATAATTATTTGAGCTTACCAATTAATTTTAAAGCTTATTTTTCTGAAGGAGAAAGTGAATTCTTTGCTTTAGGAGGACCAAGATTTGATTATTTGATTAATCAATCTAATAAAAATATTCCGCCAGGTAAAGAGGATTATGCAGTTGACCGCTACGGAAAAGGTAGAGCTTTTAATGTTGGACTTGGTCTAGGGATTGGATTCAGTTATAAAAGACAATGGGAAGCTACTCTGAAATATGATTATCACTTGCTAAATGTGTATCCAGATCTCAAAAATTCACCAATTGAACAAGCTACAACTGACCTAAGTGTTGCTAAAAAGAAAAGTGAACATATGATTGGTCTAGGTATTTCCTATATTTTT
This sequence comes from Soonwooa sp. T0.1_25, assembly GCF_057652215.1. Taxonomy (NCBI): domain Bacteria; kingdom Pseudomonadati; phylum Bacteroidota; class Flavobacteriia; order Flavobacteriales; family Weeksellaceae; genus Soonwooa; species Soonwooa sp. T0.1_25. The sequence continues at coordinate 220,098 of NZ_JBYFBZ010000002.1, read as the reverse complement.
CAGTAAGTTTTTTCTTAAATAAATAAAAATCCCGCGAAACGAAGTTTCGCGGGATTTTGTTTTTAATAATAATTTTTGAAAATGTTATTTATAATCTTCAATCGCTTTATTAATCGCGTCAATTTGTTCATGAAGACTTTGGCTTTGAGGATTTTGTTTTAGAAGTTGCATCTTCTTATTTAAGCCTTCTTTCATGATTTGTACCAATATCATTTTTGCCTGTGGATTTGCAGAAATCTCACTTTTTGCTTGTCCCATAACTTTGGTCATCGCTTTGGTTGCTTTCGTATTATCAGAATTCATAATCCAGTTAAAACCTTCTTCGGCAACAGCGCCAAGCTCTGCATCTTGGAATTTAATAAAAGGATAAAATAAAACTTGACCACCAATATTTTCCATTTGCGATTCGATTTTATTTTTAACGATAATCGGCATCAATTTGTTGATTAGATCTTCAGAAGCATTTGATAAATCAATTTTCTGCATTAATGCAACAGTTTTCTGAGGCTCGATATCTGCAAAAGCTGCGATAGAGTTTCCTGTAACTGAATTGGAAACCGCAGAAATTCCTTTTCCATAAATACTAACGTACTTTTTATCTTTCGTTTTAGAAAGTGCCGAAATTGCCGCAGCTTGTGTTAATGTTTTTGAATCGTTTTGAGCAATATTTTCAACATCTTTTAGAAGAAGTTTAGCTTGTTCAGGCTTTGATAAGTCAATGGCTGAAAGTGCTAGAATTCTGATTCTATGTGAAGAATCTTTAAGTGCGGCTGTTAATATTTTTAAAACAGAAGTATTTTTATCAATATTTTCTTTTGCAAATTCTACAGCAAGATATCTACTTTTAAATTCTTTTGCTTTTGTGTATTGAACTAAATATTGATCCGCAGTTTTGTTATCATTTATTTCAGTTAAAAGCACTTGATCTGCATTAACGTTCACTAAGTTGGGTTGTTGTGCAAAATTAAATGTAAAACTTTGACTAGCTTTCGCATCTGCCCAAACATTATAACGCTTCGGAATACCATTTTCGTAAACATCAATCGCTAACGGAAACTGAAAATAAGCACCAGATTGTGTTTGTGTTACGGCAACATTCACTTGTTTTTTAACAGGTTCGTAAGTGTAATTGATGCTAAGTTTTGGATGTCCAGCGCCGAAATACCATTGGTTGAAAAACCAGTTAAGGTCTTTTCCTGAAGCTTTTTCGAAAGACAAACGCAATTGATGCGCTTCAGCATTTCCGTATTCGTAGGTTTTAAGATAATCATTTAATCCTGAGAAAAAAGCATCGTCACCCAAATAATTTCTTAACATGTGAAGAATGCCACCACCTTTGTTATAAGTTACGGAATCGAAAACATCTTCTCGCGAATCATAATCGAATCTAACCAAATTCTTCGTGAAGTTGGCAGGATTCATTTTATAAGCTTGAAGTGATTTTATTAATTTGTAATCGGCTTCGTCTTTACCGTATTTATGCTCGTTCCAAAGATATTCGGAGTAGTCAGCAAAACTTTCATTAACTGTTAAATTGCTCCAACTTACGGCTGTTACCAAATCACCAAACCAATGGTGGAACAGTTCGTGTGCAATGGTGTCTTCCCAACGGTTTTCGTCAATTAGGTCGCCAGGTTTTTGTTGAGAAGCTTCGCCGTGTAAAGTCGCTGTCGTATTTTCCATCGCACCAGAAACATAATCGCGTCCAGCCATTTGATCATATTTTGCCCACGGATAAGGATAATTTAACTTGTTCGAAAAGAACTCCATCATTTCTGGTGTGTTTCCAAAAATCTGTTTAGCATAAGGCTCGTATTCCTTTTCTACATAGTAATTTACAGGAATATTTTTCCATTTATCTTTAATAACTGCAAAATCGCCAACGCCCATAAAGAATAGATAAGGCGAATGTTTTTTGTCCATTACCCAATAATCGGTTCGCATGTTGTTAGCTTCTTTTGTTGAACTTTTCAAAAGTCCGTTCGATAACGTAACGTATTTATCAGGAACCGTCATGTAGATTTCCTGAGTTGTTTTTTGGTTGGTTTTATCAATGGTTGGGAACCAAGCTGAAGAAGATTCGGTTTCGCCTTGCGTCCAGATTTGCGTTGGTTTGTCAGGATCTTTTCCTTGAGCGTTGATGAAGTACAAACCCTTTGCATCGTTAATTGCAGCACTTCCTTTTTGCGTTACTTCGTTCGGACGCGCTGTATATTTGATGTAGACCGTGTAATTTTGATTTTTTTGATAAGTTTTGTCAAGATTTATTTTTAAAATATCGTTTTTGTAATCGTATTTAAGTGCTTGTTTTGATCCGTTTTTGTCCAAAGCAACTTCGTGGATCAACATGGCTTTTGCATTAAGAACCAAAGAATCTGTCGGCGTAAAGTAAGGTGATGCAGTCAACCATTCTTCACCATGAAGCTGTTCTTTCTCGTAGTCGAAACTAACTTTTAATTTGGTGTGTTTTAATTCTGTCATTTTGGTATGTGTCGCACGGTAGACTTTTTCTCGTCCCGAATAATCTGTTTGCGCAAAAGCTAAATTAGAATTAAATAAAGCGCCTAACAATAATGAAGATATGACGATTTTTTTCATAAGAGTTCTATTATTTAATAACATCTAAAGTCGATGTTTTAATATTTTTAGTGATAATATAAGCAAAGATAATATTTGGAATCCAACATAACCACACAACGATGCGATAAGCGATGATAAAATCTTGGAAAATCCTTTGTTGTAATGGCAAATAAATTCTTAATGTCACAGCAGAAAAGCAGGCAGCATAACTGTAAATCATCATTTTTTGATGCATTACTAAGTTCCTTTTTTTAATAGAAGTAAATGCTAAAAATATTGCTAAAAACCAAACGATGCCTAGAGAAGCAAATCCAATTGCAGTGTTAATTCCGCCTGTTGCTTGTGTCGCAATTCCGATCCCAGCCAACGAGCTTAAGAATACAAAAATGATATAAAGTTCCCCCACTTTTCGATGGAAGCTTAGATTTTTATTTCTCCATTTTGGAACAAATTGTATCCAACCAATTAAATAACGAAAGTCCTCCAAAGATGATGTGCGTGTAGAAACCAATATTCCAAAATAGATTTTGTAAAACTTCTTGATCTTTAAACCGAAGTAGTCCAAAACTTCGATCTAGGAAAACATAAATCAAAGGATAAAGTCCGATTAACACACAGAAAACAGCAAAAATGATGAAGAATGTTTTTTTCATTCTTTATTGAATTGTTATCAAATAAGTGCTCAAAGATGATAAATTGTTACAAAATACTATTATAAAAAAATGTTATTTATTCGACAATTTGTAGTCCATTTAGTTTTAGAAAATCATCAAATTTTTGATAGGAAGATTTTTATTAAATATACAAAAAGCCCACGCTTAAAACCGTGGGCTCAATTCAATTATCAATTAGATGTTTTTCGTTTCTCTAATGTGAAGACATATTTTGTTGTATTTCTATGTTGTCGTGCAATTTTTGATATTTCCGCTGACAATTCGGGACTTAGATTAAATTTCGAAAACTCATCATAAAATAATTCCGAAGTTTCTACTTCTCCAACCAGACAACCTCTTCTTGAAAATATTTTTTTGTTTTTTTCTAAGAAATTTGAGAAAACGATAGGAATAACATTTGGGCTATTTTCCGAAATAGCTAGATGTGCATAGAAAGCAATAACATCATTTTTATTTGATGTCAGTTTTTGTAAATCCGTTCGTGACGCCTTATTTTTAAGTTCAATAAAGGTAGAATAGGGTGGTATCTTATCTTCTTCTACATCACCTTTACCAGATATACCATCTGAAAAATAATTTAATTTCGAAATTGTAGCTACTTCTGATCTTATATATTTTGGAACTTGAAGCGTATCAATAATGCCTGTTCTAGGTTCTAAAATATCAACTAAGACTGGCGGATATTCTTCATTTTCAGTAATTTTTACTTCTTGTTTTGCACAGTTTTGAAAACAAATAATAAAAATTAAAAATATAAAGTTTCGCATCCTATATCGCAACAGGCGCTTTTATTCCTGGATGTGGATCGTAATTTTCTAAAGTGAAATCTTCAAAATCAAAATCAAAAATATTTTTGATGTTTGGATTTAATTTCATTGTTGGAAGCGCTTTTGGTTCGCGCGCCAATTGTCTGTCAACTTGCTCAAAATGGTTATTGTAAATATGGACGTCACCAAAACTATGCACATAATCGCCAACTTCGAGGTCACAAACTTGCGCCACCATCATCAATAACAACGCATAGCTCGCAATATTAAAAGGTACGCCTAGAAAGACATCCGCACTTCTTTGATAAAGTTGCAGCGACAATTTTCCATCCGCCACATAAAACTGAAACATCGCATGACAAGGCGCTAAAGCCATATTCGGGATTTCGGCAACATTCCAAGCGGAAACGATAAGTCTGCGAGAATCTGGATTTTTTTTGATCTGGTCAATGACTTCTGTTATTTGGTCAACGATTTTTCCATTGGCACCTTCCCAGCTTCTCCATTGTGCGCCGTAGACAGGACCAAGATTTCCGTTTTCATCCGCCCATTCGTCCCAAATGGAAACGCCATTATCCTTTAAATATTTAATGTTAGTATCACCTTTTAAGAACCAAAGCAACTCATAGATTATCGATTTAAGATGAACTTTTTTCGTCGTAACCATCGGAAAACCTTTCGACAAATCATAACGTAATTGATAACCAAAAACGCTTCTAGTACCAGTTCCGGTGCGATCGGTTTTGTCAGTTCCGTTATCTTTAATATGTTTTAGGAGATCCAAATAGTTTTGCATAAGAGTTTAATTTTATGTTTAAAATAGAAAAATATTTTCCGTTTTTAAAAGTATTGAAATTCAAATTTAGTAAAAAAAGAAATGACGAAGAATTGATTTAGGATACCAAATCCAAGCCTAGAAGTTTTGCTTCTTCAATGACAAAATTTCGCGCTTCTTCTTTATCATTACTAATAATACCTTCCAAAATGGCTTCTTTAACCTTTTCTTTCAGAATACCAATTTCGCGACCAGGTTTTAGGTCAAACATTTCCATAATTTCTTCTCCCGAAATCGGTGGTTGAAAGTTGCGGATATGATCTTTTTCTTCAACCTCTTTTATTTTTTCTGCGACATATTCAAAGTTCTTTTTAAAACGGGTTTGTTTAGCATAACTTTTAGTCGTAATGTCAGATTTGCAAAGAACAATTAAATCTTCTAAATCTTCGCCAGCATCAAACAAAAGTCGTCGTAGTGCAGAATCCGAAGCATTGTCTGTCACCAAAGCAATCGGACGTGCGTGCATTCTGACCAATTTTTCAACGTATTTTAAATCCTGATTTAAAGGAAGTTTAAGACGTTTAAAAATATGTTTAACGATTTTGGAACCCAGAAACTCGTGTCCATGGAAAGTCCAACCTGTTCCTTCAACAAATTTCTTGGTTGGCGCTTTTCCAATGTCGTGGAGGAGCGCTGTCCAACGCAGCCATAATTTATCTGTGTTTTCAGAAATATTATCGACCACTTCTAAAGTGTGATAAAAGTTGTCTTTATGCGTTTGTCCATCGACATCTTCAATACCTTTTAGAGCTGTTAATTCAGGTAAGATAATTTGCAGAAGTCCAGTTTCTTCGAGTAATTTTAATCCAACTGAAGGCTTTTCGGAAAGCATAATTTTGTTGAATTCCACCATAATGCGTTCCATAGAAACGATGTGGATTCTCTCAACTTCAGTTTTTATAGCTTCTAAAGATTTTTCTTCGATGTTAAATCCAAGTGTTGACGCAAAACGAATCGCGCGCATCATACGAAGTGGATCATCCGAATAAGTCTGAAAAGGTTCTAGCGGTGTACGAAGGATTTTTTGTTCTAAATCCTGAAGTCCATTAAAAGGATCAATCAACTCGCCGAAATTATCTTTATTAAGCGAAATTGCCATCGCATTAATTGTGAAATCGCGACGTTTTTGGTCATCTTCTAAAGTTCCGATTTCTACAAAAGGTTTGCGACTGTCTTCGCTGTAGCTTTCTTTTCGAGCACCAACAAATTCTAGTTCGAGGTCGTTGTGACGGAACATTGCGGTGCCATAAGTTTTGAAAACAGCAACTTTTAGTTTAGGATTAATTTCTTTCGCAATGCTTTCTGCAAGCTCGATTCCCGAAGATTCTGTAACGAAATCGATGTCGGTCGGCGCCTTGCGCTTCATTAACAAATCTCGAACATAACCTCCAACTATATAGACAGATTGACCGTTGCGATGGGCAACTTCCGAAATGATTTTGAATAGTTTTAAATTTTTGTTCTGAGTTAAATTAACATTCATAAGGCTTTCCGCAAATATTTGCTTGCAAAGATAAGGCTTTCCTTAATTATGATTTGTCATTTTTTGAATAAGAAAAAGTCATGTTGTCAGATAATTTGTCTGAAAGTTGACAAATATGTCAAATTGCTATAACTTATTAGTATGATAGTTGTTAACGATGGCAGATTTTCTTAATTGGTACAAATGTGGTGAATATCTTATCGAACAAAAGCTAACTCATCAAAATTTATTGGGTAGTAAAAAGTAGTAGTTTTTTTTCATAGTTTATTTTTTCTTCAGGCGACACCATAGGTGCCGCCTGAAGTTTTTTTATACGAAAAAATAAAAGCTTTATTAAGATGAAACTTTTTTTAACTAAAAAAATTACTCTCTCAAGACTTTAATCTGTCCGTTTTTCCAAACTTTAATAACTGAAGAACCAGAATATTTAGAGATTTTTTCGCGGTTTTCTTCCACTGCATAATCTACAGCATCTATTATTTCTTGGGAAATATCTGAGAATTTAAGAGGACTTTTGTCTCCACTTAGATTTGCTGAAGTTGAAACGATTGGTTTATTAAGTTTAGAAATTAGTTTTTTACAAAAATCATCTTTTACCAAACGTATGCCGATAGAACCATCCTCAGCCAAAGCTTCTTTTGGAAGACCTTTTGCCGATTCGTAGACAATGGTAACTGGTTTTTCGGAGAGATCGATAATCTCCCAAGCCATCTCCGGAACATCCACCAAATCTTGTAGTCTCTTTTCGTTTTCGACCAAAATAATCATGGATTTATTCGCGTCGCGATGTTTGATGTCGAATACTTTTTTTATCGCTTCAGGATTAGTTGCGTCACATCCTATGCCCCAAATTGTGTCAGTTGGATAAAGAATTGTGCCACCGTTTTGTAAAGACTCTATTGTTTTTTCTATGCTCATGATTCAAAATGAATTAATCTGGAATGTTACAAAAGCTTAAAATTATAAACTATTGAATAATAGGCTTTTTATTAAAACTGTATTTTCCAAAATTGGTTTTCGATACTGCAAATTTAACTATAAATGAACGGAAGTTTATGTAAAATTCAGATGTTAAAATTAATTTAACATAAAGTGTAATTTCTTAATATTTTTTTAAAATTTAATTAAATCTTTCAATACGAATTCTCCTACTATACTTCAGTTCCTTTGTCAGCGAAGAAAAAAAGTAAGTAAGTAAAAATGAAAATCAACAAACTAAGCATCGGCGTATTATTCTTATTAGGAAGTACCACAATGCTATTAGCTCAACAAAAAAACGACACTGTTAAATCTACAAAAAATATCGAAGGTGTCATCATCCAAGGTAGCACCAAAAAAGGTAAAGAGTCTAACCTTATCAATTTACAAAGAAAATCTGTTGAAGTTATAGAACGAGTTGGTTCTGTACAATTAGAAAAACAAGGTGTTGGCGACGTGGCAACAGCAGTTACCAAAGCAACAGGAACGCAAAAGCAAGAAGGAAGCGGACAGATCTTTGTTCGTGGATTAGGAGATCGCTATAATGGTACAACTCTTAATGGTCTTGAAATTCCTTCTGATAATCCAGAATTCAAGAATATAAATTTAGAGATTTTCAAGACTTCGATGATCGAGTATCTTTCTTTGGATAAAGTATATAATCCTAGATTTTCTGGTGATTTTGGTGGTGCTAATATTGATATCGTTTCTAAAACACATGTAGGAAAACCGTATTTCAAAGTTGGTTTAGGAAGTTCTATCAATCTTCAGACTTTTGATAAGGCTAATTTTAAGATGCAAGATGGTGGACCAGGTTTTTTCGGTTTTAATGAGGCAACTTATAGAACAGGAAGTCCTTACGATAAATATCCTTTCACAACGAAATGGAATTTTAAAAACGCTCAGAATCCTTTTAATACCAATATGGATTTTGAAGGTGGTGCAAGACTAGGGAAGTTTATGTTGTTTGGATATGCAGGATTTGATAATTCTTACGAGTACAGCATCGGAAAAGAAGGTTTCTACTTCGCAAATGGTGATGCTAACAAAGATTATAACGTTGAGAAGTCAGATTATAAAACGAACACAACAGCGTTATTGAATGTTGACTATAAAATTAACGCGAATAATAAATTAAAATTTACGACTAACTACATACATTCATCTCAGCAAGAAGCAAAAATCTACAATGGTTATGCTTATGACGTTGATAGAAATGTAATTATTAACAGAGGTGATAATAAGTTAACCGACACTTGGATTAATCAGCTTTTCGGTAATCATAACATCAATGGTAGTTGGACTTTAGATTGGGCTTTAGCATTTAACCTGATGAATAGCAAAAGACCAGATCGTATGCAGAATACTATTAATGCAGAGACTAACGAATTCTTGGCAAGTAGTGCAATTAGTAATCACAGATATTTTGATGAGTTAAAAGATAAAACCTATCTAGGACATCTTTATTTAACTAAAAAGTTTAACCAAAATTATAAATTGGTTGTCGGTTATGATGGGTCATACAAGGATAGACAGTTTAACCAAACAACTTTGGGGATGAACTTCACAACCTCAGTACCTGTTAATTATCAAGATATTGATGCCTTCATTAATGCTTATAATAATAGTTTATTTATTTATAATATTCAAAAAAGTAATTATTCTATCAAAAGAAATATCCAGTCTGGTTTTGCAAACTTTGATATGAATTTGTCAGATAAATTTACTTTGCAAATCGGTGGAAGATTCGACTATATTGATTTTGATATGGCTTGGAAAGACATCTTAGATGACAGTACAAGAAAAAAACAATACAACAAGTTTTTGCCAGCACTTAATGCTAAATATAGCATAAATGATCGACAAAACTTGAGATTCTCAGCTTCTAAAACCTATACATTACCTCAACCAAAAGAGTTGATCCCGATTGCTTATTATGATGTAACTGCTAACGTATATGGTAATCCATATTTGTATCCTTCAGATAATTATAATGCGGATCTTAAATGGGAGTTTTTCCCGAAAACTGGAGAGATAATCTCTTTGACAGCTTTTGGTAAGTACATCCAAAACCCAATCGGTAGAAGTACATATTCTTCTGCTTCTCCAAGTGATATGACGTTTTTCAATATTGCAAATTGGGGTTATATCTATGGTGCTGAAGCAGAAATTAGAAAGGATATATTTAGTTGGGACAAATCAAAAATTTATGCTTTTGTGAACGGAACATTTATGCAGTCGAAACAAGAGCTAAAAAATGAAACCGAACTAGCTAAAGAAAACAACGGAAAAACTGCACAGTTCAGCAAATTAGAAAATGATGTGCAAGGTGTTGCAAAATTCTTAGCTAATGCTAATGTTGGATATAATTATAAATGGGGTGGCGATAATACTGTTGATCTAGTTGTTTCTTACTCTCGTGTAGGTAAAAATCTTTACTCTATCGGTACTAACAAAGTTGGTGACTTCTATGAGCTTGCAAAAGATATCTTAGATGTTAATATCAATTTTTCGCTAAAACAAATAGGTATCGGGATTAGCGGCAAAAATCTACTAAATCCGCATTCTAAAATTGAACAGATTAATGATGCCGGAACTTTCATCCATAAAGATTATACGAGAGGTCGTCAAGTTGGCCTTAGTTTAACATACAAATTTTCAAAATAATTAAAAGTAAATATTTAAAATCTAAGTAAAATGAAAAAAACATTTTTAAAAGCTATTCTTGGTTTATCATTAGTAGCGTCTACAACAGCAGTAGTGGTATCTTGTAATGATAAGAACAATGATGATCCAGTAGTAGTTGATAACTCTGGTATCGATGCAAATAACTTTAAAGGTGATATTACAAAAAATGTAACATTAGATCCAGCTAAAGTATATACCATTACAGGTAAAGTTGCAGTTAAAGCGGGAGCTTCTCTTACAATCCCTGAAGGTACACAGATTAAAGTAGCTGAAGGTGCTAATTATCTAGTCGTAGAAAGAGGAGCTAAAATTTTCATCAATGGTTCTGCTGCTAAGCCAGTTGTATTCGAAGGTACAGCACATAAGCAAGGACATTGGGGAGGTATCGTAGTTTTAGGTAATGCACCATCTAACAGAAGTGCTGCTGGAACTTCAACTTCAGAATTAGGAGATTTAACATACGGAGGAACAGATAAAGCTGATAACTCCGGTGTTATTAAGTATGTAGTTATTAAAGATTCAGGTTATAAATACAACCCAGAGAAAGAATTTAACGGTCTTTCATTATTTGGTGTTGGTAGCGGAACAACAGTTTCTTATGTATATGTAACTAATGGTGCTGATGATGGTGTAGAGATGTTTGGTGGTAACGTTAATGTTGATCACATTGTAGTAACAGGAGTTGGAGACGATTCTTTTGACTGGACAGAAAGCTGGAGTGGTACTGTAGATTATCTTTATGCTGCAAGAATGAAAGCATTTATGGGTGCAGTTGAGCCAGGTAACAGAGGTATCGAAGCAGATAGCCAAGATACAGATCCTAACACAACTAATGGTGCTAATGGTGGTGTATCTAACCCAACAGTTAAAAATGCTACTTTCATCGGAAATACTGCAGGTGCAGAATCTCAAGGTATGAAAATCAGAGCAGGATCTCAAGGTAGTTTTGATAATATCGTTATCGCAAACTTTCAAACAGGTTTAGATTTCGAAACGGATAGAACTTATACTTGGTTCAATAGCGGTACAAAAATTAACAATGTACGTTTTGTAAATGTTGGTACAGAATGGAAAGCGAAAGCAACAACAGCTAACCCAAATCCAGATTTATCTAAAGCTTTCACAAAGAGTGCTGATGCTAGAGGTGCTGGTAACGGTACTGCATTGCCAGAGTGGGCAAAAGGATGGACTGGACTTAATAGTTTTGACGTAGCTGATGCTGGTAACTAATCCAACGTATTTTAGAAATTAAACACAAAAGCTTTTTTTTCTTCATATTACTTTAAAACAAATCCCGAATCATTTATTTGATTCGGGATTTTATTTTTTTAATTAAACGATTAAACGATTAAAAGATTAATTTTGACCATCAACCATCAACCATCAACCATCAACCAAAACCTACTTCAGAGCTTGCTCAAGATCAGCGATAAGATCTTCGATATCTTCGATACCAGCACTTAATCTTACCAAATCATCTGTGATGCCAAGTTCTGCACGTTTCTCCGCTGGGATAGAAGCATGTGTCATTAACGCAGGATGATTTGCAAGAGATTCTACACCACCAAGAGATTCAGCCAATGTGAAAACTTTTAGATTTTCTAAAAACTTAATAGCATCTTCCTTTTTACCTGATTTAAAAGTGAAAGAAACCATACCTCCGAATTCTGCCATTTGTTTTTTAGCCAATTCGTATTGTGGATGATTTTTTGATCCTGGATAGAATACTTTATCAATCGCAGGATGATTTTCTAAAAACTCAGCGACTTTAACACCGTTTTCGCTGTGACGTTGCATTCTAAGAGATAAAGTTTTGATCCCTCTTAATACCAAATAAGAGTCATGTGGACCCAAAATCCCGCCACTTGCAAATTGGATAAAGTGAAGCTGTTCGCCCAACTCAGGTGTTTTTGCAACCAAAGCACCAGCAACAACGTCAGAGTGTCCACCTAGATATTTAGTCGCAGAATGCATTACGATGTCAGCACCAAGATCAATTGGTCTTTGGATGTAAGGTGTCGCAAATGTATTGTCAACAGCTACCAAAATATTTTTTCCTTTTACTAAATCAGTTACCGCTTTTATATCCACCAATTTCATCAAAGGATTGGTTGGTGTTTCTAACCAAATCAATTTTGTTTTGTCTGTGATTACATCTTTAATCGTATCAACTTCGTCAAAGTTTACAAAACTGAATTTAATCTGATATTTGTCAAATAATCTTGTGAACATTCTGTAAGTTCCACCATAAAGGTCGTCAACTGCAATCACTTCGTCACCAGGACTTAGTAATTTTAGAACACAATCAATCGCAGCCAATCCTGATCCGAAAGTTAAACCTCTTGCACCATTTTCGATAGAAGCCAAAGCATCTTCCAAAGCTTGACGTGTTGGGTTTGCACCTCTAGAATATTCGTAGCCAGCTTTTAGTTGACCTGGACTTTTTTGCGCAAATGTTGATGTTAAAAATACGGGTACATTAACAGATCCTGTGTGTGGCTCGTGTTGTTGTCCACCGTGGATCACTTTTGTATTGAATTTCATATTTTTTTTATTTTTTATTATTTTAAAATCGATTATGAATTATGAATTAATTTTGCTAAAAACTAAAAATACAAATCTTTAATCCTTAATCCTTAATCCTTAATCTAAACTACTTAATTGCTGACTTCACTGCAAATTCTTCAGCGACTTCACCTAGCCATTCTGCTACATCATCTTCGCCAGTTGCACGTTGATAAGAGTGACCTAACGACACCAAAATCTGGTGAAAAAACTGCTTCATGTGGTCTACTTGCATATCCTTCGTCCAAAGATCGATACGAAGTGCTTCCTTTGCGTTGTCATCCCAAACCGAAATCATCGTTGCTTTAGTTTCTTGCGCATTAATGCCCCCATCTTCAGCATTCCAAGTCATTTTTTCGGGAACGTGGTTTTCGTCAAGTTCCACATTTATAGTTATTTGGGTCTTTCTCATTGTATGTAATTTATTTAATTTCTTTTGGTTTGTAGCCAGATCCGTTAAAGATATCGGTGGCGTTTTTGTTTAAAAATTCAGGGATTTTGACATTTGGATTTTTCGCTAAATATTCTCTACAGATTTGCCATCCCGTCCACACACCAACTTGTGGCGAACTATCTTTATCGATTTCTGTATAGAATTTAGAAAATGGTCCTGGTTGGATAAATCGTCCAGCCAATTCGGGATCAGATTTAAAGAGATAATCGTTTTCAACAAAGTAATTCCAAATGTTAAATTCGTTTGCAATGTTCCATTCTTCCTGTTCTTTGGTGTAATTTATTTTTAAAAAATCAGGCGTTTCAGGTAAGAAAATATCTTGCAAAATCTGGATTTTCCCATTGTATACCAATTCATCAATAAATTTTGATTCCGTCGGTTTTCTCGGCACCATTTGTTCAGCAAAAGACATTGACACTTTTGGGACGATATTACTAGGATTCATTGATTTTTGAATATACTTATCGATACCGTTGTAAGCTTTGTTATCCATTCCCATAAAAGCCGAAACATCTATGAATAGATAGTTTTCTTCGGGTTTATAAAAAATAGGAGCCAGCATACTTTCGTAATAAACTGCGGTTGAATACAGGAAAACTTTTGGCGCTTTAAAGTTCGGGAAATACGTTTTAATATGCGAAAAAAGTGCAGCTAAATCTTTATTAAGTTTAGCCTTATCAATTTTCGAAATGGCGTCTTTATAGATTTTTATTTCCTCAGGATCTTTTCTGCGTTCTACAAAAACATTGTCTGGAACCGTCCCTTGGAACCACGGAAAATCTTTCTTAAAATCTTCCATACTCACATTCGGGTCGTATAACTTTTCCGAAATGTCCACCAAATCAATTTTCTGTATCGGGTTTTTAACTTCCTGTTCCCATTGCGGTTTTTCAGCATCTTTTTTACAAGAGTTAAGACCAAACAGACAAGCGATTATCGATAGACTTACTATAAGTTTTTTCATTTTTTAGATACTTTTGTAAACTTTCTTTTAAAAATCAAATTTTCTCTAAAGTAGGCTAGAAAATAATCTTTAATTTTACTCAAGAATTTGAAACCACAAAAATAAGAATTTTAATGTTGCTCAACACCTTCGAAACCGAAAGATTAATTTTAAGACCTTTAGAATTGCAAGATGCTGATAGACTGTATCTTTTGGACAGTAATCCAGAAGTTATGAAGTACATCGGGATGCCTGCTTTAACCGCGCAAGAAGAATCTGTGAAAGTTATAGAGATGATTCGTAATCAATATCAGCGTTTTGGCATTGGCAGATTTGCTGTTGTAGAAAAAGAATCTGGACTGTTAGTGGGTTGGAGTGGATTAAAATTTAACGATTCCGAAATTAATGGTTTCAAAGATTTTTACGAATTGGGTTATCGTTTTCTTCCCGAAACTTGGGGGAAAGGTTACGCTTCCGAAACAGGAAAAGCCTTTGTTGATAAGTTTTTTGATGAGATGAAACTTAAAAATCTTTACGCTTACGCACATTCCGAAAATGGTGCTTCCAATCATGTTCTTACCAAATTAGGTTTTACTAAAACTGGAACTTTTACAGAACCTGATGGCAATTGTTTTTGGTATGAAATGACTTCGAAACCGAATTAAAATTTAAATAAAATAAATAAAATGCAATCCGAAAAAATAATTAATCATATTGTTAACTGGCTGAAAGATTACGCACAAAATTCTGGGATGAAAGGCTTTGTAGTCGGCGTTTCTGGCGGGATAGATTCTGCCGTTGTGTCGATGTTGGCTGCAAAAACTGGTCTTAAAGTTTTGTTGTTAGAAATGCCAATTCGTCAAAAAGAAGATCAAGTCAATCGTGCGCAAGATCACATCGAAGATCTAAAATCAAAATTTTCTAATGTTGAAAGTTTTCGTGTGGATTTGACGCCGACATTTGATACGTTCCAAAAAACGGTTGATGTTAAAGACCAAGATTTCCCAGCAGAGCAATTGGCTTTAGCCAATTCTCGTTCGCGACTTAGGATGTTGACGTTGTATTATTATGGACAAATTCATGGACTTTTGGTAACAGGAACTGGGAACAAAGTTGAAGATTTTGGTGTCGGATTTTTCACAAAATATGGCGATGGTGGTGTTGATATTTCGCCAATTGCTGATTTGTACAAAACACAAATCTATGAGTTAGCGAGGCATCTTGAAATTATCGAAAGTATCCAAAAAGCGATACCAACGGACGGTCTTTGGGACGTTGAAAGAACCGACGAGCAGCAGATTGGTGCAACTTATCCAGAACTGGAGTGGGCTATGGAGCAAGATCAAAGTTTAACACCTGATCATTTTGAAGGAAGACAACGTGAAGTCTTCGAAAAGTATCAAAAGATGCATCGTGCAACCTTGCACAAGGTTAATCCCATCCCAATTTGTGATATTCCAGAGGAGTATAAATCTTAATTTTTTTTAATGAATCCAAAACTTAAAACCTTTTTATTCTTCTTTTTTGGCGCCTTGGCGGGTATTGCGGTGATGTATGTCATTAATCCACCAAAATCTGACAAAGCTGTAGACACTGAAATTACGACAAATGCTAATCGTCAAAATTCAGATTTTAATCAAGAAAAAAATCCCCAAAAAGGAACTGAAAACGATAACAAAAAGTCTTCTAATAATTATAGCGGACAATCAATTGATGAGCTGACAAAACAATCGGTTGTTGTAGCTTATCTTAAAACGCATCAAAAACTTCCTGATTATTATATCACTAAGAAAGCAGCAAAATCTTCTGGTTGGGAAGCTAGCAAAGGAAATCTTTGTGATGTTTTGCCAGGAAGAGCTATCGGCGGAGACAAATTCACGAACCGTGAAAAAAATCTGCCAACGCAAAAAGGACGTAACTATTACGAAGCCGATCTCAACTACAATTGTGGACGTAGAAATGCTGACAGAGTTGTTTTTAGCAACGATGGTTTAATCTTCGTAACAACCGATCATTACAAAACTTTTCAAGAACAATAGAACATGGAAAAAACAATATATATCGACTTTGTAGATTTGGGCGACTACGAAGATTTTTATGCTCAATTAAAAACTAAATTAACACTTCCAGATTATTTTGGAGATAATCTAGATGCTTTGTACGACGTTATTTCGGGCGATTTAGAAATGCCACTTCATATCGAATTTGTCAACATGATGGTTGATCAACTGGAGACTTTTGAAGATCTTTTAACAACTTTGGAAGATGCAGAAGAAGAGGTTGAAGGCTTTACGTTTTCATATTATTTGGAGCAATTCGAAGATGACGAAGATGCCGATTCAGAAGACGATTTAACAGATTAAGATGATTAGAAAAGTTGATATAAAAGACTTGGATGCTCTGTCAAAATTATTTGACAACTATCGAATATTTTATCATAAAAACTCGGATATCGAAGCTGCAAAAAGCTTTTTAACAGAAAGAATAAAAAATAAAGAATCCGAAATTTTTGTTGCGGAATTCGAAAATAATTTGGTAGGTTTTGTACAATTATTTCCTATTTTTTCGTCTACAAGAATGCAGCGATATTGGTTGCTAAACGATTTATTTGTCGATGAAAATTACAGAGGAAGATCTTATTCTAAAGCTCTACTAGAAGCAGCCAAAGAGCTTTGTCGCGATACAAATGCATGTGGAATGTTGCTGGAAACAGGTAAGCAAAACGAAATTGGTAACCAATTATATCCTTCCTGTGGCTTCAAAAAATATGATGAAGTTAATTTTTTCGAATGGGTTAACGAATAATTGTTATCTTTAAATAATATTCAAAAACTATAACTATGACAGATTTCGAAAAATACATCCAGCGCTATTTGGATTTGGTTCCAGATGAAGAATGGATTGATGCTCTAGACACTTCGGGCGGAAAAACTTTTGGTATTTTCAGTGATTTGACTGAGGAACAAGGACTTTTTGCTTATGACAATGGCAAGTGGACACTCAAAGAATTATTACAACATTTAATAGATACCGAGAAAGTTTTTGCGTATCGTGCCATGACTTTTGCAAGGCAAGATCAAACAGAATTGCCAGGTTTTGATGAAGAACTTTGGGCTAAAAATTCTCATGCAAATGATAGAAGCCTGGAAAACCTCATCGACGAATTTTCTTTTGTCAGAAAAGGAAGTATCTTATTTTTTGATGATTTGTCAGAAGAAGTTTTGCAGCTAAAAGGTGCAGCCAACGGCAATGCTTTAAGTGTTGAAACTATCGGAAAACTGATTGTTGGTCACAATATTCATCATCTTAATATTATCGAAGAAAGATATTTGTCGAAGCTTTAAATTTTTAAATCCAAAGTATCGAGATAAGATTTAATATCGGGAAAGAAAATCTCAAATTCTTTTCCGATTTCTTTTTTATGGCTCAAAAATGCTTCAAAAACGGGAATGTCTTTTTCCAAATATTTGGCTTTGTTGAGGACATTTTTCGTGCTAAATTTGATGCCCCAATCTTCGCGATAATTGTACAACCAATTGTCTTCTTCCATTTTTTTGAGCATAATTTTAAAATTTTCTGGAAGCCATTCTTCATATTGCCAAAGTGTTTTGTAGACTTTTTGGGAATGTTCAAAAAGTGCTCCATCCGAAATAGAGTGCGCCACAAAATAATCGAACGCAACATCAACAAAAGCCCCTACATAAAGCCTTACCAAAGGACTAAATACTTTTTTTGCTTGCGAAATTGCTGGATGTGTATCGGTGAAACTATCAATGGCGCGATGTAGTTTGATGCCTTTTTGAATTTCTAAAGGGAAATTTTCGCGCTCATTATTTTTGATGAAATCTGCAATCATATTCCCGACAAGTTGCCCGTCAGTAAAGGATAAATAGGAGTGTGCAAGATAATTCATTATAATGTTTGTGCGATTTTTTGTGTTATAAAAGTAAATACAATTTAAGTAATTTATTTCTTTTAAATGCTGTTTTTGTACAAAGCAAATGTTATTACATTAGATAAATTTTTCTAGAATAATTTAAAAATTAGGAAAATTATTTGTGATTTTGGACTTTAACGAAAAAGGCTTTCTTGTTTAATAAAAATTTAATACTTTTGCAAAACTGGTGAGCTATAAAAAGCTTTAAAAGGGAACTGGGTGAAAATCCCAGACAGACCCGCTGCTGTAAGCTTCACGCAAGGTTTTTGGTAACAATATCCACTGTTCTTAGAATGGGAAGGATTCCAAAAATGAAGTAAGTCAGAAGACCTGCCAGTATGTTTAACGTTTGACGCTTTCGTGGAATAAAGCCTAGAACAACGAAGTTACTGTGCAGTTTTTGCGCTGTTGCTTTGTATTCTTATTTTCCATTAGCGTCATCATTATTCTAAATGAGCTAATGGTGACACGACTTTTTTTATCGGTTTTTCAAGCGGCATTTCTTGTGGCTTTTTTTGTGATGTCTTTAGTTTTTGGACAGAGTAAAGATAGTATTTCCAAAAAAGAAATCACGGAAGTTATTCTTTTCAAACGCGATTTGAAAGATGTAATTCCTGCACAAACCTTAAGTGGAGAAGACTTGCAACGCTTGAGCAGTCAATCGGTTGCGGATGCTTTACGTTATTTTTCGGGAGTCCAGATCAAAGATTATGGCGGCGTTGGTGGTCTAAAAACTATTAATGTACGAAGTTTGGGAAGCCAACATGTTGGCGTTTTTTATGATGGTATCCAGCTCGGAAATGCACAAAATGGTTTGGTCGATTTGGGGCGTTATTCTTTAGATGATCTCGAAGGTATTTCCTTATATAATGGTCAAAAAAGTGAAATCTTCCAACCGGCAAAGGATTTTGCTTCTGCAAGTGCTATTTATCTTCAAACCAAAACACCTTCGTTTACTGGAAACAAAAAAACAAATCTTTCTATTCGTCTCAAAAATGGCACGATACAATTATTTAATCCTTCTTTTAGGCTAGAGCAAAAATTGTCAGACAAAATTGCGTTTAGTTTTAGTTCTGAATATTTGGAAAGTGATGGCGTGTATAAGTTTCGCTATTTCAAAAGATATCCAGATGGCGCGATTGCGTATGACACGATTGCAAAAAGACAAGATTCGGATATTAAAGCCAAACGTTTTGAAACCACAATAAATGGAATAATCCGTAACGGAACTTGGAATATTCGTGGTTACGCCTATAACTCTAACCGTGGCATTCCTGCGGCCATTGTTAACGGTAGATTTGGTGCTCGTGGTTCTAGGATGACGGATGACAATTACTTTGTGCAAGGCACTTTTAGAAAGAAACTTTTTCCAAAATTCGAAACCCAACTTAAAGCCAAGTTCGCTTACGATTACACGTATTATGCGGACACGGTGCGTACAGAATATGTGATCAGATTCGAGAATTCTTACATCCAACGTGAAGTTTACGTTAGTTCTTCTAACATCTACACGATTACACCGAGTTGGGATATCAGCTTAAATGGTGATTTCCAGTTTAATAATTTAGATGCCAATTTAATCAACTTTTCATACCCTACACGTTATACCAATTTGGTGGCTTTAGCGTCGACTTATCAATGGAATCGACTGCGTTTTATGGGAAGTCTTCTAGGAACTTTCGTGCACGAAAATGTTGAGAAAAATGCGAAATCTCCAGACCGACGAGAGTGGACGCCTGCTTTCTATGCTGCTTATCAGCCTTTCAATACTAAAGATTTAACGTTAAGAGCTTTTTATAAACGGATTTTTAGAATGCCAACTTTTAATGATTTGTATTATACCAACATCGGAAATACCTATTTGAAACCGGAATATACCACGCAATACGATGTCGGTTTTACCTATCATAAAAATTTTAGAAATGATTTTTTTCAAGAATTTTATTTAAAAGCTGATGCTTACTACAATGAAGTTTTGGACAAAATTGTTGCAGCGCCTAATGGTAGTATGTTCCGTTGGTTGATGATGAATCTTGGACGTGTAGAGATCCGAGGTGTGGACGTTAACCTACAGTCTACTATTAAAATTGGAAATGTAAAACTAAAACCATTGCTTTCCTACACTTATCAAAAAGCGCAGGATGTTAGCGATCCTGAAGATACGTTTTATAAAAATCAAATTCCGTATACGCCGTGGCACAGTGGGACTTTCACGATGATGGCGGACTATAAAGATTGGAGTTTTAACTACAGCGCAATCTATGTTGGCGAGCGTTATGATGTTAACCAAGATAATATTAAGTACAACTATGTGCAACCTTGGTATACGCACGATTTGTCGGTGCAAAAAATCTTCCGATGGAAGCAGCAGCAGTTTAAAGCAAGTTTGGAGCTGAACAATATTTTCAATCAGTATTACGACGTGGTTATCAATTTTCCGATGCCTGGCAGAAGTTTCCGTCTTATCCTTAATTACACTTTATGAAATATCTAAAACTATATTTTTCATTTTCACTTTTATTGTTGATTTTTTCTTGTCGAACGGATGATGTTATTGTTCGCCCCGAAGTAGAATCTGGTCTAGAACCACCTCAAAATACCGCCATCAAAGGTTTCTATCTTTTAAATGAAGGTAATATGGGAAGTAACAAGTCGACTTTGGATTATTTCGACTATGCAACGGGAACGTATCACCGAAATATCTACGCCGATATTAATCCCGAAGTGGTTAAAGAATTGGGGGATGTTGGTAACGATATTAAAATCTACGGCAGCAAAATGTATGTTGTGGTTAATGTTTCAAACAAAATTGAAGTTCTCGATGCTAAAACCGCCAAACGTATCAAAACGATTAAACTTCAAAACTGCCGTTATATGACCTTCAAAGATGGGAAAGCCTATGCCAGTAGTTATGCTGGTCCAGTGGTTTTGGACCCTAACGCACCAATCGGTAAAGTCGCGGAGATAGATACACTTTCTTTGGCGATTACCAGAGAGGTAACAGTGGGTTATCAACCTGAAGAAATGCAAATAATCGGGAATAGACTTTATGTCGCCAATTCGGGTGGTTATCGTTTTCCGAATTATGATAAAACCGTATCGGAAGTAGATTTAACAACATTTAAAGAATTAAGAAAAATAGATGTTGCGATTAATCTTCACCATATCGAAAAAGATAATTATGGCGATCTTTATGTAAGTTCTCGCGGCGATTATTACACGGTTCCGTCAAGTTTATATTTACTGGATCCCGTTTCGGGACAGGTTAAAAAAGATTTTGGCGTGGCGGTCAGCGAGATGACGATTGTTAATGACAAACTCTATTATTATGGTAATGAGTTTAATTACAACACGCACACCTACACCAAATCTTTCGGAATTATTGATGTTAAAACCGAACAAATTATTTCTAAAAACATCATTGAACCTACTTATGCAAACGCTATAAAAACGCCTTATGGCATTGCGGTTAATCCTATTACGGAAGACATCTATATGACAGATGCTCGCAATTATGTATCGATGGGATTTGTGTATTGTTTTGATAAAAATGGAAAATTCAAATGGAAAACAGAAGCCGGAAATATCCCTGCGCATTTTGTTTTTCTGTACAAATAAAATCTAAATGTATTATGAAAAAAAATACTATAAAAATTTTGACTTTAGGTTTTGCAAGCAGCTTGTTGATCGGGCTTGTTGCTTGTAAGTCGGATCGCGAAGAAGTTGATAACCTAGGAGAACTTCCCGGAAAAACTTTGGAAGATCACTATTCGGTTAGTCGTTATCGTGTTTTGGATATCGATTCAAAATTAGGTTTGAATTCAAAACTTACTTGGAGCATTAGTGCCAAGAAAATAGTTGATAACAAGGAAGTGGTTTATGATTCCATCATTGCTAAAGATGTACCCAAACTCGAGTTTATTTCGCGGTATGCCAAGAATTATGCGTTGACTTTAACTGCCGAAACGAATGGTGTTTCTAAAAAATATACATCCCAAATTATCGTCAATAAGGAATTGAAATCCTATAGTAAATATATTGCTGATGTTTTCGATTATCGACCTGCGGTTGGTCAATTCATTAACGAAATTCCAGAGTATGCCATTGGAGACACTCAAGAGAAAATGATTAAAAAAGCCAAAGAATCTTTGGTTGGTGGTAATTCGACCATGGTGACTTTGGGCGGCTTTGGAGGATATGTGGTTTTTGGTTTTGATCATACCATTCCGAATTACGATGGACGAGATTTCAAAATTCTAGGAAATGCTTTTTGGGGAAATGAAGCAATCGAAGAAAGAGCTGGCTCTTGCGAACCTGGCATTATCATGGTGGCCTACGATCGAAATAAAAATGGAAAACCCGATGAAGATGAGTGGTATGAGATTGCAGGTAGCGAGTATTTTAAAGATACTACTACTAAAAATTACGAAATTACTTACTTCAAACCAGATGAAAATAAAGTGCCCGTTCCTGGCACTGAGTTCTGGCAGACCGACACACAGTATATCAAATGGCAAGATAACCGAGGTGTTTCTGGTTTTAAAACTCGAAATACCTTCCATGCGCAAAGCTATTATCCTTTATGGTTTTCAGAAATGTCTTATTCTTTAAAAGGAACTCGCCTTAAGGATAACTTCTATGATCAAAGCGGCACAGGCACCTATTGGGTTGGTAAATCTTATGCGTATGGTTATGCTGACAACGCACCAAATAATGATGATGCGTCCAATATCGATATCTCTTGGGCGGTTGATAAGTATGGAAACTATGTTAAACTTCCGGGTATCGATTTCGTGAAAGTATATACAGGTATCAATCAAGAAGCTGGTTGGCTAGGCGAAGTTTCGACAGAAGTGGCAGGAGCTTATAACTTACATTTTAAATAAAATTAAAAACAAACAATAAAAATCAGTACTTATGAGAAAGATGTATCTTTTCTTTTTGCTGTTTCTTTTTGCATTTTCTGTTAATGCTCAAGTTACAGTGCAAGGCGTTCCTCGATCGGAGGTCAAAAACATAAGGTCGAAAAAACAATCTAAAAACAGCAATTTTACAATGGACGACGTTGTCTATTGGGTTGGGACTGGATCTAACAAAGCGGTGTTGGCTATTCAATGGAATGATCAAAAAAATCCTGATGCTCTCGTTTGGGGATTCCGTTGGGATGGTAACGCAACTGGCGAAGATATGATAAAAGCCATAGCAAAAGTTGACAAACGTTTTTATACATTGCTTTATCAGGGGACTCAATACGGTTCAGCAATTGGTGGTATTGGCTTTGACCTAGATGGTAAAGGAACAATAGGTTTGTACAAAAACAACAATACAACATATCCGCTTTATCCTTTGGATGGTATTATTAATACGACAGCTTATGATTTTGACGACTACAAAGCTGTTGATGCTAATGATCACTGGCAATCTGGTTGGTACCAAGGCTATTGGTCTTATTGGGTTAAAGATTCGGCGACGGATGATTTTGGATATTCTGGTCTTGGAGCGACGAGTCGTCAGTTGGTAAATGGTTCTTGGGATTTATGGAATTACAATGTCGATATGAATCCTCAAGACATTTCAAGCACTTTCACGCCAGTTTCTGTTTATTCATCACAAGCAGATTTTACCAAAGGATTCTTTATGGTGAACGAAGAATGGTTTGGGCATACCAATGGTTCTGTTAATTTTGTTGGAGACAATGACCAGATTTACTATCGTATCTACAGCGAAAAAAATAATAATCAGGCTTTCGGTGCTACCACACAGTATGGCACTATCTATGGTGACAAGTTTTACTTTATTTCTAAACAACATTCGGACGGAGGAGATGCACAATATATACCAGGTGGAAGATTAGTCGTTGCTAATGCAAAAACAATGGAGAAGATTGCAGGTTTCGATAACATCGGCGGTGGCGATGGTCGTTCTTTCGTTGGTGTTGACCAAAATACAGGTTACATTGCAGCGTCTAATGGTGTTTACCTTTTCGATATTGCAAATATGCAAGTGGGACCTGTCATTACAGGAACTGGTGGTGGAGCCACTTATTCTGGCCAAATAGGAAATATGATTAGAACTTCTAAGTATGTTTTTGTGGTTAAACAAAATGGTGGCGTTTTAATCATCGATCCTAAAACACATACATTAAAAACGACCATTCCAGGATCTTTCCATTCGGTTGCACAAGCTAAAGATGGAAGTGTTTGGGCGATTCAGAATCAAAAGTTAATCAATATTAATCCAACAACTTTTGCAACGACAGAATATGCGATCCCAACAACAAAATATATCGCATCATGGGGCGCTTGGAATGCAGGAAGT
Source organism: Soonwooa sp. T0.1_25 (assembly GCF_057652215.1). NCBI lineage: Bacteria > Pseudomonadati > Bacteroidota > Flavobacteriia > Flavobacteriales > Weeksellaceae > Soonwooa > Soonwooa sp. T0.1_25. Next base: position 195,876 of record NZ_JBYFBZ010000002.1, on the reverse strand, counting down.
TTCACAGCGAGTACACAACAAAATGCTTTATATTGGATTAATTCTAAAAGTGAATGGGCGTCTGGAACTCAGATTGTAAAATTTGATGTAACAACTAAAACTTTTAATGAAAACTTTGCAGCAATCCCAGGACAGACGGGCACTTACAAACAAATTCCTTATGGTGCGGCATTACGAGTTGACCCAGTTTCTGATAAATTAATTCTGAATACTACAGAAAGTGGTTACGGTGCGCATTATCAAAAAAACTGGATTCATACTTATGACACAACGGGCGCATTAATCAAAACACAAACGCTTAACGATTACTATTGGTTCCCTGCAATGACGGTATTCCCAGACGTTTTTGAACCAACTTTAGATAGCAATTTACCAACTAGTTTGACAGTAAATGCTGTTACGACAATTGATCTTAAAAATAAAGTAACAGATCAGGATAATATCGGCGCAAACGTTGTTGTAAGTATTAAATCGATTAGTAAAAACGCAATTATTTCAGCGGAAATTAATGAAAATGATGAGTTGGTTATTACGCCGATTACATCAGGAACTGCGACGTTGATACTTAGCTTTAACTCGAACGGAAAAGTTCTAGATCATACAATGACGATTTCTTCTTCGACCTTAGCGACAGACCACGTTTCTAAAGTTGATCTTCAAATTTTTCCAAATCCAGCGACGGATTTTGTTAGTTTAAAATCTACGGATAAAGTAACAAATGTTGAAGTATTTGACTTATCAGGAAAACGTATAGAATTGCCATTGTTGAATAATCAATTGGATGTAAGAAGTCTTGCAAAAGGTGTTTATGTTCTTAAAATTACAACAGACAAAGCATCTTATCAGAAAAAATTAGTTAAAAACTAATTTGATATTTTTCTTTTAAATAATGAAAGCTGCTCAATATTTGGGCAGCTATTTTAGTTTAATTAAAATAAAACCTAAAACAATCGTTCGTGGAAATCTTCTATTTTCCCGACTTCTTCAATTTTAATCCCAAATTTACGCTTCGGAATTTTGTTAAGGTTGGACACAAATATCTTTTCATAACCTAATTTTTCGGCTTCCGAAATGCGTTGTTCCGCTTGTGGAATCGGACGGATTTCACCGCTCAAACCAATTTCTCCCGCAAAACAATACTTCTCCGAAATCGCAAAATCTTCATTAGATGAAAGGATAGAAGCGATGACCGCCAAATCTAAAGCTGGATCGTCGGTTTTTATTCCGCCTGTGATGTTGAGGAAAACGTCTTTCGCACCCAATTGAAAACCTGCTCTTTTTTCTAAAACTGCTAGAAGCATATTCAACCTTTTGGAATCAAATCCTGTTGAACTACGTTGTGGCGTGCCATAGACTGCAGTGCTCACCAAAGCCTGGATTTCTAATAACATCGGGCGATTGCCTTCCAAAGTCACCGCTACGGCGTTGCCAGAAAGTTCTTCAAATTTTTTGGTGATTAAAATTTCGGACGGGTTTTTAATTTCTTTTAAACCTTGAGAAATCATCTCGTAGATTCCGATTTCGGCGGTGGATCCAAAACGGTTTTTGTTGGCGCGTAACAATCGGAAAAGATGATTTCTGTCGCCATCAAAATTAAGGACAACATCGACCATGTGTTCTAGCACTTTAGGTCCTGCAATTTGTCCATCTTTTGTAATGTGACCAACCAAAAAGACTGGTGTGCTGGTTTCTTTCGCGAATTTTATAATCTCACCAGAACATTCTCTAATCTGAGAAACGGTCCCTGGCGAACTTTCTATCAAACCTGAATGCAGAGTCTGGATTGAGTCGATAATGATGAAATCGGGTTTTAATTTTTTGGCTTCGTATAAGATTTTGTCCACCGACGTTTCTGTAAAAAGATAGCATTCTGGGTTTTGTAAATCGGTTAATCGGTCTGCGCGCATTTTGATTTGCGACGCGCTTTCTTCCCCAGAAACATAGAAAACTTTTTTGCGCATCTTCAAGGCTAATTGTAACAGCAAAGTTGACTTCCCGATGCCTGGTTCGCCACCGATAAGTGTTACTGATCCTAAGACAATGCCTCCACCCAAAACGCGATTAAGCTCTTCGCTGGGCGTTGCAATGCGCGGTTCTTCTTGCGCATTAACTTCGATAATGTTGATAATATGTTGCTTCTTGTCGCCAGAATAGTTTTTGGAAGTCGATGATTTTTCGACAACTTCTTCTACGAGTGTATTCCATTCGCCACAGTTGGTGCATTGTCCTAACCATTTTGGGAATTGCGTGCCACAGTTTTGACAGAAGTAGACGGTTTTTAGTTTTGCCATTCTGCTAATTTCTTGATTTTTTTTGAAAAAGCCATAGCTTTTGAAAACTGATAAATGTTGATGTTTGTTGATTTTAAACTTTTTTGGTTTTTGACTGAGAATTTTTCTATTACTTGTAAAATTAAATTATTATTTCTTATTCTAGCCCCGATGGTAGCGGCATCCTTTGGGGTGAGGTGAGGGGGCGGGGCGGAGCGTAGCGGAGCCATCCGAGCCTCTCACTAAAGATATAGCGGACAGCGGGATTAGCTTCAAATAAAAAAACCGCTGCAAAAAGCAACGGTTTATTATTTTGGTTATGGAAAACCTCTACTTTTTGATGAATTTTTGAGTAGAAGTTTCTTCGCCATTTGTCATCTGGATGATGTAGTTACCAACTGGTAAAGACTGTACTTGGATGTTTTGTCCTTTAGTCTTGCCAGATAATACTGCTTGTCCAGTTGTGTTAATTACTTGATAGCTGATCTCTCCTGATCTTGTTGTTTGGATGTTAAGCACATCTTTAACAGGGTTAGGGAAGATGCTGAAAGCACTATTTTTGTTGATATCCGACACTGCTAAGTTTTGTCCAACTGTTACTGTGTAATCTTCAACTTGTCCATAAGAGAATGTTTCGCAAGCGGTAGGTATCCCATTCCATTTTAGAGATACTCTCATTCTTGTAGGCTTGTCAAGGACAGCTGTGCTAGGAACTGTTATGTTGCCAACAATAGGAGTTGTGCTAGAAGGTGCACTTGTGAAAGCTTTTTCGTTGGCGTCATTAAAGTCTCCATCATTGTTCCAGTCAATAAATACAGCGTAACCTTCGCTATATGGTGTTGATCCCCATTTCGGTGTGATTTTGATTTCGTAAGTTTTTCCAACTTCTAAAGTTGTAGAAACGTCTGTGAAATCTTCGTAACCGGCAGTTCCTGTACTTGTTTTGTCAATCGTGTTAAATTGTACACGGTTGATTTTTTCGTCAGTTGTATTGTTCCCTTGTGATGCACAATAATCTAGTGCGTCAGTTGTTGTTACTTTAGCAATATTACTAGCAGCAGAAATATTTCCGTATCCGTCTAATGCTTTAACTGTAAAGTCGTAAGTCGTAAGTCTTGTTAAGTTTTTAGCATCGTAAGTTAGGGCGGTAGTTGTTCTGCCAATCTCAGTTCCGTCTTTATATATGATGTAGCCTTCCATTGCATTATCATCCGTAGATGCACCCCAAGTTAACTTAGCTGATGTACCTTTGATATTGCTTGCTGCTAAGTTAGTAGGAATAGTTGGTGGCGTAGTATCAGGCGTCGAAAGATATTTAACACCTACACCTACTGCAAAAAATGCATTTTGAACCGCAATCATCTCGGGAGAATTATCTCCATAAAGTACTTTTGCTACTTCGATGGCGTAGTCACGAGTATTTTTATAGTTTGAGTTTGCTGTTAGATATTCACTTTCTAATTTATATACAATTTTTTCAGCTTTTTCCCAGCCGATACCTGTAACATCGTAAGAATTCCCTAAATCGTTAGTGCCAACTTTACCCATAACAAGGATGTAGAACCAATGATTAAGAACGCCACTGTTATAATGCACACCACAGTTATCATTAGTTTGTGAATTAGGAGAGGTACAGCCTTCTTCAACTGTTGCAGGATACCAATGTGTACCTCGGTAAGTGTCAGGTTGTTTATTAAGTCCTGTTTTTGGGGTAATCATCGATCTTAAATAGTTTGGCGATACTTTTACAATATCTTCACCAACTAAGAAAGCTTGTTTTTCTGGCGCATATTTATGTTCGATAATTGCTCCCCATATATCGGAGAAACCTTCGTTAAGTGCGCCTGATTCTCTTTGATATGCTAAATTTGCGGTCTCTTGACAAACACCGTGACCAAGCTCATGGGCAGTTACATCAAATGCTGTAAGAGGTTTGAAGTTACTCGCGCCGTCACCATACACCATTTCAGCGCCAGTCCAGCCCGCATTTTCGTAGTTGCTCCCATAATGAATATAACTACGTAAAGCTGTACCATTATCATCATAACTGTCACGACCAAAGGTATCTTTAAAGTAATCGTAAGTTTTTGCAACACCCCAATGTGCATCCAAAGCTGCATTATCGAATGTTGAATTATCAAATTCTGCAGCCGTCCAGTTATTGTCATTATCAATAAAATCCAATGTCGCAGATACAGTTTGTGATTTTTTAGCATTCTTTGTAATAACACCTCCTCCACGTGAAGAATCTATTAATGCAAATTTGCCACTATTAGTACCAGATGTTAACAAAGATGTGTCAATACTGCGCTCTCCACTATATCGTGTTGCTGCAGTTCCTGCTACGAATAAAGCATCTGGTTTAAAACTTTCTTTAAGAGTGATTGGTTCTGGAGTTGTAACATCTTTTGTTGGGAAATTGTTCATCTTAGCATGCTTCATAATAGCATCATAAGCCAAAACCTTCCCGTCATTAGCATCAATATATACCCAACCTCTACTAATAGGTGCTGCTGCATAAATGTCAAATTTGTAAGCAGAGATAAGTTTGTAATTTCCTTCGCTTACTAAAATCGGAAGTAGCACTTTCTCTCCAACAGGTTTTTTGTAACCAGAGATCTCTGTATAAGAAGCATCTTCCCACATATAAGAAGAAGCGTTTACATATTTTTTAGCTTTTATAAATGCCTGTTCCGCTGAGATTTTTGTCTGAGATTGTACTGCATCAGTTTTGAAAATCTCACCATTCATTGCAGTTAAAGAACCGTTTTTGTAATGAAGATTGTATATGGCATATTCTACTGGTATACCATCAAAATACATTTGATATTTTTCGGTTTTGAATTTTCCTACATTGTCAACTTTTGTTGAAGCAAGCTTCATTGTCGTATTAGAGGAGATGTTAAGATACTGTTCAAAGATATTTTGAGCAGTTAAAGACGATAGATTGTTGCCAGATGCAAAGCTTATTAAGCTAGGTGTACCATTGTCATGTAATATTCTTTTACTTACCTGCGCTTGTGCTGTCAAACTATTTGACAAAAACAAGATTCCTATAAAGCCTAAGCTAAGTAGATTTTTTCTCATTACTAAATTTTAATTGTATGGGATTTAATGTTGCGCCAAATTAATAAAAAATTATGATTAATGTCATTGTTTAATCCTTTTTTTCTAAATTATTTTTTAAGTTTTTGAATTATTTAATGAAAATATTTAATAATTGGTTACTTTAATCTTTGTTTGGTTAATGTTTTTAACTTATTTGATTTTATGTTGAAAAATAATTTCTGTTACAATAAATTATTAATTATTTAATATTTATTAAGGAATTTTATTTTGATTTAATCGTTAAATATGTTTAGATAATCTAAATAAAAACCAAATGAAAAAATTAAAATTTGTATTAATGTTAGTTTTAGGCTTTAATTTTAGCAATGTTTATAGTCAAAGTCTTGGCGGTATCCTAAATGATGCAGTCGATATGGCGAGTAAAGCTGGAGGAAAAGCAGGGACAGCGGGCGATATTACAGAAGAAAATGGAAATGTACATGTAGAAGGTGTGGGACACAAAAAGACTATTTCTCTTACAGGTGGGACACTTTTGATTGAAGGGACAAGTAATGTGATTACTATTAATGGTTTTGCATCCAAAATTGTTGTGGAAGGCGCAGGTAACATTGTTTATGGTGACAAGGTGAATAACGTTTCCATTAGTGGTTCGAGTTCTAAAGTCTATTATAAGACGACTGATAATAAGTCAAAACGTCCTAATGTAAAGGTCTGTGGACCTGGCGCTAGCGTTATCAAACTATAAAGAAAATATTAAAAAAAATGCCTTTCAAATATTTGAAAGGCGTTTTTTTATGATTAAATGAGATTATTTCTTTTTAGGGATATTTTGTAAAACCTCTTGTAGATATTTCCAGAATTTCTGAACTGAAGAAATGCTCGCTCTTTCGTCTGGAGAGTGTGCACCTTTGATGGTTGGCCCAAAACTTACCATTTCCATCTTAGGATAATTGGTACCGATAATACCGCATTCTAAACCTGCATGACAAGCAACAACCATTGGTTTTGCACCGAAATCCTTTTCGTAAAGATCAGTCATTATTTGGATAATTTCTGCACCAGGATTTGGTTTCCAACCTGGGTAACTTCCTGTTAATTCGGTTTTGATCCCGTTGCTTTCAAACGAAGAAATCAGTTGTTGCGCAACTTCGGTTTTAGTAGAATCAACCGAAGATCGTGTTAAGTTTAAAATCTTAACAGCGCCATCTTTAACCTCAACGCGCGCCACATTATTAGATGCTTCTACAAGACCTTCAACATCTGGACTCATTCGGAAAACACCATTATGAGCAGCATTTATTGAATAAATCACTTTTTTTGAATCTTCAAAACTTAGAGCTTTTTCGCTCGTAGATGATTTTTCAATCGTGATATCAATATCTTTTTCAATCGTAGCAAATTCTTCAAGAATACTTGCTTTAAGATCGGAAGTTACTTTTTCAAAATCTGCAGCATTAGTAACAGAAACGATAGCTTTTGCTTCTCTTGGGATTGCATTTCTAAGTCCACCGCCATCGATATTGATAATTTGAATGTCATTATTTAAACCTTCAAATAAAAATCTGCCAAGGATTTTGTTAGCGTTTCCAAAACCTTTGTGGATGTCCATCCCAGAATGTCCACCTTGCAATCCTTTAATCTGAATTGTATACACATCAGCTTTTACATCAACAGTCCCGAAGGTCGCCGTCGCCGTCACATCGACACCACCAGCACAACCGATGTCGATCTCGTCATCTTCTTCGGTGTCAAGATTTAATAAAATATCGCCGTGCAAAAGTCCACCTTTAAGACCTAAAGCCCCCGTCATACCAGTTTCTTCATCGATCGTGAAAAGCGCTTCCAATGCAGGATGTGGGATGTCATTACTTTCCAAAATAGTCATAATAGTCGCTACACCTAGTCCATTGTCAGCACCTAAAGTTGTACCTTTTGCTTTTACCCAATCGCCATCAACATACATTTGGATACCTTGCGTGTCAAAGTCAAAATCGACATCGCTGTTTTTTTGACAAACCATGTCAAGGTGCGATTGCATAACGATTGGCTGACGATTTTCCATACCAGCAGTTGCAGGTTTACGAATGATAACGTTACCAACTTCGTCTACCAACGTTTCTAAGCCTAAGTCTTCACCAAATTTTTTGATGAATGCAATAACTCGTTCTTCTTTTTTCGAAGGACGTGGCACAGCATTTAGCAACGCAAAATTCTTCCAAATATTTTTAGGTTCTAATTGTGAATATTCCATATTGTATTAAGTCTTAATTAATTACTGCAAGTTACTAATAATTGGCGCTTTTTGGAAATTTTTAAGCTTTAAATGTTCTTAAATTAATGATTATTTGCTTAAGGAATTCGTAATTTTATGGGTTCAATATTTAATAACATGATTCGATTATTTCGACAAATAATTTCCTTTATTCGGTTTGATGCAACGCGAGCCGAAAAAATCTATTTGATTAAATGTGTTCTTGGTGCATTAATTTGTTATTCGTTTTATTTCTTATTACCACAGTATCCTTTGTATTGGGCGGTTGTGTCGACGGTTTTGGTTTTTAGTCCAGAAAATAATAACCAATTGGCGTTTGATAGGATTAAGTGTAATCTTCTCGGTGGCGCAATCGGATTACTATTATATTTTGTGCCTTTCCCGAACATGATTTTATTAGGAATGGGCATTGCTTTAACCATTGTGATTGGTCTTGCTTTACGATTTGATAAAACCATACGTACCGCTTTGGCAGCGGTCGTTATTGTGCTGGTGGAAGAGAGTAGTAGTCGCGATTGGCTGGTGGCTATCGAAAGAATTGTCTGCGTGATAATCGGTTGTACTGTCGCATTGGTGATTACTTTTTTGTTTTCGAATGCTAAAAAAATGATGGATTAAATTTTAAGTTTAAAAATAAATCAATAAAAAAAGCCTTTTGTAGTGAGAAGGCTTTTGTTTTATTATTCTTTTTCGGTTAATCGTTTGTCGGGAATATTCCACATTAGTGCTACAATATAGTAGAAAACTAAAGCAATGTGAGGCTCGAAAAACAAAACCGCAATGCCTAAAAGATAAATTGCAATGGACAGTTTTTCTTTGGTTCCGCCACCGATTGCTTTTGCAAAATCGGAATTATTACCTTCGTTTTTTGCATATATAAAAATTAGAGATTTTTGTTTTAAAAATTTTTCTTAAAGTATGGCATTTTATATTAAACAAAAATCCCGTTCCAAATTTTAGAACGGGATTTTGATATTTTAAAAACTAAGAAATCTTAGTATCTGTAATATTCTGGTTTGAAAGGTCCTTCTACTGGAACACCAATGTAATCAGCTTGCGCAGGAGAAAGAGTTTCTAGCTCAACGCTTAATTTCTTAAGGTGTAAAGCTGCTACTTTTTCATCTAAATGTTTAGGTAACATATAAACTTCGTTTCCGTAAGCAGCAGAGTTTGTCCACAATTCAATCTGAGCCAAAGTTTGGTTCGAGAACGAGTTTGACATTACGAAAGAAGGGTGACCAGTCGCACAACCTAAGTTTACTAAACGACCTTCAGCCAAGATGATGATTTCTTTACCATCAACGTTGTAGATGTCTACTTGAGGCTTAACTTCAGTTTTTGTTGAACCGTAGTTTGATTTTAACCAAGCCATATCGATTTCGTTATCGAAGTGACCGATGTTACAAACGATGGTTTTATCTTTCATTTTTTTGAAGTGTTCCGCTCTTACGATGTTGAAGTTACCAGTAGTTGTGATTACGATATCCGCATTATCAACAACAGTATCCAATCTTTTAACTTCGTAACCGTCCATTGCAGCTTGAAGCGCACAAATCGGGTCGATTTCTGTAACCGTAACGATAGAACCAGCTCCTCTGAAAGATGCTGCAGTACCTTTACCAACGTCTCCATAACCACAAACAACCACTCTTTTACCAGCTAACATCACGTCAGTTGCTCTTCTTACCGCATCAACAGCAGATTCTTTACAACCGTATTTGTTATCGAATTTAGACTTAGTAACTGAATCATTAACGTTGATTGCAGGCATTACCAAAGTTCCGTTTTTCATTCTTTCATACAATCTGTGAACACCTGTTGTTGTTTCTTCAGAAAGTCCTTTGATGTCTTTTGTTAATTCTGGATATTTATCAAAAACCATGTTTGTTAAATCTCCACCATCATCCAAAATCATGTTTAATGGTTTTCTATCTTCACCGAAGAATAAAGTTTGCTCAATACACCAATCGAATTCCTCTTCGTTAAGACCTTTCCAAGCGTAAACTTGAATTCCAGCAGCAGCAATTGCAGCAGCAGCATGGTCCTGAGTTGAGAAGATATTACAAGAAGACCAAGTAACTTCTGCACCAAGAGCTACCAAAGTTTCGATAAGAACAGCAGTTTGGATTGTCATGTGAAGACATCCTGCAATTCGAGCACCTTTTAATGGTTGAGATGGTCCGTATTCTTCACGAATCGCCATCAAACCAGGCATTTCAGCTTCAGCCAAAGTGATTTCTTTTCTTCCCCATTCAGCTAGAGAAATATCCTTTACTTTGTAAGGAACGTATTGTGTTGTTGTGTCCATATATGGATTTTATTTTTTTAAGTAAAATTTCGATGCAAAAATACGATTAAAAATTTAGATAATAAAAAAAAGCGGAAACGCTTTCAAGCGTAGAAGTTTTTCTTTGCTAATCGACGTTTCGCGCTAGTTCATCCCGAAAGATGAGGTGAGAGAAATGTGTATCGTTTACTTCCAGCCGCCACCTAGACTTTTGTAAATGTCGATGACAGTGTTCAGTTGTTTTTCTTTGGCTTCGATCAATTCCATTTTGGCATCGAGTGCATCTCTTTGATTCATTAAAACTTCCAAATAATCCGCTCTCATATTTTTGAAAAGTTGATTCGCAATATCATTAGATTGGTCTAAGGCTTGCGCTTGTTGCTTTTTCAAAATATAATATTGGTCAATGTTTTTAATTTTTGACATTTGGTTGGCAACATCTAGATAAGCGCTCAAAATCGTTTTATCATATTCGTACAAAGCCTGAATTTGTTTAGCGTCTGCCGTTTTAAAGTTGGCTTGTATTGCCGATTTGTTGATGAGTGGACCAGCCAGTTCGCCAGCAAGACTGTAAGCAATAGATTCTGGAAGTTTCACCAAATATGAAGGTTTAAAAGCTTCTAAACCCAAAGTCGCAGAAATGCTTAAACTTGGATAAAACTCTTTACGAGCCGCTTCAACGTCAAGTTTTGCCGCTTCTAGCTCTAGTTCTGCTTGTTTGATGTCGGGACGATTCGCCAACAATTGCGACGGAACGCCAGTGTAAATACTCTGCGGAACGATGTTCATAAAGCTTTCCTTATTTCTAAGAATCGGTTGCGGGTAACGTCCCAAAAGCGCATTGATTTGGTTTTCCTTTTCGGTGATTTGTTGTTTTAAATCATATTCTGTTGCGCTAGATTTTGCCAATTCAGCTTCGAATTTCTTCACCGCTAATTCAGTTGCTGCCATCGCTTGTTTTTGGATTTTGGAAATTTCTAAAGCTTTTTTCTGAATTTCCATGTATTGATGAATCATGTCCAGTTGGTTGTCCAGAGACAGTAATTCGTAATAGCTTTCCGCCACTTCCGAAATCAAGCTTGATAACACAAAATTTTTGCCTTCAACCGTTGATAGATAATGCGCAACAGCTGCTTTTTTTTCGGTTCTGAGTTTATGCCAAATATCGATTTCCCAATCAGCTCTTAGTCCAGCTTCAAAATTCATTAAATTTTCTGGAACTTCTTTTCCGTCAGTAATATCGGTAGAAGCATCGCCAGCACCTGTTGAGGTGTACCGGCCAACTTTCTCTACACCAGCACCAACACCAGCGGAAACTGTAGGTTTCAATTTCCCATTTTTGTAGAGAACATCAGATTTTGCAATTTCAATTTGTTGAAGCGTAATCATTAATTCTTGATTATTTTTTAAAGCTTCTTCTATTAAACTCACCAAATTTGGATCTGTAAAAAACTGTTTCCAAGGCGTTATCCCCGAATTGTTTTCGACACTTTCGCTATTTTTATCACCTCCAAAAGTCGTCGGCAAAGTCTCTTTGACACGATCTTGAAGTTTGGTTGCCATTGGCGCTTTACAACTTGCAAGAAGTAGCGCTGCCCCGAGGCTTAAGGCTATTTTATTTTTTATTATGTTCTGCATATTTTTCATCATGTTTGTAAGGTTCGGTTTGCTCTGTCAACGGATTCTCTTCTTCGTAGTAAGATAATTTCGTTTTCTCAGATATTAATCCAAAAATGTAATATAATCCAGGAATTATTATTAAACCGAAAACTGTCCCAATCAACATACCACCTGCAGCGGCTGTACCAATAGTTCGGTTACCAACAGCACCTGGACCAGTCGCCATCACCAACGGGATAAGACCTGCGATAAAGGCGAAAGACGTCATCAAAATTGGTCTAAAACGTATTGTTGCACCTTCAATTGCGGCTTTGGCTACAGGAATATTTTCTTCGGCTTTTTTCTGGACTGCAAATTCTACAATCAAAACGGCATTTTTACCGAGAAGACCTATGAGCATAACCATCGCTACTTGTGCGTAAATATTATTTTCTAAACCTAAAAGTTTTAAACATAAAAAGGCTCCAAAAATTCCTGTTGGTAAGGATAAAATAACAGGCAACGGCAAGATGAAACTTTCGTATTGCGCTGATAAAATGAGATACACGAACCCAAGACAAATTAAGAAGATGTATATCGCTTCGTTTCCTCTAGAAACTTCATCTTTAGAAATCCCAGCCCAATCGATTCCGAAACCACGAGGAAGTGTTTTGTCTGCCACTTCTTGGATCGCTGCAATCGCTTGTCCAGAACTGTATCCTGGTGCAGGCGTTCCACTTACTTCCGCGGCGTTGTACATATTGTGACGTGTAATCTCGGACAAACCATATACTTTTTCTAAATGCATAAAGTCAGAATAAGGTACCATTTGATCTTTATCATTTTTAACATAGAGTTTCAAAATGTCAGATGGTAATGCACGGTATTGTGGTCCAGCTTGTACAATAACTTTGTATGGTCTATCAAATCGGATAAAACTCGTTTCGTAATTCGAACCAATTAAGGTTGAAAGATTGTCCATTGCCTTCTCAATAGAAACGCCTTTTTGTTCTGCTAAATCATTATCAATTTTTAGCATATATTGTGGGAAACTCGCCGAATAGAAGGTGAAAGCAGAACCTAGCTCTGGACGTTTTTGTAATTCTTTGACAAAGTCTTTACTAACTTGTTCCATCTTTTGATAATCGCCACTTCCAGCTTTATCCAAAAGTCTTAATTCGAAACCACCAGCTGCACCATAACCCGGAATTGAAGGCGGTTGGAAGAATTCGATATTAGCACCAGGAATTTCTTTCGCTTTTTGTTCGAGTTGTTCGATAATTTCGGCAGCAGATTCTTTACGCTCGTCCCAAGGTTTTAAATTAATTAAACAAGTTCCGGAGTTAGCGCCAGTACCTTCCGTTAAGATTTCGTAACCTGCCAAAGAAGAAACCGATTGTACGCCGTCGATGCCTTCAGATGCTTTTTGCAGTTGTAATGCAATTTGGTTGGTACGTTCCAAAGTTGATCCAGGAGGCGTTTGTACAATGGCGTAGATCATCCCTTGGTCTTCCGTTGGTACAAATCCTGACGGCAAACTATTACTTAAAAAATAAGTTCCTAAACAGAATAATAATAAAACTGGAAGTGTAAAGAATTTTCTTGTAACTGTTTTATTTAATAAACCTTCGTATTTGTTTTGACCTTTATTGAAAAGACTATTAAACTTATCTAAGAAACTATTAATAGGTGTTTTCTTTCTTGTCTGTCCGTGATTATTTTTAAGAATTAAAGCACATAAAGCTGGTGTTAAAGTCAAGGCTACCGTACCAGAAAGGATAATTGCAGATACCATTGTAATCGAAAACTGACGGTAAAAAATCCCTACAGGTCCACTCATAAAAGCAACTGGAATAAACACCGATGCCATAACTAAAGTAATTGCGATAATGGCGCCGCTAATCTCGTGCATTGCTTCTTCTGTGGCTTTAAGAGGCGAAAGTCCTTTTTCTTCCATCTTGGCGTGGACGGCTTCTATGACGACAATCGCATCATCGACGACGACCCCAATCGCCATAACGAGCGCAAAGAGCGAAATCATATTTAATGTAATGCCGAAAGCTGACATCACTGCAAATGTCCCAACCAATGAAACAGGAACTGCAATGGTAGGAATTAAAGTCGAACGCCAATCGCCCAAAAATAAAAACACAACAATCGCCACCAAAATGAAAGCTTCAAAAAGTGTATGTACCACTTTTTCGATTGAGGCATCTAAGAATCTCGAAACATCATAACTTAACTCATAATGCATACCTTTTGGGAAGTTGTGCTTCTGTAAATCTTCCATTAAGGTTTTTACATTTTTGATTACTTCCGAAGCGTTGGATCCATAAGATTGTTTTACGGTAATCGCAGCTGACGGTTTACCATTAAGGGTAGAGTAGATGTCGTACATCGAACTTCCGAACTCGATATCAGCAATGTCTTTTAATCTTACAAATTCGCCGTTTGATGATGATTTCAGAATGATGTTACCGTAATCTTTTTCGTTGCTATATCGTCCTGGATATTTTAGAATATATTCAAAAGATTGAGATCGTTTACCAGAACTTTCTCCCGTTTTACCAGGTGAAGCTTCGATACTTTGCTCGTCTAAAGCTTGCATAACTTCATCTGCTGAGATGTTGTAAGCTGTCATCCTGTCAGGTTTTAACCAAACACGCATGGCATATTCTCTCGTCCCAAGGATATCGACATCTCCAACACCTTTTATCCTTTTTAATTCAGATAAAATATTGATATCAGCATAGTTGAATAAGAATTTTTGATTGGACTTCGGGTCGTCACTGTACAAGTTGATGTACATTAACATATTGGGTTCTTCACGTGTGATTTTCACCCCTTCTCTTACAACTAGAGGTGGTAATTTGTTAATAGCAGAAGAAATATGGTTTTGTACGTTAACTGCCGCAACGTTAGGATCAGTCCCAAGGTCGAAGACTACTTGGATAGAGGCTTCGCCATCGTTACCTGCATCGGACGCCATGTACTTCATCCCTGGAACACCATTAATAGAACGTTCTAACGGTATTATAACCGATTTAATTAATAATTCGTTGTTGGCGCCAGGATAGGAAGCGGAAATATTAACTTTGGGAGGTGAAATCGCTGGAAACTGTGTTACGGGTAATTTCATCAAGGATAAAGTCCCCATAAAGACGATAATCAAAGAGATGACTATCGACAGAACTGGTCTGCGTATGAATTTCTTAAACATTTTTAAATAGAAATTTAGATTTGAAATTCGACTGAACTTTTCACTTTAATAGGACTTCATCCTATTTTTTGTTAAATCGTTCCTTCGGAACTCTTTTTTAGTTAGCTTGAAGTTTTAATGAACTCAGCACTTTCTTAGGATCTTCGAATTTCACTTTTACTTTTTGGTCATCTTTCACTTTTTGTACACCTTCTAGAAGGATTTTGTCGCCAGTTGTCAATCCTGAAGCCACAACGTAAATATCAGGAAGCTCGTAAGCAACTTTTATATTTCTAGATTTTACCATTCCGTTTTTGTCCACCACGAAAACATAGATTTGATCCTGGATTTCGTAGGTTGCTTTTTGCGGAATAATTAAGGCATCGTGCAAAGGAAGTGTCATTTGCACTTTTCCTGTCTGTCCGTTTCTCAAAATACTTTTTGTGTTAGGGAATTTTGCACGGAAAGCGATGTTTCCTGTTTCGCTGTCAAATTCTCCCACAATAGTTTGGATAATTCCTTTGTCAGGATAGGTTTCACCATTCGCCATTGTTAGCGATACGATGTTGTTACCACGTTCCCCAGAATGCATTTGATAGTTGAGGTATTCAGGTTCTGACACATTGAAATAGGCATAGATTCCACCGTTATCAGAAAGACTTGTCAGTAAATCACCTTCGTCTACCAAGCTTCCCAATTTTAGCGGAAGTCTATTAATAATTCCAGAAAAAGGTGCTTTAATCGTAGTGAAAGATAGGTGTGTTTGGGCTAATCTAAGTTCAGCATTTGCAGCATCTAGCTTAGCTTTTGCCATTCTTTTTTCGTTAGGCGACACGACGTTGTTATTAGCAAGTGTGCTGGAGTTTTGTAGCTCGATTTGGGCTTGTGCAACTTCTGCTTTGGCTTTCATAACGTCAGCTTCGTAGATTTGAGGCATTATTCGGAAAAGAGTCTGCCCGGCACGAACATATTGACCTTCGTCAACGTAGACATTTTGTAAAAAACCTTTCTCTTGTGCTCGGATTTCGATGTTTTTTTCGGAGCGGATTTGAGACACGAATTCTTTAGTAATTACTGTATCCATCTTAACAGCCGAAGTTGTTGGGTAGATTTCAGTTTCTCCTTTCTCTTCTTTTTTGTTGTTGCAACTTGCTAACAACAAGATAGCGCTTAGAGCAACGCATGATGCGACTCTCTTCATAACTTGATATTAAAATTGTGGGTAAAAAAGTTTGGTATAGTTAAAGGATTAAATTATTATTTGTCGAGTAATAATTTAATAATGATATTGAAGATTTATTTAAAAATCAACAATTATAAAATGAAATTCTATATTCTTAAAGACTGAATAAGAATAAATGTTTTAACATGATGAAAATGGAAATCTTGTGAAAAGATTTCTTTCTTACGAATCGATTTGAAAAATAAAGCAAGAAGACTTGAAATCCCAAGAATATTAGCGAAAACAAACAGATTGTCAACATCTAATTCTAGATTGAAATCCGTTTCAGTATCAACAATAGAGAAGTTATCTGCAGATTGAGAATGTTTCGCAGACTTGTCTAAGCTTTTGCTGAGATGCTGAGTTTTTGACGTATGTGTATGCGATGTCTGCGCAAAATTGGCAGCATCAACTTTGTAAGATTTGCTTTCTACACAGAAAAGTAGCAGCAAAGCTGTTAATATGAACACAAAAACAGTTTTCATTTCTCTCATTGCAAAATTACTTCACAAAGTGTTAAAAAAATGCTAATAATAAAATTTTAATGATATTTTAAGATTGAGAGTTTTTTAAGCTTTAATTTAGTTTCAGGTTTAAGATTTTGTAATTTTGCAATCTAAATTTTTTCTATGCCTTTGTACAGAGATTTTTCGGATGATAAAGCACAACTTCTTGTTTGGAAATATGATGAACAAGAGGTTTTGGATATGGATACTTTGTTAGAAAAGGAGAATTACAATAAAGTTAAAGAGTATCATCCTAAGAAAATAAAAGAGGTTTTGATGGTTCGTAAAATGTTAAAACAGATTTTGCCCAATCATAAAATCCTTTACAAAGACAATGGCGAACCATTTCTAGAACCACAAGACTTTAGTATTTCCATAAGTCATTCTTTCCCTTTGGCGGCGATAGGAATTTCGAAATCAAAAATCGGTCTCGATCTCGAACTTAAAAAAGAAAAAATTAAGCTTATTCGACATAAATTTATTCTTCATGAAAACGACTTTATTGATAATAATCACGAGGTCGATTATCTAACAAGCATATGGAGTGTGAAGGAAGCTTTATACAAAATCCATCATTCTAAATATTGGTCGTTAAAGAAACATTACGATATCCAAGCTTTTCAACCGACAGATGATTTCACAGTTAAAGCACGCGTTTATGATCATAATTTTGAAGATTACTTCCAAGTGAAAGTCAGAAAAATTGATGATTATTATTTTTCTGTGGTTTTGGAGTAATTTTTTTAAATGCTGATTCATAATATTTAAGGATTAACTTTTTTCGATTTTATGGAATTTCAATATCTCTTTTCTTGATTTCATTGACTTACTTCGATATTTTTGGAAAGCAGAATAGATGATTTTAATGAAAAGGATTTTCGAATTTTATACTTTCTTGAAGCCTATTTCTAAACTTTTCGAACTCTAAATCCAATATTTATTTATTGATAATAATGTGATTTATTTTAGAAATTCTATTTCTTCTAATTCTCTTTTTCTAAAAATAATTATGGAAAAAGAAATTAAACTAAACATCGGTACAGATCCACAAATGTTAATGCCTATTTTGAATTCTGAAACTTTATCGCCAACTATTTATAACAATGATAATGATGTTGAATTCACTTACCTTCATAAACATAAATTCCCAACAGGGACTAAGTTGTATAATGAATACAGTGTAACTAAATACTATCAAACGCCGATTTTCTCTGCAAAAGGAGATTCTTCTTATGGCGATGTAATCTCTAGTTGTTTTGTGAGAGATGAAACAGAAACTGACATTAAAAAATTAGCTGTTATTTATCGTGCTGACAACTAAGATATTACAACAGAGTTTTACGATTTGCCGCTAGCAACTTTGGCGACGACGGATGTTGCTAAAAATAAAGTGAAAATCTATTATGATGATAAGTCGCAAGTTATTGGAAGTTTAGAAAAAGCTGATAAGTCCGAGGTTTATAACGCTGTTGGTAATTTGGTGAGTGTTGCTTCGAATACAAATAAAATATCTGCCGCTAGTTTTAGAAAAGGTCTTTATATTGTTAAACTGACTACTAATTCTGTTGTTATAACATCGAAAGTAATCGTTAAATAGAAAATACTATTATATATTATTTGTCAAAGGCTGGCTCAGAGATGAGTCAGCTTTTTTATTCGGATTTACTTTTGTAGTAATTTTCGACCACTCTTCTTTGGTCTTTAGCAACATCATATATCAGTTCTAACAAATCCTGAATACTTTTTAACTCTGTTAAATGACTAATTTTTGTAGGATCACGATGATCTTTGTATTCGCTTTCGTCAAGTTCGCGTCTGCGTTTTTCGAGTAATTCGTCAACGTGATCGTCGGGTTCTATTTTGCTTTGGTCGATAATATCATGATCGAATTCTTCTTTATGTAAAAGAGAATTACTTCTAATTAATTCTGATGAAATTTTTATTTTCCAACTTTGGCTGTCAATCTCAGGATATTGATCCTCATTTTTTGCATATTGCGAAAGCGAAGCTGTATAGGCGGTCAATAGGTGAGAAGTCGTCACAAATTGATGCACAGTTTCCAATTTTTTTTGTTGATCTTTCGGATCCGAAATCATCCTTTGGAAGTTATCCGATAGGTTGGCAAGATCGATAATAGCATTTTTTCTTCTAAGACGATATTGCTCATCATTTTCTTTTTTATTAATGAAAAGATCCATCACCACACGGAAATATTCCAAATTGCTCTTTGCGGATTTTTTCATCAATTGTAAATTCTGAGTATGTTCCCAAACAGGAAAAACAAAATAAGCGACCAAAAATGTAACAGCGCCTCCAATAGCAGTATCTATAATTCGGTCTTTGAAGATGAGGTTGACATTACCCGGACGTAAAAAATTAAAGGATAAAAAAACATAAATGGTCATGAAAAATACTGCCCAAAAATATTTTGATTTTAAAAGACTGAAACATAGAGTCATTGTCGTCAATAAAATTGCTAACAAAATGCTATGATCCGTAATGTAATACAAAACAATATAAGCTGCGACTCCACCTGCAATAGTGCCGTAAAGTCGAAGAAGATTGCGATGTTTTGTCGTACTATAGGAAGGTTTTAGGATGGCTGTAATGGTGATCATAATCCAATAAGCATGACCAATTCCTAAAAATTCCATTTTAGAAAAAAGATAACCAATAAACAATGCTAAAGTCACACGTACAGCATGACGAAAATGTCCAGAATCTAACGATATATTGCTCAAAAGCACCTTCCGATTAAGACGTTCTTCTTTAGGAACAAATTTGTTGAGATCAAGACCTGTGGAAAGACTTTTCGCCAATTTAACATCCTGATCAAAAACTCGGAAAATCGTTTTCACTTCGTCCGTTACGTCCGTTATACGCATCAAAACTTGGCGGAGAAGCATAAAGTCTTCTAGATTATCCGAATTGATTTGTTTAAGACGATGTTCGTAAAACTCGTGGTAAATTTCTTTTAAAGCTTTATCAAAATTAAATTGCTCTTTTGTTCTAATACTACCTTGCAACGCAATACCGATATTGGTGATTTCGTTGGCCATGTTGTTCAAATAATCGTGCATCATGTTGAGAATTTTGGTTTCTCCAAAAACATGATTTAGTTTTCTATAATCATTCTCCGAGGTGAAAAGTTTCTCGTAAAGGTCAATAGAATTAAGGAACATCAACATCAAAATTCGACTTTGCGTTGTGGATTCGTTGACGATTTTTCTGGTTTTAAAAACCATCTCTCGTGTAGCCTCTTGTTGGTCTTTTATTTTTATCTGTTGCGAAATAAGCTGACTGATAAGTGTATCAACATTTTGGTTTTTACGATAAAATTTAGCTTTTATTCTTAAATAATCGGCGAGTTCTAGATAGTTTTCGCCCACCATTTGACTCGCTAATTTATAAGGTTGTAAAGTCGAGACCACCAAAAATACAATGACAAACCAAATACAACCTCCGAGAAATATGATTAAACTTTTAATAACATCATGTCCCGTCAGATGTCCATCAATAAAGATACTGAGGACGACTAAAGATAATGATCCAACGCCAGCAAGTCGTGTTCCGTAAACGCCAATTAGCGAAAAGAACATCCCAAAAAGAATGATTTCTAAATAAACGATAATTTGGAAATCTTTGACGAGACTGGCTATTAAGGCTACAAAAAAGTAAGAAATGACAGCAAAAGCTAAAGTGTTACGTCGTCTTACAAAGGGTCCAGGTTGGTCGGTAAGCCCTACAAAACTTGTCCCCATCGGGAAAAGAAAATATTCTTGCAATAAGCCAAAATGCGCTAGAATAATACTCGGAATAACAATAGCCAAGGCAATTCTTGTCCCTGCAAAAATATATTGGCTTGTTAAAAATTTTTTGAGTTCCGAAGTATAATTCATATAACAAAAATAAAAGAAAAATGCCTCATAACAGAGGCATTTTTAATAATATTTGGATAAAGATTAATAATCTTGAGAGTTGTAAGTTTCGCCTCCAATATTCCAAGTTAGACCAAATCTAAGAGTGTTGTCCAAAGCACTGTTAACTTTTGACATATTAATTAGATAAGATAAGTCTAATCCAAAAGATTGATACTTAAGACCTACACCAACTGTTGCATACTGTCTTGCACCTTGCTCAGGACTTTCTGTAAAGTAACCCGCACGGATTGCAAATGCATCATCGTAAGAATATTCTGCAGCTCCTGAGAACATAATACTTTTTTTGTTACCGAAAGATTTTCCGATACCTTCCATAACACCCACGTTAGGGATCGTGTAAATTGGTTTTCCATTAGCATCATGATCAGATACTTCTGGACCTGGTACTAATAGTTTTGAAGCTTCACCACTGATGCTAAATCTGTTAAGATCATCAATAAATAAGTCATAACCTACACCTAATCTTGCCATTGTTGGTAGATATGATCTAGAGTTTTCATCACCTGTGTAGTCTAATCTTGGTCCAAGGTTTTGTATAGCCCAACCTCCGTTAACACGTCCTTCGTAATCACCGATACTTTGATGTTTTGGAGATCTGAAGTAACCAGATACATCAACTGCAAAAGTATTAGCTGGTTTTAGTGTGTTATCTGTGTTGAAACTTCCACCTAAATCTGATCTAATGAAACGCCCAGTAACAGCCATAGAGTAGTTGTCAGAAAGCTTAAGACCATAAGCAACGTCTAATGAAAATTCATTAGGTTTAGTTGTTCCTCCAGAGATAACTTCGTTACCCACTAAAGATGTTAAGTCAACTTGTCCCATGTTGAAGTAATAGATACTTGCACTCAACGTTGATCTTTCGTCGTCACCTAAAAACGTGTAGAATGAACCATAAAGTAGGAAAACGTCGTTTGTTAACTTACTCATATAAGGTGTATAGTTAACCCCAACCCCCGAAGTATTTTTAGCAAAAGGATATTTTGCAGCGTTCCAAAATTGTGAGAAAACATCTGTAGATGTCGCAACCCCTTGATCTCCCATACCTCCTGCTCTTGCGTCTGGTGAAATTCTTAAAAAAGGAGCTCCTGTTAGTACTGTGTAGTCAGATTGAGAGTAGGCAGCAATGCTTATTCCTAATCCCAAACCTAAAAAGAGTTTTTTTGTCAAATTCATAATTAGTTAGTTAGTGGTAAATTTTACCGTTTTAATATTTTTATTCTTTAGTTATTTTAATAATACCATTTTTTCGACTGCTGTTGCACTGCCTTTACATTTGTCTTGATTTTGGCTTTTTGCAAATATCTTAAAAATATATGTTCCTTTTGCAACACTATCACCAAAATCGTCTTTACCATCCCATTCGATAGCTTGTTTAGGTGTTCTGTAACCTTCTAAGAATGGTTCTGCAGTGATCGAGTTGGTTAATGTTCTTACTAATTTACCCGTTATAGTAAAAATTTGAACATTAACATCCAATATATCGTCGCAATTATGCTCAAACTGTACATATGTCTTATTGGTAAATGGATTTGGCCAGTTAAGAGGTCGATTAATAACCAATTGTTGTTGACTTTCATCTTTCACTACAAAGTTTAACGTAGAGCTTGTAGAATTATTGTTGATGTCCCAAACTTTAAATGTTAATTGGTGTTGTCCAGGTTTCAAATCACGGAACGGATAAGTTACGCTACCTTTTTGATAGTCTGCTAAACTTGCATTGATACAACCATTACTCTCACCAGAAGTGAAGTAGTCATTAAGAACTTTAGTGTTTATAACTTCGCCATCTAATAAGACCGTGATGTCATGTCCAATACCAGAACCGGTGGAATTAATACCAATATTATCCGTAACACAGGCTAACAGATTAGGATTTTGATCAGTAATACCTCCATCAGCAAAGTTTGTATTATTCATATACAACTGTACTTTTGGTGGTTCTGAGTCGTTTACTCCATTAGGATTAATTCCTCCAATTTTTTGAGCTTGATTTGTAAATACATCATATGCAGTGGTATTACCTTTAACAAAGTTATCTGCATAGGCTAATATACGACCATCTCCATCTGTATAATTGATATCTTTCGGAACATAAAATTCTACAATGTAATTTCCGTTTTCTACTTTACCGGACGCTTTAACAATAGGACTCCCTTCTTCACTAAAGCTAATTGTAGGATTCATTTTTGGTTGATTATCGTTATTTCTTGTTTTTTTTGTTAATTTTTTATCAAAAATATTAATAACAACACGACCATTGAAGTTACTATCTAGACTTCCATCAGCTTTTGTAACACGTCCTTTTATTTTAACAAAATCTAAAGCTCGAATTTTACCATCTTCAGGCGTGTCGATGTTATCAATTTTTAATAAGCGTTTTGGACGCGATAATTTCATTGCTGGATCGCCAAGAAAGTTAACACGTAAGTGATTAATATCTTTTCCTTTTATTTTTTTAGCTTTTAAAAAGGCTTGACCAAGAGTATAGAAATCGTCTTGATTTAAATCAAAAATACTTGCAGTAAAAAGTGATGTTAAATCTTCACCATAAGTCACAGCGATTGCTCGGCTAGAAGTAATCATTGTAGCCGCCCCTCCGGACTTTAATTTAATAATTTGTTCTCCTACAGAATTAGTATTTGGCTCATCCCAAAGCGTGAATTCGCATGTAATTGTTGAAACTAAAGGGAATCTGCTGTAAAGTGAAGTGTAATTATTAAAATTTTGAACTTCCGTAGAGGTTAAAACCCGTTCTTGTGCCCAACCATTAATACCACCATGTCCAAAATAGAATAAATATAAACTATTACCAACATCGTTACTAATAGCTTGATTAATCTGTGGAAAACGTTGACCTCCAGCACTTGTTTCTGGAGGGAAGGCATCAAGATAAAGTTTACGGATATTATATTCTGGCCTTTTGTTTTGGTATAAAATAGGTGGATTAGGGAAACTAGGAGTTGGATTAAGATAGCCATTTTCCATATTTGCACTCTTGAATGCATTTTCCATTGTATTATGGAAAGGTACATTATTGTCAGCATCATCATCAACTATAAAGTCTAGCTTCATTCGCCACTCGCCAAAAGGAGAAGATTGTCCCGGTAGAGCATTATAATATGCTAAAGTTTTGTCAATTAATAGTTTGGCTTCCGATGGGTTAGCCGCAGGTAATCGACCAATAGGGATGTCGGGAAGAATATTTGAAATATCCGAAGCGCTTTGTGGACTTGTCATAACAAAATAATCATCTGTCACGTAACTTTGCGCAAAGTCCTGACTATTCTCACTTTGATAACTTGGGATAATATCTGTATTATTTGCAACTCTGTTTTTAAAGTCATAAGATGTGTCTCCTAAGAGTAAAACGTATTTTAAGCTAGAAGAAGCATTCAACTTTGTAATAAAACTACGAATTGCAGTGATATCTTTACTTCCACTACTAAATTCATTATAGATTTTATTAACATCAACTATTTCAACATTATAAGAATTAGTTGTTCTATGATAACTGGCTAGACGTTGAGCTTCAGACATCATATTTGCAGGAGAAATTATCAAATAGTCTACATTGGATAAAGCCGAAAGATTTTGGTTTTCAATACGACCAACAAAGCTTGGGGCGAAAGCTGCAGATTGATTAAAAGCTACAAATTCATTATTGAAAGTGGGACTATTTGCAAGATAACCAATGTTAAAAACGTTTGAATTCCCACTTTGATTAAGTTTTCTCTTAACATTTGTAGTGTCCGATACGTCCCATACTTGCTCTAATCCATTGGTATTAGAGATCGAAAACCCGTAAGTATTATTACTTTTTTCATTAATACTAAAATCTCTAAATGCTAATTGACCTGCGTTATTATAGGTTAAGTCTTGTTTATATACAATTTCAGCATAATCCCAATAAAATTGACCAAGTGGGTTAGGACTAAGATTAGGTTTGTAGCTAAGAGTTATACTAGATGTTGGCGAATTTGTTATACTGCCATTGAAAGTCAGTAACGATACATCTTTTTGCGCTACTGTACTAGACTTAGTATCTTGTCCATTTATAGAAAATTCGATTTGATTACCTTGGCCGTTGTAACCTGCTACTCTAGTTTTATACAAGATTAGATCTGTTGACTTAAGAGGTGTTCTAAGGTCAAATTTTACTTCTTTATTAGTTGTGAAAGAATCACCAACCCAAAGTCGACCCAATTTGATGATATTAAATTTCTCCTCATTAATATATTGGTAATCGTCGTACCTTGTTATTAAAGTAGAAGGTGGATTTATGTTATCTTCTTGAATTCTTTTACCAGGACCAATGTCAAAATTAATAAAATAATAAGACGAATCTTCATACAGATTTACCAAATTAAGGCTTGTATCCAATCTTGTATCTGTTCTACCATTTCTAGTCGCACTTTTTGTTTGATTAAAACCGTTAGGCCCTTGGGCATAAAATAGTGCATAGTCTTCATCATTCCAAACACCATCGTTTTCTCCAACAACTTCTATCGCATTTTGTTGTAAAGACGAAAATGTAGCATCTTGGTTATATTCAGGCAACATAATACCGCCATTTCCATAAATTCTGAAATTTTTAGGATTAATGCTGGATACATTAATACCATTATCTTGCAAAAACTTTTTAGAAATTTTGAAGATACCAGACTTATCAACTTTTATTTTATAAAATGTACCACTTTGAAGCGGGTTATCTGTTGTGCCAATATCGGCTCCTTTGTGCAAGATTAGCGGTTTTGAGGAAAGATCAACATCAACAGAAACTAATCGATAAATCTCATTGTTAACTTTTTTAAGAACAGGAATATGTGCTACCCCTACATCAGTATTTAGTTTGTCGCTATATTCATAACTGATGTCATAATAGTCTGTATTAACCAAAATATCTTGATTAACATCAAATAAGTTTTCTGGTTTTGCTTTTTCCCAAACAAAGTTTTTAGCAAGGATTTCTTTGCCGTCATTTTTTTTCTCGATAGAAATAACGACGCCACGAGATCCTACGTTGTATCCTTCATTTTTAAAAAAAGGCATAATTTGTTTATAAGAGCCGTAATCGAATGTTTTGCTACCTTCCCATTGTATGTTGACCTTTTGACCAAATACACCGATAGAGATTGCAACTAGTAATAGAGAGTAAAATTTCTTTCTCATTTAGAAAATATTCAATTTACAAAATAAACGAAAATTTAGATAAAAAGGTATATAACAATAAAACTTATTTATTTGCGTTAGAAAAAAAGCATATCATTATTTGATTAATTGAAATTTTTATTTTTTCTTTGTACTTTGTAAATGATTATATCAACTATGAAACAAATTAAATTGTTTTCACTTGCCCTTGGCTCAGCTTTAGTTCTTGCGAGTTGTGGTGGAGGTAACACTAAAAAAGGTGGTGGCACAAAGCGTTTTACTAGTAAAACGGGATGGAAACCAAATGAGAAAAACGGATACTTTTTCTCTGGCAAACAGCAAAAGCAGAAAGGTTGGCCAGGGATGGTGTATGTTGACGGTGGTACCTTTACTATGGGATTGGTGCAAGACGATGTAATGCATGACTGGAATAACACGCCACGTCGTATGCAGGTAAGTTCTTACTTTATTGGTGAAACTGAAATTACTAACTATGAATATAGAGAATACGTTACTTGGTTAAAGTATGTATTCCCTCCATCAGATCCGAATTTCAAAAATATCTATTCAGGTGCTTTACCAGATACTGTAGTTTGGAATAATAAGTTATCTCGTAATGCTTACGCAGAAACATATTTCCGTAATCCAGAATTTGACTATTATCCAGTAGTTGGTGTGTCTTGGTTACAAGCTACCAAATATTGTGATTGGTTAACTAACAGAGCTAACGAAAAAGCATTAATGCAAAAAGGTATTTTATCCAAAGATCTATATGCAAATGACTCGAACTTTAACGGTGAAAGTACATTTAGCATGGATAAATACAAAGCAAATGATTCCGAGTTAGATGCAGTTATCAATAAAGATAAATTGCAAAAACAATCTGGTATTAAAACATCTTCTCAAAGAATTGCAGCTGCTAACCGTAGCGCATCTTCTGGTATGGTGGAAAAATTCAGACTTCCAACTGAGGTGGAGTGGGAATTTGCAGCATTAGGCATGCAAAAAAATCGTAAGTATAATAACTATTTAGGCAAGACACCAGAAATTGATAAGCTAAAAGGTACAAAAGGTCGTAATAGAGGGATGTATCTTGAAAACTTCAAAATGTCAAGAGGTGACTATTCTGGAGTTGCTGGTTGGAAGAATGATGGTTCTCCTACAACTTCTGATGTTAGACAATATCAATCTAATGATTTAGGAATTTATGGTATGTATGGTAACGTTGCAGAATGGGTAGCAGATGTATATCGTCCACAAATTGATGAAGACTTCAATGACTTTAACTATTATAGAGGTAATGTTGTTGTTCAAACTGAAAAGAATGCTGACGGTACATATAAAAAAGTTGGTAATATGGATATTAAATATGATACCATGGCTAACGGTCAATTAGTTTATAGAGGTCTTCCTGGAGAATATGAAAGAAAAGTTGTACAAGATGACAGAAACTATAGAGATGGAGATTATCAATCATCTTTAGATATGTCAGGTACAAATTCTGATAGTACATTTAATATGTATAATTCAGTAAGAAAAGGATTTGTAGTTGATAAACATGGTAATGTAATCCTTGAGAAACAGAAAAAACAAGTTACAACCGCTATAACTAACGAAGTTCGTGTTGTTAAAGGAGGTTCTTGGTTAGACTCTTCTTATTGGTTAGATCCAGGACACAGAAGATACAAAGAAGAAGGAAAAACATTCAGTTGGATTGGTTTCCGTGTAGCACAAGATGCTAAAGACTCTGGAAAAAGAAGCAAAAGATAAAACTTCATATAAAGCAGTAGATTTTCTACTGCTTTTTTTATGCGAAATTATTTTTTAATCTTAATTTTGAGACATGAATATCGAATCATTTTATAAACTTTATAAAGAGGCTAACAACTGTATTATTGACAGTAGAAAGCTACAACCAAACGACATCTTTTTTGCATTCTCTGGTGAAAATTACAACGCAGCCGAAAAAGCGGAAGAAGTTATTACCAGTGGCGCTTTAGCGGTTGTTGTCGAAGATCCTAAATACAATAATCCTGGCCGTAATATTTTCTTTGTTGAATCAACTTTACAGTTTTTACAAGACTTATCAATTTATCACAGAAATCAACTTAATATTCCGATTATTGGTTTAACGGGGAGCAATGGTAAAACGACAACCAAGGAAATGATTAGCACGGTTTTGTCAAAAAAGTTTAATCTTCAATACACTTTTGGAAATCTAAATAATCATATAGGTGTACCTCTAACGATTTTGTCCATCAAATCAGAACATGAATTAGCTGTCGTCGAAATGGGAGCAAATCATCAAAAAGAAATCGAAGCGCTTTGTAAAATTGCGCAACCAACCATTGGTTATATCACCAATTTTGGAAAAGCACATCTTGAAGGTTTCGGCGGTTTCGACGGGGTTATTAAAGGAAAATCTGAATTGTACGATTATTTAAAAGCAAATGATAAAACAATTTTAGTTAACGAAGCAGATGCAATTCAATTAGAAAAAACAACGGATTACGTTAACAAAATCTCTTTTGGAAAACCAACTTCTGATTATGTTTTTGAAATTTTTGCAAAAGATCATTTCGTTGGTTTAATATATCAAAACAAAAAGTTGCTTTCTAATTTAACAGGAAATTACAATTTCACTAATTTATCAGCTGCGGTTAGTTTAGGTTTGCATTTTAATATTCCATTTAATGATATTAAAGAAGCGATAGAAAGCTATTTTCCTAGTAATATGCGTTCGCAAGTTCAGAAAAAAGATGGTAAAACATTAGTCCTAGATACATATAATGCCAACCCAAGTAGTATGTCGGCGTCTTTGGATAATTTTAATGAATTTGAAGGTTCAAAAACAATTATTATCGGTGATATGTTGGAGCTTGGTACAGAAAGTGAGCTTGAGCATCAACTAATTTATGACAAAGCAAAAGCGCTTAGTTTTGATAAAATTATTACTGTCGGAAAAGAATTTAAAAAAGTAAATCCGACTGATTTTGCATTCGAAAATACATCAGAATTAATAGAGTTTTTAAAAGAAAACCCTATAACAACAGACAATATTCTGTTAAAAGCATCTCGCGGAATTGCTCTCGAGAGAGCAATCGACCTGTTATGAGATGTCGTGTTTCGATAAAAAATCTGTAAGAATTAAAAGAATATTATTAAAAGTGGAAGTTTCGACATCGCGTTGGATTTCCACTCTGTTTTTCCATTCCACTTTGGTGATTCCTTCTTCAACTTGTGGTTTTGGTTCAGCAATGCCGTCATGTTGCATGTAATACCAATAGGTTTTTTTCAAGACAGGTTTTGACCTGATGTGGTACATATGGTAGGTCGAATTAATAAACTCGTGAAGTTCTAGATTTGTCAGTCCACATTCTTCTTCAACTTCGCGCAAAGCAGCAATATCACTAGATTCTCCAACTTCTATTTTACCTTTTGGAAGATCCCATTTTCCTAATCGATGGATGAAAAGTATTTTCTTTTCAGGGTTTAAAACAATACCACCAGCAGCTTCAATAACTTGAAAATGTTGTTGATAATTAAGCCAAAGCTCTTCCAGATTGTTGTGATATATGGCAACATCTTTGGTCGAAGTGTTCTGCAAAAGATCCAAAGCGATATCAAATTGAAGATTCTCCTCAAATGCTATGTTACGCTCAACATTTTGAGGCGTTTCACTAAGGATTAATTTTTTTTCATTGATAAAAACTTTATACATTTGCGTAGCTTTAATATTAATACAAAAATAGAAAAATGAATCTAGAAGGACGCAAAATTATCGTAAATAAATCGGTTAAAGATTTGACAGAAATGCTTAAGAATGCTGAAGATTACAAAGCATTGATGCCAGAGAGTCTTCAAAATTTTGAAGCGAGAGAAGGTGGTTTCAAATTTGGATTAAAAGGAATGCCTGAGATTGCGCTTAAGATTCAGGAAGTTACAGAAGAAAAAGTTGTTTTAGTTTCTGCAAGTTCTAGTTTGGATTTCGCGTTGACTGGTAATATGAGCCCAATTAATGAGAATCAAACTGAAGTTCAATTATTATTTGATGGAAAATTCAATCCATTTATCAAAATGATGGTTGAAAAACCCCTGAAAAACTTTATCGATGCTTTGACTGATAAAATCGAGCAACTTTAGAATTTAAGAAAAATCCCTGATGAATGGTCGTTTGAACTTCCTGTAACTGAGGAAAGTATGTTAATGTCGCCGTTTGTTTTTAGGACAGCCATAAAAGCAAAAATCAAAGCCTCCTTGTAATCAATTATTTGTCTATTTGGAATAATGACTTGGGTTTTGGTTTTTGCTTTAATTTTTTCTATTAAAAAAGTGTTGTGAGTTCCACCGCCTGTAAACAAAGCAGTTTTGATGTTATTTTGAATTAAATTAATAGCGATTTGCTCAGCAGCATGTTCTGTAAAAGTTGCTAATATTTCTAAATCCGAAAAGTCTTTTAATAAAGGCATTACGTGAGATTCTACCCATTCGTAACCTAGAGATTTTGGTTCGGATAATTGGTAAAATTCGATGTTATTTAACTTTTTTAAAAGTTCCGAATCAACATTTCCTTGCTTTGCTAATTCGCCATCTTTATCGAAATTTTGACCTTGTTTTTTCGCAAAATAATTTAAAATAATATTGACGGGACAAATGTCGTAACCAATTCTTTTTTCATCTTTTTTAAACGAAATATTAGAAAATCCACCGAGATTAACACAAGCATCAACTTCCGAAAACAAAAGTTCGTCACCTATCGGAACCAACGGAGCGCCGCTTCCGCCCATCAAAACGTCTTGCATTCTGAAATCGTAAACGATATTTTTCTTCGTTAAAATCTGTATGGCGCGACCATCGCCAATCTGAAGTGTAAATTTCTTTTCAGGTTGATGAAAAATCGTGTGACCATGTGAGCCGATAACATCTAAATTTTCAATGTTGTGTTTAGAAATAAAGTTTTGGCTAAGTTTTCCAAGTAGAAATCCATAATCGGAATTTAATTCAAATAACCCCTCAGCATTGAGGTTAACAGCGTTTCGGAGTTTATTTTCCCAAGTTTCTGAATAAGGAATTGTTTCAGTTTCTAAAATCTCAAAACGCCAATTTTCATCACTTTTCCAAAATTTAGAATAACATAAATCTAGTCCGTCGAGACTTGTTCCAGACATTAATCCAAGTGCGAAAAACTCCTGTGAAGTTGCCATTATAAGCCGGTTTTAGGAAGACCTTTGGTGTTGAATTGACCTGAGTTGTTGTAGAATGTATATTCTGTAAAGTCGTCTTTTGCGACCATTCCGTTGGCACCAACCAAAATATTACCATCTTGATCGGACACAAAAACTGTGTCTTTGGTGTACATTTTTCGGTTCTTTTTGTCCCAATTAATACTTTCTGTTACGAAAGTTCGACCTTCATTAGTAACAATTTTTACGCGACCTTTCGCAAAATAGAAGTCTTTTTTCTCATCATATTTTGCATATTTTGCCCAAATTTTCCCAGGAACTTTCGGATTTTTTTTATCAAAATATTCTAGATAGATTCCTTTTTTTGCCTCGACATAAGGCGAGTCTATTAACTCGTATTTTTCTAGCAAAGGCGCATCAAATCGCACTTTTACCTTACCCGAATCTCTCTGTATAATTTTTGCGTTATGGATAACTTGAGACGCAAAATTGGTGTTTTTCTTACGATCGCGTTTTGTGATGTCTTCGTCGCAAGAGTGTAAAACAAAAAGCATTAAGAAACTTAATAGAATTTTGTTTCTTAATGCTGTATGATTTGATATGTTACTAATTTTAAAAATCATTAGTAATAAATCTTAATTCTAGTTGTAAAGTCTTTTTGCAAACCACTTATCGGCAAAGTTAATACCTATGCGTAAGTTGATAAAGTTCTGTTGAATAAGATTGTTGGTAAGTGTACCTGTTTTTCCGATTTCTAAACCAAGATCAACAGAGTTCATTCTTGTTACACTACTTTTTTGGAATGGTAACGTAACACCTCCAGTTACTGCAAATCTATTGATGTTTTGTCCAGCTAGGTTAAGTGCTCCTTTTTGATAATAAGCCCCGTAACGATAGGTAACACGAGAGAAGTAATTTCTAAAGTTGTTGTAGTTAGGAAGAATCCAACCTCCAGCAGAAATTTTATAAGAATTTTGATATGCTAAAGTTTGTCCCAAAAAGTTGAAGTTTTCTCCATTTTTGTAGTCTAACTGCGTCCCAACAAACCATTTTGTCTCATGACCATAACCAAGACCAATTGAAAATTCTTGAGGTAAGAATTTTTTATCTTTAGTTTCTAATTGATCGATAATCGTTTCGTAACCTTTAACATCGCCAACACCTTTGTAATATGTGCTATTGGTGTATGTACTTTCCATTTGACCAGTCGTACCAAAAGTATAAGTTGCACCAACAGTCAACTTGTGATCGTTAATGAATTTCTTTTGGTAGGTTGTACCAAGCGTAAAGTTGAAAGATTTAATCTTGTTGCTATTTTCGTAACCGCTTAACAATTCTGCGTCAGAGAAAGTTACTTCTTCAAGATCGTAAAGTTTTCCGAAATAGAAATTTGTTCTAATACCTAAAGCAAAACTTGGTGTAATCTGATAACCAAGCGCTGCTTGTATCGTGTTAAGAGTACCTTTTCCTGTGTATTTGTGCCCTTCGATAGTTCCGGTGTCTGCGTTAGTCGATGTACGAAGTATTTCGTATTGCTTAGAGCTATAAGGTTGAAAGCCTAATCCGAATTTAACCTTCTTGCTAAGGGGCATTGCAATAGCAATATTTGACAAATAATTAGAGTGTTTTGTTACACTTGTATTATTATAGTCGGTTTTGTAAAAGTTATTTTCGTTGGTTCCTTCAACTTTAATGGTTGCTAATTCTAGGTTGGTATTAGCTGCTGGGTTTCTAAAGTTAAAACTATTATTAAAATCCCAAATATATGCAGTAGAAACGCCTCCCATTGAATTTATTTCCACAGTGTTATCATACTTTACATCACCAATTCCGTAGGCTGCATATGGAGAATTACCCACGCTTTGTGCGTTTAGATAGATTCCCGCTGTAAGTAATGATACGACAAAAGTCTTTTTCATCCGTTATTATTATCAAACCGCAAATATCTTAATTAATAATGAATCTCAAAAATTTATTTGGCGTTAAAGTTTGTTAAGTAGATGAATACTACAATAATTGACGTTCCTTTTAGATTTTTATTAAACTTAAACAATACAAATCCTCAAACTTATTTCTTTATATTTGTTGACATGAAATGGGAAAACATAATCGGGCAACAAAAACTGAAAAATCTTCTTTTATCCAGTATTGACGATAATCGAGTAGGACACGCACAGCTTTTTGTTGGTGAAGAAGGTTACGGTACATTGGCAATGGCTTTGGCTTTTTCTCAAGAGATTTTGTCTCGTGAAAATGCAACTGCAGCTCAAAAAGTAGAACATCTTAACCATCTCGATTTACATTTTAGTTTTCCAATTTTTACTGAGAAAAATATTTCGCTTAGTAAACGTTATTTTACAGAATGGCGTGAGATGATTCTCAAAAATCCGTATTCTAGTTTTGACGACTGGACCAATTATCTAGATTCAGAAAAGAAACAATTCTTTATTTCGGCACAAGAAGCCGAAGATATGCATGCTAATTTTGCACTAAAAAGTTTTGAAGGCGGTAGCAAAATTCTCATCATTTGGCGTGCTGAAAAAATGAATGAAGAAGCGGCTAACAAAATTCTGAAATTCTTAGAAGAGCCGCCAAAGAAGACTTACATTATATTATGTTCGGAAAAAATTGATAATATTCTGCCGACGATACTTTCTCGTTGTCAAATTGTTGAAGTCCCAAGAATTGATGATACGGACATAAAAACTTATCTTTCTTCAAAATTTCCAGATGCTGATGCATCACAAATTGATGCTGCAGTTGGACAAGCTCGAGGAAATCTAAATGACGCCCAAAAGATATTAGAAACAGGATCATCATCTAACGAGTTCGAAACTTTGTTTATACAATGGGTTCGTAATGCTTTTATGGCGAAAAAGAAACCTGAAGTTTTGCGTGCCATCATCCGTTGGTCACATGAGATTAGCACTTGGAATCGTGATAAACAAATTCGTTTTTTAGAATTCTGTACAGAGACTTTCCGTTTGGCATTGTTGCAAAATTATGCGAGTTCAAATCTTGTATATAGAAAGTTGGATAGCAATGGTTTTGGTTGGGATGCTTTTTCGACTTATATCAGCGGAGCCAATATCGAAGCGATTCTTGATGAGTTGACGGATGCCAGTTATCATATTTCTCGTAATGCTAACGCCAAAGTTGTTTTGACTGATATGGGCATCAAATTGACACGACACATTCATAAAAAGGCTGTTTAAGCTTTTCGCAAAAATTTTAATTTTTATTTAATAAAAATTTATTCAATCAATCGTTTGATTTTATTTAAAAATAATTTACATTTGCAGCAAAATTAATGTGAATGGAAATCTCTAAGGAAGAAAATATTCTTTTTGCCGCCGAAAGGCTTTTTGCTAAAAATGGCTTTGGCAGTACTTCCACACGCGAAATTTGTAAGGAAGCGAATGTAAATATTTCAATGATTTCGTATTATTTTGGTTCTAAAGAAAAACTTTACGAACGCATTTTCGAATACAGAATGAACGAAAGTGTGAGTTTCGGAAAAGATATTATTTCTAAACCCAATCTTAACGAATGGGAAAAATTCGAACTTCTTATTGACCAATTTTGTAATAGAGTGGTTCGTCTACGTGCTTTTTACAGGATTATGCAACGTGAACAATTAAGTAACAAAACCGCTTTCATCATCGATTTTTTAAAAACGTCTAAAATGAATTTTTTAGAGTTTTATTCCAAATTAATAAAGTCTGGTTACGATAATGGCGTTTTCACAAAACTTCCAAAAGTAGAATATGTCCACTCAACAATTGCAGGGACTTTATTTGCTGGCGTTAACGCAACACCTATGTATAAAGAATTTGCTGGTGCTCAAAACGATGACAACTTCGAAGCTGTATACTACGAAGGACTAAGCGAACATTTAAAAAACGTATTAAAATACCTGTTAGGTTATAATGAAAAATAAAGGAATTAATTTAGGAATATTACTACTCATCAGTAGTAATATTTTTTTTCAAGCACAGTCAAAAAAGAATTTAACACTTTCCGAAGCCATCGATCTTGGTATTAAGAATAGTAAAAGTCTTAAAATCGACGAAGCAAAAATTGAAGAAGCAACTGCTAATCTTCTCGAGGCTAAAAATCGACAACTTCCCGATCTTAAAATTTCTGGGACTTATATGTACATGCCGATAAAGCCGAATGTTAATATCAAACTTCCTGGTATGGGCGGTGGCGCAGGTCCAGAGGTTAATCAGGTGATGTTTGGTTCTGCAAATTTATCATACCCGATTTTTTCTGGTGGTCGAATTAAATACGGCATTGAGTCCGCAAAATATTTAGTAGAAGCTTCAAAATTAAGCTCTGAAAATGATAAAATTTCGGTGGCTTATAATGTGGCACAAGCTTACAATAACATGTTTAAAGCGTCACAAGCGATTAAACTTTTGGAAGAAAGTCTTTCGGCATCCGAAAAGCGTGATCAATCTTTTATTAAACTTGAAGACAATGGCGTTATCGCACGTAATGATCGTTTGAAAGCGCAATTGCAAACTTCTAATATCGAAGTTCAGTTATTGGAAGCCCACAACAATTACGACATTGCAAACATCAATATGGATTTGTTGTTAGGTTTGGCAGATAATACAGAAATCGAAATTGATCCTAATTATATCGAAGATCAAAACTTGCAAGACGATAATTATTATTTGACGGAAGCATTTAAAAATAGAAAAGACAAGCAGGCTTTAGAATATCAACAAAAAGCTGCAATACTTGGTACCAAAGCTGCAAAAGCCGAGAATCTTCCGACAATTGCTTTAACAGGAGGTTACGTCGCAGCGGACATTCCGAAGGTTTTGACAGTGACCAATGCAGTTAATTTCGGTGTAGGCGTACAATATAACCTAGCAAATATTTGGAAGAAAAATTCGAGTTTGGGTAAATCTTTAGCGGTCGAAAAACAATTGGAAGCTTCTTCTGAATTATTAGATGACCACATTACTTTGGATGTAAAAAAAGATATTCAGAACGAAAAATTAGCTTACAGAAAAATCGATGTTTATCAACGTGCTGTCGAACAAGCCAACGAAAATTTTAGAATTACTAAAAATAAATTCGATAATGGTTTAGCAACAATGACCGAATTGCTAGATGCTGATACTGCAAAATTAGCTGCTCAAGTTAACCTTATAAATTCTAAAGCAGATGCAACGTTAGCACACAAAAAATTATTACAAACAACAGGAAACTATTAATAAAACTATACTTAACACAATGTCAGATACAAACAATACAACAATAGAAACGCCGAAAAAGAAAAGTCCCATTAAATATATCGTTATGGCGGCGGTTATTTTAGGTGGTGGCTATTACGGACTTAAAGAATATCAATATTCACAAGGGCATGAGGAGACAGACGATGCGCAAATTGCTGCAGATGTAACGCCTGTTATTTCTAAAATCTCTGGTTATGTTGCCGAAATTAAAGTTAAAGACAACCAGTTTGTGAAAAAAGGTGATACCCTTGTCGTTTTGGATAATCGTGATCAAAAAATGATTTTGGAACAAGCACAAGCAGCACTAGAAACAGCATCTAGCAACGTGAGCAGTGCGCAAGCGGGTGCTAATGCAGCATCTCAAAATGTTAACACGTCGAGAGCGGCGATTGCAACAGCCAATGCACAAATCGAAGCGGCAAAAGTTAATGTTTGGAAAACCGATCAAGATCTAAAACGTTACACAATTTTGGTTAAAGATCATTCCATCACGCAGCAACAATATGAACAAGCTTTAGCAGCGAAACAAACTGCTGATAGACAATTGCAAGTTTTAATTGAGCAAAGAAATCAGGCAACGCAACAGACGGGAAGCGTTAGCTCTCAATCGATGGCGACGTCCGAGCAAATTGGGATCGCAAATTCTGTTGTTAAACAAAGACAAGTTGATGTAAAAAATGCAACACTTAATCTTTCTTACACCGTGATTCTTGCGCCAGAAGATGGTTTTGTATCAAAAGTGCCAACGCAAAAAGGTCAATTTTTACAAGCTGGTTCTCAGATTTTTAGTTTAGTTAATAAAAACGATAAATGGATAATCGCCAACTTTAAAGAAACGCAGCTTTCTAAAATGGTGGAAGGTCAAAAAGTTAATATCGAAATTGATGCTTTTCCTGATCAAGAATTCCATGGGGTGATTAGTTCTTTCTCCCCAGCCACGGGTTCTACTTTTTCATTACTTCCGCCTGATAACGCGAGTGGTAACTTTGTGAAAGTGGTGCAACGTCTACCTGTTAAAATTACATTTGATCATGCAGACCCTAAAGTTTTTGAAAAACTACGTGCTGGGATGAATGTTAAAGTTAGCGTTTCATTAAAAAGCTAAACACGACAATGCAAGATGACTCTTTAATAGAATATGGTTTTCGACGTGCCATTATCACCATTACGGCGATTATCTGTGCACTTTTGGAAATCGTAGATTCAACGATTGTCAACGTTGCACTTAACGAGATGAAAGGGAATCTCGGTGCAACGTTGTCAGAAGTTGGTTGGGTAATTACAGCTTATGCTATTGGTAACGTGATTATTGTACCAATGACGAGCTGGTTGTCTCAACAGTTTGGACGCCGAAATTATTTCGCAGCTTCGATTATTATATTTACCATATTCTCATTTTTATGTGGTAATGCGACCAATATTTGGGAATTGGTATTCTTCAGACTTTGTCAAGGCATCGGCGGTGGCGCTTTGCTTGTAACGTCACAAACCATTATCACCGAATCTTATCCTATTGAAAAACGAAGTATGGCACAAGCCATTTATGGTCTTGGCGTTATTATTGGCCCCACTTTGGGACCGCCACTTGGTGGTTATATCGTTGATAATTACAGTTGGCCTTATATTTTTTACATCAATATTCCATTGGGTATTATTGCGACTTTATTGACAATTCAATTTGTTAAAAGTCCAAGATTTGCCGAAAAGCGGAAAGCGTCCGACGTTGACTGGCTAGGGATTGGACTTCTAGCAGCTTTTGTTGGCTCATTACAATACATTTTGGAAAGAGGACATGAGGATGATTGGTTCGAAAGTAGAGCGATTGTATATTGTACATTGACAGCGAGTATTGGTTTTATATTGTTTATTTGGCGAGAGTTAACTTTTAAATATCCAATTGTAGAACTTCGCGTCCTTAAAAACGGAAATCTTCGTGTAGGGACAATTATGTCATTTATTTTAGGATTCGGATTGTATGGCTCAACCTTTATAGTGCCACTTTATACGCAAAGTATTTTGGGGTGGACGGCCTTACAGTCTGGCGCGTTGATGATTCCTGCTGCTTTAACAACAGCTTTTATGATGCCAATTATTGGACGACTTTTAACGAAAGGAGCCAAGCAACAGGTGTTGGTAGCTTTAGGTTTATTTATCTTTTTCGTTTATAGTTTTTGGGGTTACAAGATTTTGACGCCAGATACAGGAAAAGATGCGTTTTTCTGGATGTTAATTGTGCGCGGTTGTGGTCTAGGATTATTATTTATCCCAATCACATCTTTGTCATTAAGTACTTTGAAAGGTCCCGAAATTGGACAAGGTGCGGCATTTACTGGGATGATGCGACAGTTGGGCGGGTCTTTTGGGATTGCGGCAATTACAACTTTTATCGCCAATAGAAGTATGCAATATCGAAGTAATCTGGTGGAGAAACTAGATGTTAACGATTTGGATGTGCAACAAAGAATTGCAGGACTAAAAGCTAGCTTTATGTCAAAAGGTATGTCGCCGGATGTTGCATTACAATCTGCCTACAAAATTTTAGATTTTTCGGTGACCAAACAAGCTGCGGTATTATCGTATATGGATGTATTCTTGTATTTAGGGCTTGCATTCTTAGTTTGTATTCCGTTTGTGTTATTGGTTAGAAATAAAAAAGGTGGCGAAAAAATTGACCTCAGCGAAGCCATGCATTAAAATTATAAACTATTCTTTTTAATACAAAGCCAGCATTTTAATTTCTAAAATGCTGGCTTTTTTATTTAATATTCAAACCCAATTATTCGGGAATCTTCTCTTATTTGTTGTAGTAATTTTTTGTGATTTTCGTTTTTTCCAATAATTCGCCATTCAGTGTCTATACTATTTTCT
This sequence comes from Soonwooa sp. T0.1_25, assembly GCF_057652215.1. Lineage (NCBI taxonomy): Bacteria > Pseudomonadati > Bacteroidota > Flavobacteriia > Flavobacteriales > Weeksellaceae > Soonwooa > Soonwooa sp. T0.1_25. The sequence continues at coordinate 157,057 of NZ_JBYFBZ010000002.1, read as the reverse complement.
CGATGGTTTTCACCAATTATTTCGTATTTCAGATTATATTTTACAAATAATTCTTTACAATAGTTTAGCTCACTATAAGACGAGGTAATAATGTGATAATTTCTTATTTTATGATGTATATCGATAAGACTTTGTACGTAACTCAAAGAATTTAGAATTAAAATAACGAGAATCATCCCTAACAAACCAAGATAAATATAGCCCGAACCCACAGCCATGCCCAGAGAAGCGGTTGCCCAAATTGTGGTTGCGGTTGTGATCCCGCTGATCCGATTTTCATCTTTAAAAATGACGCCACCACCTATAAATCCTATGCCAGTAATAATGTTGGCGGCAATTCTGTCATCCGAAGACAGTCCTATTTTTGTAGAAAGAATAGTGAAAATACAAGCGCCAAAACTTACCAATACAAAAGTTCTGAGACCAGCAGATTTATTATAATATTCTCGCTCGGTACCAATAATCATCCCAACAACAAGCGAAATACTAATGAGTATAACTTCATTTTCGGTTTTTAAATTAATAAACTCTTCCATAAAAACTATTTTAATAAAATTAGTTCCTTTTCTGTAATATTCAATGTTTTTTTCAAGGAAATATTGTTTTAGCTAATTTCTTAATTCCTCGGTAGGCTGTTGCTAGAAGAAGTTTATTTCGATTAAAGTACTAAAATAATAAGTATTATCCTGCGCCTTAATTTATCTCTTTCTTATACATTAATTTTTAATAGATTATTTATAAAAGACTGTATTAATTTGGTTTTATGGCAAATTTGCCCTATATTGAACTACTTTAACCAGTGTACGCAATGATTTCTTAGTATAAGAAGTCTCTCTTTTTTGGAATACATAGATATTCTATCAAAAAAAATTACACATAAAAACTACTTCTTTTAAGTAGTATCTAGAATCAAACAGTGATTCATTTTATCAGACGTTTAATCCTCTTTTCGTTTTACAGCGAAAAGAACAATATACATATATATGACAAATTTTAAAGTTGGAATTATTGGGGCAGGTCCTAGTGGACTAGCCATGTTAAGAGCATTTGAATCGGAAAAGAAAAAAGGTAATCCCATCCCAGAAATTAAATGTTATGAAAAGCAAGACAATTGGGGTGGTATGTGGAATTACACCTGGAGGACGGGTGTTGGCAAATATGGGGAGCCATTGCATGGTAGTATGTACAAATATTTGTGGTCCAACGGGCCTAAGGAATGTCTAGAGTTTTCTGATTATAGTTTTACCGAACATTTTGGACAACCCATTTCATCTTATCCTCCTAGAGAGGTCCTTTTTGATTATATCCAAGGTCGAATAAAAAAAAGTAAAGCTCGGGATTTTATTAAATTCAATACTGTCGCGCGTTGGGCAGACTATTTAGAAGATAAAAAACAATTCCGAGTGATTTTTGATGACTTGGTTAATAATGAAACTTTTGAAGAATATTTTGATTATTTGGTTGTAGGTACAGGTCATTTTTCTACCCCGAATTTGCCTTACTTTAAAGGCATCGAAAACTTCCCTGGCGCCGTGATGCATGCGCACGACTTTAGAGGTGCGGATCAATTTATTAATAAAAATATTTTATTGATTGGCAGTAGTTACTCAGCGGAAGATATTGCGGTACAATGTTACAAACACGGTGCGAAATCTATTACCATTTCTTACAGAAGCAATCCAATTGATACCAAATGGCCAAAAGAAATAAAAGAAAAACCTCTAGTTACCCATTTTGAAAATAACACAGCCTATTTTAAAGATGGTTCTACAGAAGCTTATGATGCGGTTATTTTTTGTACGGGCTATCAACATAAATTACCTTTTTTACCAGACGAGTTAAGGTTGAAGACCAAAAACTGTTTGTACCCCGATCAATTGTATAAAGGCGTAATTTTCAACAATAACGAACGATTAATCTATCTAGGTATGCAAGATCAATACTATACTTTTAACATGTTTGATGCGCAAGCGTGGTTTGCGCGCGATTATATGTTAGGCCGAATAAGTTTACCAGAACTAAAACTTCGAACCGACGATATTAATTTATGGAAAGCCGAAGAATTAGCAACACAAACGGGTGAAGATCATGTTGATTTTCAAACAGATTATATTAAAGATATTCTTTCTTACACAGATTATCCTTTTTTAAATTTAGATAAAGTAGCCGAAATGTTTAAAAGTTGGCTAAAAGATAAGGAAGAAAATATCCTCAATTATCGTGATAAGATATATACTTCAGTAGTTGATGGTACAGAAGCGAATATACATCATACACCTTGGATGAAGGAGATGGATGATAGTTTAGCACGCTATCTTGAGGAAACACCCGTTGACGAAAAAGAATTAGGTAAAGTAAATTATTACTAAAATAAAAAAGTCGGTTACTTTGCTAGCCGACTTTTTTTTTATTTTGTTTAAGCATTAAATTTCATATTCTGAATTCGCACCGCATTCAAAATTGCTAAAAGAGCAACACCAACATCAGCAAAAACCGCTTCCCACATCGTTGCAATTCCGCCAGCACCAAGTATTAAAACTACGACTTTCACCGAAAAAGCAAGAATAATATTTTGCCAAACAATTTTTTTAGTTTCCTTGCCGATGCGTATTGCCATAGGGATTTTTGATGGTTTATCATCCTGAATCACCACATCGGCAGTTTCTATCGTGGCATCACTTCCTAATCCGCCCATTGCAATTCCGACATCGCTCAAAGCAACAACAGGAGCGTCATTAACGCCATCGCCAACAAATGCTACACTTGCGCCACGCGATTTTATTTCTTTCACTTTACTAACTTTATCTTCGGGCAAAAGATCTCCAAAAGCATTGTCAATAGAGAGTTTTTCGGCAACAGATTTTACAACAGCAGATTTATCACCACTCAACATCGTTGATTTGATGTTCAGTTTTTTAAGTTCAGAAATCGCTTTGGCAGCATCTTCTTTAATTTTGTCTGAAATTGTAATATAACCAACAAATTTTCCGTCCAACGCAATAGCAATCAAGGTTTCTACAAATTGAGAATGATCAACATTGTATCGAATGCCGAATTTATCCATTAATTTAAAATTTCCTGCAAGAAAATCTTTACCTTCAATTTTTCCTTTCAAACCATGGCCTGCAATTTCTTCGATATTTTCCATTTTTAAGTGATGGTCAATTTCACCAACATATTCATGAACTGCAGTGGCAATCGGATGTGTAGATTTACTTTCGATAAAATTTAAGAATTTTAAAATTTCATCTTTATTAAAATCAGTAGAAATATTAACGTCTTTCACTTCGAAAACCCCTTCTGTTAGCGTTCCTGTTTTGTCCATCACCACATTTTTAATGTCTGATAAAATATCAAGAAAACTACTTCCTTTGAATAAAATTCCGTTTTTACTTCCAGCACCAATTCCCCCAAAATATCCAAGCGGAATACTTATTACCAAGGCGCAAGGACAAGAAACGACCAAGAAAATACAAGCTCTGTACAACCAATCTTTGTAGTCGTAAGTTTCAACAAAAAAGTAGGGTAGCAAGAAAATTCCTAAAGCCAAAAACGTGACAATTGGCGTATATATTTTCGCAAATTTTCTGATGAAAAGTTCTGTTTGTGCTTTTTGAGAAGTGGCATTTTGTACCATTTCCAAAATTTTAGAAAGTTTAGAATCTTTAAACTCTGTTTTAATTACAACTTCTGAAACCGAATTTAAATTAATCATTCCAGCATAAACAAGATCGCCTTTTTGCTTGCCATCAGGTTTACTTTCTCCCGTTAAAGCCGCCGTATTAAAAGATGCTTTTTCCGATAATAATTCGCCGTCCAAAGCTAACTTTTCACCAGGTTTCAACTGAATAATTTGACCAATTTGTGCTTCTTCAGCTTTAATTGTTTTTACTTGATTTCCTTCTAAAATGTTTACCTCATCTGGCCTTTGGTCCAGTAGAGTTTTGATATTTAATTTCGCTCGAGAAACCGCCATTCCTTGAAAAGCTTCACCAACAGCGTAAAACAGCATCACGGCAACACCTTCAGGATATTCACCAATCGCAAAAGCCCCAATTGTCGCAATCGACATCAAGAAAAATTCGGAGAAAAAATCGCCATATCTGATGCTTTCAATGGCTTCTTTGATCACGGGAAAACCAACAGGAATGTAAGCTATCAAGTAAAAAACCAGTCTAACATAACCCGAAAACCAATCTGGTTTTACAAGAAAATCTAATCCTAAACCGACAAGTAATAACACCAACGAAATGATCGCCGGCAAAAATAATTGAAAAGTCGATTTGTCGGATTCGTGGTCGTGATTATGAGAGTGTCCGTTCTCATGATTGTCATCGTGATTATGGTCGTGAGAATTGTGGTTTTGAGATTTATTTTTTGGACGATTATCGGTTGAGCAGCAATGTTCCATATTTTTTTATTTTAAACAAATTTACGAACAAAGCACATGCAACACTATTGCAAAGTTTCAACACAACTTTTGCAAATGCCGTTAGCCACGAATTTTAATTCTTTAATTACATAATCTTTAGGAAAATCTACGTTCTGGAAATTGATATTTTCTAAGCAAACCGTGTTTTTGCATTCTGTACAGAAAAAATGCAGATGATAATCATGGTGACTATCTTCATTACAATTGTCGTGACAGAACAAATATTGCGTGGTATGATTTTCTTGAATGCTATGGATTAAACCTTTTTTTTCAAAGGTTTTTAATGTTCGGTAAATCGTGCTTCTGTCAGCAGTTTCCAAGATTTCTTGCAGCTCAGCCAACGAAATAGAATGCTCGGTTTTCAAAAACTCGGCTAATACCAGTTGTCGCATAGGCGTAATTGGGATGTTTTTATTTTCGAGAATTTTTTCTATTTCGCTAGTTGTCATTTTTGATAAATTTATTTTTTTTCAACCAAATCCAAAAACTGTTGTTCGTCCAAAATCGTAATTGTTCCGATATCTTGGGCTTTTTTCAATTTACTTCCTGCTTTTTCGCCAACAACAAGATAATTAAGGTTTTTAGAAACCGCAGAAATATTTTTTCCGCCGTGTTTTTCTACCATTTCTTCGGCTTGTTCTCTTGTGAATAAAGATAGTTTCCCGGTGAAAAGAAAAGTTTTATTTTCTAAAACAGTGCTTATGATTTCGTTGGTACTTTCGCCTTTTTCGAGTTGAACGCCATAATTTTTCAACCGCTCAATCATCAAAAGGTTTTCTTGATTATGGAAGAAGTCAACAATGCTTTCCGCGATTTTTCCACCAATGTCTTCAACTTGTGTTAGTTCTTCGGCGGTTGCATTTTTCAGATCTTCAATCGTTGCAAAATTCTTTACTAACTTCTTTGCAACCGTTTCACCAACATGTTTTATGCCGATTCCGTACAACACTTTTTCAAACGGAATCTGCTTTGATTTTTCAATTCCATCGATAATATTTTGCGCCGATTTTTCTGCCATTCTTTCCAAAGGCAACAATTGTTCTTTGGTTAAGGTGTAAAAATCCGCTGGATTTTCAATTAATTTTTCGCGGTACAATTGCTCAATCGTTTCACTTCCCAGATTCTCGATGTTTAAAGCTTTTCGAGAGACATAATGTATCATTCTTCCCACAACTTGCGGCGGACAGTGCAAATCGTTGGGACAAAAATGAATAGCTTGGTCTTCAATTTTTACTAGGGCAGTTCCACATTCTGGACAATTCGTGATGTATTTCACTTCCTCGCTTTCTGCAAAACGTTTTTCGGTATTTACACCAACAATTTTCGGGATAATTTCGCCACCTTTTTCGACGTAAACAAAATCATTTTCGTGTAAATCGAGTTTTTTAATGATGTCTTCGTTGTGCAAAGAAGCGCGTTTCACAATGGTACCGGCCAGTAAAACAGGTTTCAGATTAGCAACAGGCGTCACGGCTCCGGTTCTTCCGACTTGGTAAGAAATGCTCTGCAATTCGGTTTCAACTTTCTCTGCTTTGAATTTATACGCCATCGCCCAACGCGGAGATTTGGCTGTATAACCCAATTGTCGTTGGTGTTTTAAAGAATTGACTTTAATTACAATTCCATCGATTTCAAAAGGTAAATTGTGACGCTCGGTATCCCAATAATTGATAAAATTTTTGACATCATCCAGAGTAGTGCACAATTTTGCTTGGTCTTCCGAAACTTTAAAACCCCAATTTTTAGCTTTAGCCAGCAGATCCCAATGCGTCTCCGCAGGGAATTCTTCTGCAATATATTGATACAAAACCGCTGAAAGTCCACGTTTTCTCACTTCCGCAGAATCTTGCATTTTCAAACTTCCGCTTGCTGTATTTCGGGGATTCATAAAAGGATCAAGTCCTTCCTCCTCACGTAGTTTGTTGAGTTTATCAAAGTGTTTTCGGGTTAAATAAATTTCGCCTCGAATAAAAAATCTGTTCGGGAAATCGCCTTTTAGTTTTAATGGAATATCCGAAATTGTACGAACATTATTCGTGATTTCATCACCTTGAAATCCGTCGCCACGCGTTACCGCTTGGGAGAGCTGTCCGTTTTCGTACAAAATAGAAATCGACGCGCCATCGTATTTTAGTTCTGCAACAAATTCCACAGGCTCTTCGATGGTTTTAATGATTCGCTTTTCCCAATCTTCCAAATCATCAAAATCATAAGAATTATCTAAAGAATACATTCTGAATTGATGCTGAACTGTCGGAAAATTTTTGGTCACACCGCCACCAACACGCAAAGTAGGAGAGTTGGCATCTGCAAATTCGGGATATTTTTCTTCTAAATCTTGTAGTTTTTTAAGCATAACATCGAATTCGAAATCCGAAATACTTGGCTCATCAAGAATGTAATAATTGTAATTGTGCTGGTGAAGCTCTTGGCGCAAAGCCTCTATTTTATGCTGAATATCGTGGGACATCTTTTTGAAATTGTAAAAACAAAGATAATAAATCTTACCTCGATTACTATAAAAAGCTTCTCGCTGATTTTTAAATCTGAAGTCATTTTTGATTTTTTTTTAAAACCGTAGAAACCGTAAAAGTTTTCAGTTTTTTAAAAATTCAAAATAGCGGTGAGGCTCTAATATTTCATTTTTAAATTAGTTTTGGTTGGGTTGAAATGTAAAACATGAAAAAAACACAAATAATTGCGCATCGCGGATTTTGGAAAACCATTCCAGAAACGTCTGAAAATTCTGTTCAATCTTTAAAAAATGCTTAAAAGTTCCATGTTTACGATTCCGAATTCGATGTTTAAATGACTAAAGATGCGAAGCTTATTGTTTTACTTGAATGGTGATTTAGATCCACAAGAATTGAAAGAAGCAGGTTTGGATGGTCTTGATTACAATTTTGAGTTGCTTTTATAACATCTTAACTGGATTCCTGAAGCGCAAAGTTTAGGTTTAAGAATCAATTCTTGGACGGTAAATGATTTTGAAGTTTTTGAAATACTTTACAACACTTGTATTGCGTTTATTAAAACAAATACGCCCGATGTTTTTATGAGAAATTAATAAAAAACCGGTCATGTAAGTGGGCTTAGATTCGCTTACAAATCCTACATATTTACATAGATTGTTAATGATGTAATTTAGAAAAAATATAGTTCAACTGACGCCGAATTTCTCAATCTTAATTTATCTTGTTTTTAAAATTAATACAATCTTTGTTTTAAAAAACAGCTATTAGGACGTTGCGAATAATGCCTTTACTAAAAACAAAATGCATAATTAGTTAGCACGCAATTATTAGAAAACGAAATTCATTGTGTAACTTTGCAAAACATAAAGTTAAATCATGAAAAATAATAAAATGACGAGCTTAAAAGGAAAAAATGCAATTATAACAGGCGGTGGAAGAGGTTTGGGAAAAGCGGTTGCCATTGCACTTGCTAATGAAGGTGTGAATATAGGAATTACAGGACGAAACGAAGAAAATCTTAAAAATACAGTTGAAGAGCTGAAAAATCTGGGCGTTAATGCAAGTTATTCGGTTTTTAATATTGATGATGAGGTATCGGTAAATAACGGAATCAAAACTTTGGTTGCAGATTTGGGAAGTATCGACATTTTGGTAAATAATGCGGGAATTGGTGATTTTGGAAAAATCAATGATATGTCAACCGATGTGTGGGAGCAAGTGATGAAAACGAATTTGTTTGGAGTCCTTTATACTTCGAAAGCGGTGTATCCATTTTTAAAAGAAAAAGGTCAAGGTGATATTGTGAATGTGGCTTCTACAGCTGGTCTTAAAGGTGGCGCAGGCATGTCTGCTTATGCAGCGAGTAAAGCAGCGGTGATTTCTTTATCGCAGTCGATGATGGCAGAATGGAGAAAGGATAATATCCGCGTCATCACGTTAACACCAAGTACAATTGCTTCTGATATGAGCATCCAAGGTGGATTAACAGACGGAAATCCAGAAACGGTTCTTCAACCAGAAGATTTTGCAGAATGGGTTAGAGATATTTTAAAAATGAATCGCAGAGCAGTGATTGCGAATGGTTCAATTTTTTCAACGAATCCGTAACTCTCATAACAATATAAAACAAAAGCGCAACCAAATCTGGTTGCGCTTTACCGTTTGTAAAATTAAATAATATAATTCGAAATACTACTTTCTAATTATCAATTTTTGAGATTGGCCAATTCCAAATCCCTCTACTTTAACAACATATACACCGTTAGAAAATTTTGAAGTGTTGATACTTTGGTTAGATCCAGATACGATTTTGCTTTCAGAAACAAGGTTACCAACCATGTGATAAATTTTAACAATTAGGTTGCCTTTCGCATTTTTAGTGTTTATAAAAACTTGATCTTTTGCAGGATTAGGATCGATGCTAATGTCTGTTTTAGAAGCAGTTTCGTTAGTCGCTAACTTACATTCTGCAGGAATTTCGAAGTCTTCAACCTGATCTGCTAAATCTTATTTGATGTGCCAATCTTGCTTCGCGACCTTTAATAAAATAAACTACCTCATCGGTTACATCGGCAACCGAATTTATTTTTAAAAGTCCTTTTTATCAGAATTATTTGTTGCGAATTTATAATCTGCCTGATTTTTAATTTTCAAACGATTAACAGCAATAGCGAATGCACTTTCGGCACTTAGGCTAGCTTTATTACTTGCAATCTTAGATGTGCTAGTAACTGAAGTTGCTAATCCGTTGGTTGCGGACACTATTTTTTTATCCTTTATTAAAAAAGTTGCAGATTTTGCAAAAACAGGTATTCCGTTTATTGTTTGTTGCACAACTACTACATCTGCATTCATAGATTGAGAGTTGTCGATATTTCTAATTTTAAAATCGTTGATTGCAGTTGGCACTGCAGCCATTTTTTATCAGATTTTAAATATTTTGAAATTTGATCTTCGTAAGATTGTGCGTTTCCAAAAATAAATGCCAAAACAGCAGGAAGAATTAAAAAAGCCTTTAGTTGATTTCTTTTCATAGTAACTCAATTGTTGGTTGAAATTTTCAGTTAACTGAATAATTTCAGAATTAAAATTGTTGTTCGGTTTATTGTATTTTTTAAATATAAAATCCTTAAAATTTTATACGAACAAAAAAAGTAATATTTTATAATATTTATAAAATATTACTTTTTTTGTTCGGTGTTTATATACAAACATTTGTTAATGATGCAAGAAAGATTTAAAATTTTGTAATACACTAATAACCCATATATTAAAAATTGTTGTTGTTGATTTTAGTACAAAGAGTAGATAATTTATCTATCTACAAACTAACTAACGTTAGTTAATTTTTTAAAATGTAGCAGTTTTTTATAATTTCAATTTATGAAGAAAGTGGGTTTTTATTTACTTTATTAAAAAGTAATTATTACATTATTGTTAGAAAATATATTGATGTTTTATTAATATAGTAAATAAAAAACGTCGACTTCTATAAAGAAACCGACGTTGTAGGGATTGTATTTTTATAACCTAGATAGGTTTGAATTCTAAATGTTGTTCTGCTAACAGCTTTTCAGCTTGCTCCTTGTAATGGCCGCTAACCAATTTATCATGGATTGCTTCAAAGGCGGCAAGTGTTTCATTAATCTCTGTGTCTGTGTGAGAAGCTGTTGGGATTAATCTTAATAAAATCATCCCTTTCGGAATAACTGGATATACAACAACCGATGTGAAGATTCCGAAGTTTTCGCGAAGATCTTTTACTAGAAGTGTCGCTTCAACTGGTGTACCTTGCATCATAACTGGCGTTACACAAGTGTTGGTGTCACCAAGGTTAAAACCTCTTTCTGTTAATCCGTTTTGTAGTTTATATACGTTTTCCCAAAGTTTAGCTTTAATCTCTGGACGTGTTCTTAATAATTCCAATCTTTTAAGACCACCAATAACCATCGGCATTGTCAAAGATTTAGCAAAAATTTGAGATCTTAAGTTGAATTTTAGATATCTAATGATGTCTTTATTACTAGCGATAAATGCTCCAAAACCAGCCATAGACTTAGCAAAAGTTGAGAAATATACATCAATCTGGTCTTGACAACCTTGCTCTTCACCCGCTCCGGCTCCAGTTTTTCCTAAGGTACCAAATCCGTGCGCATCGTCAACCAGTAATCTGAACTGGTATTTATCTTTTAGTGCGCAAATTTCTTTTAACTTACCTTGTTGTCCTCTCATTCCGAAAACACCTTCAGTAATTACTAAAATTCCGCCACCTGTTTCTTCCGCAACTTTAGTAGCTCTTTTTAAGTTTTTTTCTAAACTTTCGATATCGTTATGCTTGTAAGTAAAACGCTTGCCAGAGTGCAATCTTACACCGTCAACGATACAAGCGTGAGAGTCCATATCATAGACAATAACGTCATGACGATCAACTAAAGCGTCGATTGTAGAGACCATACCTTGGTAACCAAAGTTAAGTAGATAAGCCGATTCTTTTTGAACGAAATCTGCTAACTCTTTTTCTAATTGTAAATGTTGGTCAGTTTCTCCAGACATTGCACGTGCTCCCATAGGGTAGAACATACCATATTCTGCTGCTGCTTTTGCATCTGCAGCAATAACTTCTGGATGATTACAAAGTCCTAAATAATCGTTGGCACTCCAGAAGATAACTTCTTTACCTTGGAATTGCATTCTTGGTCCGATTGGTCCTTCTAATCTTGGAAATATAAAATAACCTTCGCCATAATCTGCAAATTGTCCTAATGGTCCAGGGTTTTGTTTAATTCTGTCAAAAATATCCATGTACTATTTCTTTATAAAAAATAAGCTCCCGATAAAAACCGGGAGTATTTTTATTTAATTATTTCTGTTTTAAAAACGTCTTCGTAATTGTGAAAGCAATTGTTGACGAAACCTTGTTCTGCCATCCATTTGTCACTATACACTTTAGTAATGTAACGAGAACCGTGGTCTGGGAAAATCACAACAACAACATCGGTATCTTTAAGAGGATTGATGTTAGCATATTGTATTAATCCTTGTACTGCAGCACCGGTCGTATAGCCACCCATGATAGCTTCTTTAAGAGCAATTTCTCTTGTACGGTAAGCACTCATCTCATCATTAACTTTGATAAAACGATCCACTTTTTCAAACAAAAGCGCAGAAGGAATTAAGTTTTTCCCCATACCTTCAATCTGATAAGGATGAATCTGAGTTTTATCTATTTTACCAGTCTCATGATAAGTTTTAAGAATAGAACCATCAGCATCAACACCAATAATTTGGATGTTTGGATTTTGTTCTTTCAAATACTTTGCCGATCCAGTTAATGTTCCGCCAGTACCAGTACAAGCAACAAGATGAGTTATTTTACCTTGTGTTTGCTTCCAAATCTCGGGACCAGTTGTCTGGTAGTGTGCATCAATATTTAGTTCATTAAAATATTGATTGATATAGATAGAATTAGGCGTTTCGCTAGCAATGCGCTTAGCGACTTCGTAATAAGATTTCGGGTCGTCGGCTGCTACGTTAGCTGGACAAACGAAAACCGTTGCTCCTAAAGCTTTTAGGTAGGCGATTTTTTCAGGTTTTGTTTTGTCACTTACGGCCAGGATACATTTGTAACCTTTGATAATACACACCATTGCTAGAGAGAAACCCGTATTCCCCGAAGTAGTTTCTACAACGACAGAGTCAGGCTTCAAAAGTCCTTTCTTTTCAGCACTTTCTATAATATGAAGTGCTATTCTATCTTTGGTAGAATGTCCAGGGTTATAAGATTCCAACTTAGCGTATACAGTCGCAGGAATGTCCTTTGTAACTTGATTTAATTTTATAAGGGGAGTATTCCCAATTAAACCAAGAATGTTATCGTATACATTAGTCATTATTTAACATTTTTCTCACTAAAAAACTGTTTGCAAAAATACAAAAAAAATAATAGCGAAGTTAGTGTTTATCACTAAAAAATATCAGCTATTGCTTTTTCATGGTTTTTTTAAGTTTTGTGAAAGTTTCAAATATTGAGCCAAAATTAAAATTCTGTTAAAAGACGAATGAAAATCAGTTAAAAGTCTTATTTTCGCACTAATTTGTATAAAATATGAAGAATTGGACTTTTAAACAATGGAATACCATATTGGGTTGGGTTGTTTTTGGCATTGCTTTAATCACGTATCTATCAACGATGGAGCGTCGTCTTAGCTTTTGGGATTGTGGAGAATATATTTCTTCGGCGGTTAAGCTGGAGGTAACTCACGCGCCCGGTGCAGCTTTATTCCAATTAATTGGAGCTGTATTTGCGATATTTGCGTTAGGTAATTCTGAGAACTATGCTTTAGTTATTAATGCTTTGTCGGCAATTTGTAGTGCGTTTACTATTTTATTTTTGTTTTGGACGATTACACATTTCACAAGAAGATTATTTAATAAAGAATATTCGGATCTTTCGGTAACTGAACAAATTGGTGTATTGTTTTCTGGAGCTATTGGTGCTTTGGCTTTCACATTTTCTGATACTTTTTGGTACTCCGCAGTTGAAGGAGAGGTATATGCGATGGCCACAATGTTTATTGCTTTACTACTTTGGTTAAGTACTAAATGGGAAAACGAATATCATGACCGTGGTAGCGAACGTTGGATTATTCTAATTTTCTTCATCGTTGGACTTTCTGTTGGGGTACACATGATGTGTATGTTGGCATTACCTGCAGCTTGTTTTGTCTATTATGCCCGTAATTATAAATTTACTTGGAAGAATTTTATCATCGCAAATCTTGTTACCTTATTAATATTAGGTGCGGTTTTTAAAGGTATTTTTCCTTTGATTATGACTTTATTTGGTAAGAGTGAAATTTTCTTCGTTAACGGAATGGGACTGCCTTTCAATAGTGGGACAATTTTCGCTTTTGCAGTTTTGGTATTGATTTGTTATTTCTTAATCAATTATTCAAGAAAAATAGGGAAGTCTTTGTATCAAACGATTGCTTTATCAATTGTATATATGGTGATTGGTTTTTCTTGTTGGATGGTGATTCCTATTCGTGCGAATGCTAATCCACCCATGAACTTGAATGATCCTGATAATGCTATTGGAATGCTTGATTACTACAATCGCGTGCAGTATGGTGATTGGCCGACAATGTATGGTCAAAATTATACCGCATATTTGGATTATAACGGGATTCTTAAAAATGAAGACGGAAGTTTTAAAACTAAGAAAACTGGTGATGTTTACGAAAAAGATGAAAAATCTGGACGTTATCGTGTAGTTGGAGAGCGTTTTAATTATGTCTTTAATCCTGCACAAGTGAGCTTCTTGCCAAGAATGTTCAGTGAAGATAAAAGTGTTATTGCTAATTATATCTCGATGTATGGTGCGCCAGATTTTACATTTAATTATGATAATGAAGATGCCGCGAATAGCCAGGAAGCACAACAATATTTTGATGCTCTAAGAAAGAAATTCGAGAACGGAAGTTTAAAATATAGCGATTATAACGAGGCTAAACAGTTTGAATTAATTAATGTTCAGCGTCCAAGTTTAGCACAGAATTTAGATTATTTTATCACATTCCAAAACTATTATTATTTCGTTAGATATTTACTTTGGAACTTCTCAGGAAGACAAAATGATCTTGAAGGAAATATGCAAAACACGAATGGTAACTTTATCACAGGGATTTCTTTTATTGATAATAATCTTTGGGGTAATCAAAATGATATGCCTGTAAAATTCAGAAATGAAAGTACAGTTTACTTTTTCATGTTGCCATTATTACTGGGTCTTTTAGGATTCTTCTTCCAACTAAACAGAGATTTTGGAAGATTCTACGCGATTTTATCCTTATTTATATTGACGAGTGTCGCAATTGTTTTCTACACAGGTGTTAAACCTTTCGAAGTTAGAGAACGTGACTATGCGATGGTTGGCGCTTTCTATGCCTTTGCGATTTGGATCGGTTTGGGAGCTGCGACGATTTTCCATTTTGTACAACGAAAAGCTGACAGCAAAAATGTAAATTGGGCTCTAGGTGCGGTATTAATTGCAATTCCGTTAATGATGGGCTTCCAAAATTATAATTCGCATGACAGAAGTCAAAGAAGTGCTGCTTACGATTATTCTTATTCTTCTATTAAATCTTTACAGAAAAATGCATTATTGTTTGTATTTGGCGATAATGATACCTATCCAGTTTGGGGATTACAAGAGACGGAAGAGATGCGTCCAGATGTTAAAATCGTAAATTTTACATTGTTAACAACGCCTTGGTATCTGGACCAAATGAAGCGTAAAACGTATGATGCAGCACCTGTACCGTCAACATTTGTACACGAAGATTATAGAGATGGTGCGAATGACCAGATCTATATGATGACAAAAAAAGATTGGGAGAATATTTTTGCTAATCTAAAACAAGCTGGTGCGCCAGAAACGGAGTTTGCAGAGTATAGAAAATTCTTAACGCAAGACTCACTGACGGTTAAAGAAGCCATTAGTTTCTTAAAACAAAAAACTGAAAATAAAACCGAAATCTTAAAAATGATTTTCGGTGAAAATAGCAAAACAGAACGTTTTAATTTTATCCCAGTTTCTAAGTTTGTACTGCCAGTTAATGTTGATAACGCTGTTAAAGCTGGTATTATAACTGCGGCCGAAGCACCATTGGCACAGAAGTCTATTTTGATTAATTACAAGAAAAATAGCATGTTCAAAAACAATTTGATGTTGTTGGATATCCTTGCAAATTTTGATTGGAAACGTCCGCTTAACTTCTCAAATGGTGGCGTATACGATCCTGAAAACTTATTCTTCCTTCAAGATTATCTTCAATTGGATGGTTTTAGTTATCGTTTGGTTCCGATCAAAACGCCAGAATCTGAGTCTGGTGAAATAGGAAGAGTTAATGCAGAGCAAATGTATCATGTTGTTAAAAACTATAAATGGGGTAATTTCAAAAATCTGAATGTCCATTTTGATGTTGCAGCATTAGAAAATATTTTGGGTTACAGATTGTCAACAAGCCGTGCGGCTGTTGCTTTGGCACAAACTGGTCAAAAAGCAAAAGCTATCGAATTACTTAATCTAATTAGCAAAGAAATTCCTGAATCAAAATACAATGATCCACGTTCTGTAAGTGCCATTGCTCATGCATATATTGTTGCCGGTGATGAACAAAAAGGTCTTAAAATGGCGGAGGTTATTAAGAAAGATATCTTTAAAGAATACGATTATTATTTAGGTTTAAAGCCTCAGTTCCAAGCTTATTCGGCAAGACAAATGGGTGCAAAACCAATGGAATATGCCTATTTGGTTAATTCAATCTCGGACGCTTATAATGTGATAGGTCAAAAAGACAAAGGTTACCAATACACGGTTAATGCAGTGTTAGTTATTGATAAGCGATTTGATGCGTTTGTAAAAGAGTTACAAATGTTAGGGAAGGAGAAAGCTTTTAATAGATTAGACGAATCTCATAACATTACAAACTTCTATCAATATCTATTTGATGTGACCAACAAGTATGATACAACTTACGCCACCGAAAAAGAAGCGCAAGTGACACAAGCTTTGATGAAAGTCGCGCAATAAAATTTATTGAAAATTAAAATAAATACAGGTCTTAAGTTTTCTTGAGGCCTGTTATTATAAAACACAAACAATGAATAAAAAATTACCCATTTATGCTTGTATCGCCATCGTGTTGATCAAGTTTTTGTTTCTTTTGACGCATCATATTCAGGAGGATGCGTTGATCACTTGGCGTGTCGCTCAGAATCTTTTGGACTACGGCGTTATAGGTTTTAATGGCGACGAAAAAATCTCATCTTCTACGACGCATACTTATGTTTTCGTCTCTTATTTTTTCAATTTGATTTTTGGGAAAGCGTATTTTATGTATCCGCTTCTCATTTTTAATTCAGTTTTGTTCACAATAGGAAGTTATTTTCTCATGAAAATGTTGTTAAAAGAATATTGGCAACAAGCGGTTTTCATTGTGCTATTCGGGATTTTGCCACCGTCGATTAAGATTTCAATTCTTGGGATGGAATATGGTATTCTTTTCTTTTTAGAAATGTCTTTGCTGTATTATGGATTTTATCAAAAAAAGAACTGGGCGTTATTGCTTTTTCCACCACTGATTTTGTTTACGAGAATCGATACGGTTATCTTTTTAGGAATCGTTTTTATTGTTGATTTAATTTGGAATAAAAAAATAAATTGGCGTTACATTTTAGGTGGAATAATCGGTGTTGGCGTTGTGTTAGCATTTAACTGGTTTTATTTTGGAGAAGTTGTCAACAATACGATTACTGCGAAAAAATTGGCTTATCATAAAGAATTTTCAACGAGTCTAAGTTGGAAGTATTTCTTGATTAATTATGGCAACTATTGGGGAATGTTAAAGATGACGGCTAGCTTTAATCCTTATACGATTTTGGTGTTGTTGTTTGAGTTGTGCGCTTTCATTTATTTAGTAACAAAAAAGAATTCTCGTAACATTATTTTATGGATTATTTTTCTTTTTGCTTGGGCTAAACAAATTATATTTATCTCTCAAAAATCTTATTTCGATTGGTATTATTGGGTGCCACAGATTTTGTTATTTGCGGTGATTATTGTATTTATTTTAGAACAAAAAACAAAACCAAATCTTTGGATGGCTTTGTTGCTCTTATTTTACATTATTCCGATGCTTGCTTATCAAACCATACATTCTATCGCAACTGGAAATGGCGAATGGAATTACAGACGAAGCATTGGATTATTTTTGGACAAGTATGAAAAAGATAAAAACCAATGGATTTTCCTAGAGCCAGCAGGTTTTGTTCCTTATTATTCGCATCTTAAAACTATTGATGAAGTTGGTCTGGTTGATCGTGGTGTTCAAACCGAAATTGTAAAGGACAAAAAGCATTATTGGTTTAATACCATTAAAAACAGACAACCGAAATATATTTTGGCTTACAAAGATATTTATCAAGATCCTGAATCTGAGTATTACAAAGAGCATTATAAGCTTCTAAAAGAGTTTAGAATTAAAGATCATCTTAAAAGTGATAATCCAATTTTGGAAAAAATTTATAAACTAAAACCTTCTGGTAGAGATTATAATTTGTACGAAAGAATTAAGTAGTAATTGTGATTTATGAATTATGAATTATGAATTATGAATTATGAATTAATTTTGTAAAACCTAAAACCTAAAACCTAAAACCTAAAACCTAAAGATGAAATTTTGTGCATTTCTTCGTGGCGTCAATGTCAACGGAACTTCCATGAAGATGAAAGACGTTTGTGACGTTTTTTCAAATTCGGGAATGCAGAATGTACAAAGCCTTTTAGCAAGTGGTAATATCCTTTTTGAATCTGAAAATGATGCTGAAACTTTAAAAACAATTTTAGAGAAAGCGATGTCTGAAGCATTTAGTTATGAGGCTTTTTTGTTTGTCAAAACTTTGGAAGAAATTGAATCTATTGCAGAAAGTACACCTTTTGAAACTAAAGAAGAATTTCATAATTATGTTTTTATTTCAGATAAAAATACAACGAAAAATTTGCTAGCTTTTTTCGAAAACGCTAAAAACAAAGACCAAGAATCTGCCAAAATTGTCAAGGATGTGTTCTATTGGCAGACTCCGAAAGGAAATACTTTGCAATCCGACTTTGGCAAAATTTTGGGAAAGAAAAGTCTAAAGGATAAACTTACAAGTCGTAATTTTAACACCATTGAAAAAATTATAACAAAACTGAAATAATATGAAAAAAAATTTCATCGGAGCTTTAGTTTTTATAGGTATTTCCATGTTTTCGCAAGTACAAAAATTTGAATTTGTAACGAATGTGCCCGATGCCGAGCCTAGTTATGTGATACTCCCGAACAAAGATTCTTCTCAACAAGAATATATGCTAGGATATATTTATTTTGATGGTATGGCTGGATATTCTTTCCGTGCAATTGGTGAGTTGAAGGTGCTTAATAATAAATTATCATTTTCAGTTCCTGAAGAGTTTAAGAAATCGATGCATGTTTCACGCGTCGGAAATTTTGGGTTAAAACTTGCAAAGCTTAATTCAAAAACTATTGAAGAGTTAAAATTGCAAAATCCTCCTGATTGGCTTGCAACTTACTATTCTAATAATCCACCAACCAATGAACAACTTTTAAAAAGAGCGAGTATGCTGAATGGTGGTGGCGCTCCTCAACTTGCTTTGCCAAGATTGAAATCATTATATGATAAAAATTTTAGAAGTCAGGATTTATATTTCGAATTAGCCTTTGCTTACAACGCTTTGAAAGATTTTCAAAATGCAGAAAAAATTACAGATGAAGCGATAAAATTAAAAAAGGATAATGACAATTTGAAGAAGGAATATGTTTATGCATTGGTTAATCAAAAAAAGATTACAGAAGCTGAGGACTTTATGGTAGCAAACGAAAATAAGTTTAGTAATGATTTTGCAAAGTCAGAATGCTATTTGAATATTGGGGTTTATAGCGCACATTTTGATAAATTAGATGTTGCAAAAAAATGGTTGGCAAAACTAAGTTTACAACCAAATGCATCCAAGTTTCAAAAAAACATAGACACGATTACTTCAATTATAAAAGAAAAAGAAAATCAGAAAAAATAATGATACAATATTTAGAAAACATAAAGCACAAAGATTCCAAAAACTTCTTTTTAATTGCTGGACCTTGTATTATCGAAGGTGAAGATATGGCGCTGCGTATTGCAGAAAAAGTGATTGAAATCACTGATAAGTACAATATTCCTTACATTTTTAAAGGAAGTTTTAAAAAAGCGAATCGTAGTAGAGTAGACTCTTTCACAACAATTGGTGAAGAAAAATCTCTAGAAATTCTTAAAAAGGTTGGCGAAACATTTAACATTCCGACAACAACCGATATCCACGAAAACGAGCATGCAGCTTTGGCAGCGCAATATGTTGACGTGTTGCAGATTCCAGCATTTTTGGTTCGTCAGACCGATCTTTTGGTTGCTGCTGCGAAAACTGGAAAATGTGTAACACTTAAGAAAGGACAATTTTTATCACCAGAAGCGATGCAATTTGCGGTTCAGAAAGTGACAGATTCTCACAACCAAAAAGTGGCGATCATCGAAAGAGGGAATTCTTTTGGATACACAGATTTGATTGTTGATTACCGTGGAATCCCGACCATGCAACAATATGCGCCAGTTATTTTGGATGTAACGCATTCTTTGCAGCAACCTAACCAAAACTCGGGTGTTACAGGTGGACGACCAGAACTCATTGAGACGATTGCGAAAGCTGGTATTGCTGTGGGCGCCGATGGATTGTTTATTGAGACGCATCCAACACCAGAAACGGCGCTATCCGACGGCGCAAATATGCTAAGGTTAGACAGATTAGAAGATCTTATGCAAAAATTGACACGCGTACGAGAAGCGATTATTTAAAAATAAAAAAGGAGTTTGATAATATCAAGCTCCTTTTGTTTTAGTGGAAAAAATTTTACAACAATTAAAAATCTGAATGATTTTTTAATATAACAAAGCTAGGTTATTTGTATTTTGTACATAGTTTTTTGTGATTAAAAAATAATTAAAAATTATCATGTTAGATAATTATTTGATTAATTTTTCTTGTCGCGCTTTTTCTAAAAGATTGTTTTTTAAAATTGTATCTCCTCTGAAAATATATTCTATCGAATCTCCTTTTCGTTTAGAAATTGAATCTCCAATTTTATAATTGTATTCTAGCAGCTTTTTCTTCCCATCACTGTATTCAACATAGCGAGAGTTGTGTTCTTTTTCATTGTTATATATCCGATTAACTTTAGCATATTGTTCTATAGACAACAATTTATTAATTGTAGATGTATTATTTGTAACCACGAGATATATAATTAAAATAACAAATAACAGGATGAAAAACCTAAAAATAAGTTTCACGGTTTTTTCATCAGAGTTATTCTCTGTCAAATCGTGAATATCATTTTTTTTCCTGTCAATTGCGGAAGCAAATATTTCTGATTAACCCATCGCAATTTAGTAGTCTGAAAATAATTTTGTTTTTGCTAAATTAAATAAATAAAAAGAAGAAACTTAGACAATCTTTTTACAGATTTCAACGTTTTTAGACTTTAGATAATCAACATTAATCGTATATTTAACGGCAAAAAAAACGAAGCATTGAAAAATTTTATTTCCTTATTTCTTTTGATGACGCCTTTGGCTGTTTTCTCTCAAATTAACTTAAAAGTATTAGACGAAGATGGTAATGCAGTGGGGCAAGCAAAAGTGACATATAACAATCAAGAATACCAAACCGACAATAAAGGTTTTATTAAAATCCCTTTAGGAACAGAAGTTACAAGCTTATCGGTGGAAAAAGAAGATTTCAAATCTTTTACTAAACAAATTCCTCTAACGCCAAAAACGCAGAATCTTAATGTCTTGTTTATACCTGTTACAAAGGTTAATGAGATTAAAGAAGTTGTTTTCCAAAAGAAAATTAAACCCAAATCCAATGACCTTAGTTCTGTTGAGATTTCGCCAAGAGAAGCACAAATTGTCGCTTCACTTTCTGGTGGTGTGGAAGGTTTGATCAAGACGCTGCCGCAATTTAACTCCAATACCGAACTTAGTTCGCAGTATATGGTGCGCGGTGGTAATTATGACGAAAACTTAATTTACATTAATGACATAGAAATCTATCGTCCATTCTTAGTTAGAAATTCTTTGCAAGAAGGGATGAGTATCATTAACCCAGATATGGTGGGCTCACTTAACGTTTCGGCGGGAGGTTTCGAAGCACGTTATGGTGACAAAATGTCGTCTGTGCTTAACATCTACTATAGACAACCTCGAGAATTGGAACTTTCTGGTGAAGCTTCTCTTATCGGTGGCCGTTTAACTTTAGGTGGAACAACTAAGGATAAAAAATTGTCAGCTTTAATAAGTGGAAGATATCGTAATACGAATTTGGTATTAAATACACTTAATGAAGATACAGACTTTAATCCTCAGTATATGGACTTTCAGTCATATATCAACTATGATTTTAATGATAAACTAAAGTTATCGTTTTTAGGATATTTTTCGAAAAATGATTACGAAATGATTCCAAAACAAAAAGAAGTTGAGTTTGGATCATTATTACAGCCAATTCGTTTGACTGTGGGTTATAATGGTAAGGAAGACGATCAGTACAAAAACATGATGGGGACATTAAGCCTTAACTACAAACCAACCAAACAATGGAACCTTGGCGTTGATGCTTTTGCTTACCAAAACCGTGAGCGCGAATATTATAGTATTGCTTCTGGTTATATGTTGCAGGCTTTTAACCCCGAAACGGGCGATCCAGAAGCGACTTACGATGCTGGTGGACAAATCGACCATGCTCGTAACGACCTTAAAGTTCGTACGATGGGCGCACAAGCAAGAGCACGTTTTTCTCCTAATGTAAATACTGACTTCGAAGTTGGTGTTAAAGTGGAAAAAGAAAAACTACAAGATAATACTAACGAATGGCAATTGGTAGATTCTTTAGGTTACAGTACGCCAAGAGATTTTATCCTTCCAGGAAATCTTGATGCTTCTGCCTTAAAGTTAAAATACCACATGGCTGGTGTTAATGATATCGACGCCACGAGATTATCAGCTTATGCTCAATATTCTCAAAAATTCAATTGGGGTGATAACAAAGTTTTTGTGAATGCTGGTGTGCGAGTACAAAACTGGAGTTTTAATAAAGAAACTTTGGTCAGTCCAAGAGCTCAGTTTGCTATTAAACCTGATTGGGATATGGATATGTTATTCAAGTTGACGGGTGGTGTCTACTATCAAGCGCCTTTTTATAAAGAGATTAAAGATCTTAGTGGCGATTTTAACCCAAACATCAAAGCACAACGTTCTTACCAAATTATCTTAAGCAACGATTATGAATTCCGTATCGGAAATGCAAAAAATTCGAAACCGTTTAAATTAACAACGGAAGCCTATTATAAGAAGTTTGATAACTTAATTCCCTATTACTTGGATAATGTTAGAATTCGTTATTCTGGTAAAAATAATGCAGAAGGTTATGCTTATGGTTTGGATACAAGATTGTTTGGTGAATTTGTTCCGGGTGTAGATTCTTGGATTTCTGCAAGTTATGCTCGCGTTTACGAAAATATTGAAAACAAAGGTTATATCCCAAGACCAACCGATCAAAGATTTAGATTTTCGTTGTTCTATCAGGATTACATGCCGAAGTTCCCGAGTATGCGCGTTAACTTGACCTTAACTTATGCAAGCGGATTGCCGTCTGGTACGCCGGTTATGTTCGATAGCAATGGACAGCCAGATTATACTGCGGCTTATACTTTCCAAAAAACTCTTCCGGCTTACAAGCGTGTAGATATTGGACTTTCTAAAGTGTTTATTGATCAAAAGGACAACAAAGTAACGGGCGGATTCTGGGGTAACTTCCGAGAATTGACTTTAGGTGTACAAATTTTCAATGCATTTAATATCAATAATACGGTTGCAAATCAATGGGTGAATGATGTTAACAGCACGGCTTATTATCCAGTTCCGGTTCGATTAACAGGACGATTTTTTAATGTGAAATTAGAGTTTAAACTATAAAAAAATGCTTCGCAATTTTGCGAAGCATTTTTGTTTTAGGCTGTGTCCCTTCGCTCGCTAACTTTCGGCGCTTGCTACGCTGCGCCTATAGTTCCTCGCTTGGGTCGGGCTGTTCGCTATATCTTGACGGACTCCCTCGGACGGCTCCGCTGCGCTCCGCCGCCTCACTCGCCCGCAAGGATGCCGCTGCCATCCCTCACAGAAAGTGATAATAAGAAAATTTCTTCATCCAAATCAGAATCCCGAAATTTGTGTATAAATTAGGAATTAGGAATTAGGAATTAGGAATTAGGAATTAGGAATTAGGAATTAGGAATTAGGAGTTAGGAGTTAGGAATTAGGAATTAGGAATTAGGAATTAATTTTGCCATAAGCCATAAGCCATAAGCCATAAGCCAAAAACTAAAACAATAAAAATGAATATAATATTAGCATCGACTTCCACATTATTTGGAGGACAATATTTAGAATACTTAAAACCACAATTAGAAAAACTTTTCGCCGACGTTGACGAGATTTTATTTATCCCATTTGCACGTCCAGGAGGAATTTCGCATGAAGAATATACTGCGAAAGCTGTAAGTTTTTTTTCGACAATTGGTAAAAAAGTCAGAGGACTTCATGAATTCGAAAATAAAGCCGAAGCCATTAATCAAGCAAAAGCTTACTTCACAGGAGGCGGAAATACTTTTCTATTGGTAAAGACATTACACGAAGAACATTTGATGTCAGTTTTAAAACAAAATGTAGAATCAGGGAAAGCTTATTTAGGTTGCAGCGCAGGAAGCAATATCGGTGGTGTTAATATGAAAACCACTAATGATATGCCGATTGTGAATCCGCCAAGTTTCGATTGTATGGGATTGGTTCCATTTAATATTAATCCACATTATTTGGATCCTAATCCAGATTTGCACCACAATGGCGAAACCCGCGAAACAAGAATTTTAGAATTTCTGACGCAGAACGATCTTAAAGTTATTGGACTACGAGAAGGAAACTGGATCAGAAGAATTGACAACAAAATTACGGTTGAAGGCTCACAACTAACCCGAATATTCGAGCAAGGCAAAGAACCTTACGAAATCGAATCGGGAAGCGAGTTATAATTACAAATAATAAAAATGAAATTACAGAAAGAAATAGACTTTATATTGGCGGTTGATGCGCTAAAAAATGTTAATCGAAGAAACTATAATGCTGACGACAGTCGTCGCGAAAACACCGCTGAACATAGCTGGCAGATTATCATTTTGGCGCAGATCCTTCATCCTTACGCCAAACACAAAGAACAAATTGATTTGTTACGCGTGATCAGGATGTTGTCGATCCATGATTTGGTTGAAATTCATGCGGGAGATACTTTTATTTTCGATGAAGCTTTAATGGAAGGAAAATTCGAGCGTGAAAAAATTGCAGCACGCAAGATATTCGGGATTCTTAATGAAGATCTAGCCGAAGAATTTTATCAGCTTTGGATTGAGTTTGAAGAAGAGAAAACACCTGATGCTATTTTTGCTTGTTCTATCGATCGTATTATGCCATTCATCTTAAATTCTTATACAGAAGGAAAAAGCTGGACAGAAGCTGGTGTTACCTCGGAGCAAGCACGCAAAATTATCGAAAATGCGGTGAAGCGCTCGTCGGACGAAATGGGCGAAGTTTTCGATGTTCTTATTGAAAAAAATATTGCTGAAGGACGATTGAAATAAAATTATCTCGGTTAGAATAAAAAACGTAAAGCTTTGGCTTTGCGTTTTTTTTATGGTTTAAAAGTTTAATAATTATAAATACTTAGACATCATATTTCAAGTGACACAATTCTAATGAATTGGAAATTTTATCTCTTTTTCAAATTTAGTTAATGTTAATTCTAATTTATTTTTTTACTAAATGTATGAGGATCACATTTAATAATTGTACCACGTATTAAGTATTTTGTTTTAAATTTGATTTAATTCTAAATTTAAATATGAAAAAAATATTATTTGCACTTTCTATTTTGGCGGCATTTTTCTTGGGTTTTGGTTTTAAAACTTTAACCGATACAAGCTGGAAGTCTGATAAAAATCTGAAACGTGTTACAGGCATTGGCGGGATTTTCTTTAAAGCTAAAGATCCAAAGGCGCTTCGACAAAGGTACAGCGATCATCTGGGACTTAGTGTCAACGATTATGGCTCGGTGTTCGAGTGGTATCAAGGCGCAGACAATTCTAAAAAAGGCTTTACGCAATGGAGTCCTTTTAATGAAAAAATTAAGTATTTTCAACCATCAGAAAAAGAATTTATGATTAATTATCGTGTACAAAATCTTTAAAAATTAGTCGAAGTTCTTAAACAAGAAAATGTTAGCATTCTAGATAAAATTGAAACCTACGATTACGGAAAATTCGTACATATTATGGATATCGAAGGTAACAAAATTGAGCTTTGGAAACCCAACGACATCGAATATGAAAAAATGGGGAACAGCTTGAATTATAAAACCACAAAGTAAAATTTGTGGTTTTTTTAAGTATTTTATTCTTCTTGTTTAATAAGTTTTTTCTTAGTTCTAAAATCGATATACCATGAGAAAATGATTTCGAATAAAAATGCGAAGGGAGTCATAATGAATATGCCAAGGACAATGTAACCATGTTTCAATCCTTTTTCGTCAGTCAGCCAATCGATAAAATCAAAACTGAAAATGTAGATTAAAGAATATAAAATCGAAATAATAAGACTTCCTAATAAAACACTATAATTGAATTTGTTAGGTCGTTTTTTTCGAAGTTTTACAACCCAACGATAATGGAAATAAGCCATTATTACTAAGAAAATGGAAGCAATACCTAGTGGATCAATCATTATCAAAAACTTTGCAAAGAAGGATATTTTTTTAGAATATACAATTTCAAGATTGTCGTGGGTTAGATGGTCGATGTTGATTTGGTAGTCATTATTTTCCAATCTTTTTGCACTTCCGATATTGGTTGATCTTATTTCAGTATCAGGTGTCAGATGCAAAAAGACGGTAATAGGACCAAAAGATTTCCAATATTTTGACGGATAAAGTGCGTATTCAATTTTAAATTCGCGCAAAATACCATAGACATTATATTCTGGGCTTCCGATATATTCTAAAGTGATGGTGTTTTCACCTTCTACCAACGGCGCTTCGAAATATAGATTTCCATTTACAGGGATTGTATAATCTGTCTCACCATCGAAGCTCACTTTTTTTTCGTTACCAAGATCATCAGCAGGTTTAAGAAATGGAAACTTTTCAATCGAATTTTTGTTAGATGATTGGTAGTTTACTTTTTTAGCATTTACCATAATGTAGTCAGGCCTTGTAAGTCCATTACCAATAAAAAGCAAAGGCAGATTCGCGGTTTTTGAGCTTTTTATTTTGTAAGAAACTTTGTAATGCAAATCAAACAACTGATACTCATTGTACTTTGCAATCGCGGTGATATCTATCCTTTCGCTAATGACATCACAATCTTTACTTCCTAATAATGTCGAACCACTTGATCCATCCACAGTCGGTTTCGCCATGTTGGCCCATGCTAAAGTATTGACAAATAGTAGTAAAGTAAAGCTCAAAAATCTTATTGTTTTCATTTATTTCGTTTAAAATTAAAATTGGGATTCGTGTTGATGTCTTTCTTTTTTTTAAATCGTGTTAATTACTTCCTAAAAATAAGATTTGTAAAGAAAATAATATGCTAACCAAATGTACAAAAGCCAAAGCAGCTGATGCAAAGGCGTTTTTTCATATTGTAATTTGTTTAAAAATAAAAATATATTTCTAGTTTTTAGAATGTCGAATCAATTTTTTTTAAATCTTTTCATTTTTATTGTAAAATTTTTAAGTTAGAGCAGTTGATTTTTTTTATATTTAAAAAAGGAAAAAGTAAAACACTAAAAATGAAATTATTCCGAGTATGTTTTCTAACAATTTGTCTCCTAAGTTCTTGCTCTGACAAAGCACAAAAGCCAACATCATCAAGCGAAAAAATTGTAAAAACAACAACCACATCAGAAAAAATTCCGTCGCAAGAAGAGATCGCGAAAATGCTTCAGTCGAAGAAAGTTGAAAAAACTGTGACGTTTGACAAGGATAAATTTAGCCTCGCTTTTAATATTAAAATGAAAGCCAAAAACCGTGCAGAATCTCTGTTTTTATGGCAACTTGGCGATCTAGAATTGAATAGTGAAAGCAATAATTTCTTTAGCTTTGGTTTCGAAGATGAGTTAGCGTATAAATTTAATAATCTCGATCAAGGTGCGATGAATCTTGTGTGGACAGACAAGCAAGATGCGGTGACGATTGCAAAGGTTAAAGAACAATTAAAAGATGTTGATGTAGTTTATTATTCTGATAACGAGAGTATTGTCTACCGCGACGGAGGTTCGGTTAACAGTATTTATTTTAAATATTTAAAAGAAAAAAAAGCCTTTGCTATATTCTTTTCATCGAATGATCATTTTTCGTTTGACCTAGACATTCCTCAAAAATTAGAGCTTGCGATTAGTCAATTGTCTTTGGCTAAAAATTTTTTTAAATCTGCGCCAGCCTCATTGTCAAAAGATTGGGAAGCTTATGAAAAAAGCTTGAATAGTCTCGATTTAGAAACGATTAAAGAAACAAAATCCGAACTCACAAAAAGTTTAGAATCTGCTAAAGAAAAGCAGTTTTCGAAATTAAAATTAATGTCGATCGAAGTGATGCCAATTTCGACAGATGCTAAAAAATCGTGGATTACGCTTCAAAATTATTATTCTAAAAAGATAAAAGATATCGACGATAATCTCTTCCCAAATTCTGAATCCTCTTTTGCAAAGTATAAAAATTATAAAGTCGAATATTCGGATGCGGACGCCATGATTTTAGAATTGACGGACGTTTTTGACCAAGTCGCTTATGCTGCCATTTTGAAAACTAAAATCCAAAATAAAGAAGTGCTTTTAGCTACGAAGAATATTTCCAGCTGGGTTAATGATCGACATTCTAAAGAAATGGCTTATTTTTATTTAGAGATGTTTCGACATTTTTCGAAGTGATTAATGATTGTTTGAAGTTTTAAATATAAAGCACTGTCAGTCAGAGCAAAGCGAAGGATCGGAGAGTGTGATTCTTCCTTCGTCTGAATGACAAAAGCTATGTTAAAATTTTCCGTTACGCTTAATAATGGATACTCATCTTAAACTTTAACTTTTTAATTAAAATATGATAACAAAACTGCTTTATCTTTAGCTTTTTAAAAACCTCAAATCCTCTCCAGCTCGTCCGCACTAATCACCGTTTTGAAAGTTCCGTAATTAACAGTGATTTTATTCTTGTTAATCATTTCGATCGTACCGACGCTGGTACTTCCGGAGATGCGAACACGTTGCCCAATTTTCAACCAAAGTGCGCGTTCTTTTTGACGTTTTTCTTGGATTTTTTCATTGGTTTCGGCAATTTTTTCGATGACTTCTTCTTTCTTCAGTTGTTGTGTAATTTTACGTTTTACAACTTGTAGACGTTTGGATTCATCTTTGTCTGCACCAACTTTTCGGAATTTTTCTTGTTCCAAAAGTTTAACAAAATCTTTAACAACATCTTTACGCGATTTTCCTTTGGTATAGCTGTCTATAAAGGCTTCGACTTTGTTTCCGAATTGCAATTTGCGATGCTCGTCTTCATACAATTTCTGAAAATTAAACAACTTTTGTTGCAATTGTTCATTCAGTTTGTGAAGATTATCACGTTTGTCTTCGACGGATTCTTTTCGTGTAGTAAGGTCAGATTTTAGTTTTTCGACTTCGTATTTTTCCTGTTGAAGTTTTACAATTGTTTTGTCAAGATTAACGATGTCGTGCTCAACTTTCTTTTTTGCATTATGAATGATGAATCTCGGAATTCTATTTTTCTCAGCAACTTCAAAAGTAAACGAACTTCCTGCCTGACCGATTTCTAACTTGTACATCGGCTCCAAAGTTTCTTCATCGAAAAGCATTGCCGCATTCATAGCATGTGGAAGTTGCTCCACAACCAATTTTATATTGGTGTAATGCGTTGTGATAATCGCATAACTTCCTTTTTCGTAGAAAAATTCTAGAAAAGCTTCCGCCAAAGCACCTCCCAATTCTGGATCAGATCCTGTCCCAAATTCGTCGATTAGCAATAACGTATTGTCGTTGGCCTCACGAATGATGCTTGCCATTTTTTTGAGTCGAGAAGAGTAGGTAGAAAGATGATTTTCAATCGATTGGTTATCGCCGATGTCTGTCATTAATTTATCAAAGAAAAACATCTCCGACTTTGGATGGACAGGAACCAAAATCCCCGTCTGAATCATCAATTGAAGCAATCCTAAAGTTTTTAACGTAATAGATTTTCCGCCAGCATTTGGGCCAGAAATACAGATGATGCGATTCTTCTCAGAAAGTTCTAACGTCTGCGAAAAAATCTCTTTGTTTTCGGCTTTGTTTCTTAACCAAAGTAAGGGATGGAAAGCGTTAATCAGTTTTAAGCTTTTGTGACGATTAATTTTTGGTAAAACGCCATTAATCATTTTTGCAAATCTAGCTTTTGCTCGGATGATGTCGAGGTCAAAAATGTAATTTTGATAATCCTCTAGTTGCGGCTGAAACTCCGTAAGTTCGGCGGTTAGTTTTCGAAGAATTCTGTCAATTTCTTTTTTTTCTTCTTCTTCATTTTCTCGAAGACGAAATTGATGTTTAATCACACTTTCTGGCTGAATATAAGTGATAGATCCTGTTTTGGAAACACCTAATGTCCGGCCAGCAACTCTTTTTTTGTAACCAGATTTAACAGCCAAAACGCGTTGGTCATCGATAATACTTTCACGAATATCATCCAAAAAATCACCTTGCGCAAGCGAAGATAATGCGCGATTAAAATTCTCCTGAATGGCTTTTCTGGCATGTTGAATTTCGCCTCGAATTGTTTTTAAATCCGAAGATGCATCACTTTTAACTTCTCCAAAACGATTAAAAACTTTTGCTATTTTATCAATGATTTCTTTTCTAAAGTCTAAATCTTTAACATCATTATTAAGATTTGGGAAAACTTCTATCAACTTTGGAAAGTAATTTTGAAGCTTGCCAACTTGCTCTGTTAGGTTTTTAATCTTGACAAAAGCATGGTTTTCTAGTCGATAATTCTCGATGTGCATGACCTTTAACGCATCTTCGATGTCTTCATACTCATCAAAAGGAATAGCATTTTCGCTTTCGTAAGAACTTAGGAATTCGGATGTTTTTTTTAATGATAATTCGGCTTCATCAATAGACATTGGTTGAAGCTCGAGGATTTTTTCGGATATTTTGGGAGAGTAGGCGAGTGGCGCGATTTCGGCCAACAAGCGCGGAAACTCTAATTCTTGTAAATTTTCTTGACTGACTTGCACACGACAAAGATAAGAAATTGAAGTGATAGATATTATGTAATAGGTTTCAGGTATTAGGTGGCAGTTTGTAAATCAAAGTTAGCAGAAGATGTAACTGCTGCATTTTCCATCACATAATAATATCGAGAACCAGCTCTGTCACCGTCATAGAAATATAAACTATGTGTTTGCGCTGCATTGTAAACCGAACCTGTTAAACGAACTCTCAGATCATTGTTAACTTGCTTGTCATAACTAATTTTTGCGTAGACTGAAGGACTTGTTCAACCTGTAGTATTTTGGTTAAATCGGCCGTTGGTAACAGCCGCCATTCCTAAAAAGCCATTTTTTTAATATGTCTTAAATGATTGTGTATAGAAGTACAAAGAAATATGGATGTTAATTGAAGAAAAAGTATTCATTAGTCGATGAATAGGACTTTTGAGTGACAAAAATCAAGGTTTGGGAACTCTGTTTTGATGAGAAAAATTGTAATTAATAGAATTGAATTTTCATAATGAAATCAATGACATCGGCAAAATGAATAGGTGTAAAACTAGTGTCTATTTCTAATCTCACATTTTAAAAATAAAAAAGCCCATTTGTTTAAAAATAGGCTTTGTAATTTATTTGTTGATTTGATTGGTTTCGTTAAGGTTGTTAAAGATATCTGGGAAAAGTGCGGCTATCGCAAAGTATCCAATTATCATTAATACAATAACTACAAACAAAACAATAACAAATATTGGAGGTTTATTTTTTAGATTTTTCATAATATAAAGTTTTGATGTACTAAATATTGATGCAAAAATCATTCTTATTTTGTATTTGTTTTAAATAAACGAATAAGTTTTAAAATATTTTAATTAAGAACTTGTAAAAAAGTTTTGAGTGTAAAAACAAAAAAAAGCAAACATTAAAAATGCTTGCTTTTAGTACTCGGAGTGGGAATCGAACCCACACTCCTAGGAACACGAGTTTGAGTCGTGCGCGTCTACCAATTCCGCCATCCGAGCGTTGTATTGAGGTGTGCAAATATACAAATATTTCGTTTTAGTAAAAATGTTTTCATTGTTTTTTTAATTTGGAAATTCTATTTATTTGAAAATCAATTTCAAAAATTTAAAATTCTATTTCCAAACCATCATAAGCAGGCTGAATATGTGATGGAAGTTCGGCTACCAAATCATCATGAAAACCTAACAGATGAGAAATATGTGTCAAGTAGGTCATTTTTGGTTTTAATTCTTTCACTAATTCTAAAACTTCAGGAAGTATAAAGTGCGAATGATGCGGCTGTTCCTTACGAAGACAGTTGATAATGAAAAAATCAAGATTTTTGAGTTTTTCTTTCTCGGTATCAGAAATGTGATTAGCATCTGTTACATAAGCCATATTTCTAAGTTTGTAGCCCAAAATTGGCAATGCAGAATGCATTACATCAATACTTGTAATGTCTTCTCCAAAGACTTCGAAATGCTCTGTTGCTCTTTCTATCATGAACGATGGCGAACCAGGATACTTTTCTTCAGCAAAGGCATACGGAAAACGGAATTTAATCTCTTTACCAACGCGCTCTTGACAGTAGAGTGGCATTTCCATTTTGTTTTTAAAAATGAGAGGGCGTAAATCATCCAACCCGATTACATGATCATTATGTTCGTGCGTGATGAGTACCGCGTCCACTTGTTCTTCGTGATTCGCAAGCATCTGTTGACGAAAATCTGGACCACAATCAATAAGGATTTTTTTGTCATTATCAAGTGTGATAATAACCGACGCGCGAAGGCGTTTGTCCTTGGGATTTGTTGATAAACAGACAGGATGGTGACTGCCTATAATAGGGATTCCTTGGGAAGTTCCGGTGCCTAAAAATTTAAGCCGCATTCGTTAGATTTGGATTTATTTTGGTAAATTTACAAAAAATTCTACATGTCTGTTATTCATCAAAAATTAACACCAAAACAAAAAGCTTTAGCAATTAATTTAGATAGTTCAATTTACGGAACTTTTGCGGAAATTGGAGCGGGACAAGAGACAGTAAGATATTTTTTCCGTGCTGGGGCGGCATCACAAACAATCGCAAAAGCCATGTCGGCTTACGATAAAGACTTTAGTGATGCTATTTATGGAAAAGAAACTAAAAACCGCTACGTAACCCAAAATCGTCTTCGCAAGATGCTTCGCTATGAAGTTGGCTTGGTGGAAGAACGTATTTCTCGAGACAACAATCCAGGGAAAAAATTCTTTTCCTATGCTAATACTGTAACAACCATCAATTTTGATAAAACCATGAAAGGTCATGGTTGGGTGGGGATTCGTTATCAATTGTCAGAAAATGAAAATTATAACGAGATTGTTATACATGTCAAATTCAATGACAATGACGCAACTTTGCAACAAGAGACTTTGGGTGCTTTGGGCGTTAACTTGATATACGGTGCGTTTTATTATGCAGATAACCCAAGAAGATTAATCGATTCCCTTTATGATGAATTGTCGACAGACCGTGTGGAAATCGATATGATTGACTTTAATGGTCCATGTTTCGAATATGTTGATAATCGATTGATGAGTTTGCAATTGGTGAAAAAAGGCATGACCGATGCTGTTATTTTTAATTCTGAAGGTAACAATATGCTGCCAGCAGATATTCTTTATAAGAAAAATATTTTCGCGGTTAGAGGAAGCTTTAGACCAGTTACAAAAGTGAACATCGATATGTTTGTCAATGGACTCGATATGTTCTTGAAAGACGTGGGCTGTACTAATGAAGATACGCAAGTTCTTTTCGAAATTACCATTGCAAATCTACGTGCACACGGCGATATCGACGAAAGAGACTTCCTAGATAGAGTGGATGTTTTGGCTAAGTTAGGTTATACGATTATGATATCTAACTTCTCAGAATATTACAGAATGGTGGAATATTTCTCAACCTATACCAATCAGAATATTGGTGTTGCGATGGGCGTTAACAACCTTTTGGATGTTTTTGATGAGGAGTATTACAAAAATCTATCAGGTGGAATTTTGGAGGCTTTTGGTAAGTTTTTTAAAAAAGATATGCGCGTGTATCTTTATCCGTACAAAGATGCTACAACAGGCGATTTGCTAACTTCCGAGAACTTGAAAGTCCAGTCAAATCTAAAAGAACTTTACAAATATTTTAAACTAAATAAGAGAATTGTTGACATCAAAGATTACAATCCTCAGTTTTTAGAAATCTATTCGAGAGACGTTCTCAAAAAAATCAATTGCCACGAATGCGGTTGGGAAGAGCAGTTGCCGAAAGGTGTTGCCGAAATTATTAAAGATCGTGGGATGTTTGGTTACAAAGAGGTAAGTCTTATCGATTAATATTATTGAAAATGAACGAATTAAAAAAACGTGCGAGCCTAATTCTAGATGCGCCAGATACCGATGTTAATTCTAAATTATTAAAAATCTGCCAACTTCTTGACCAAGAGATTGACTATTACAATTGGACGGGTTTCTATTTTAGAAATGGAGATAAAGAAGAGTTGATTTTAGGACCTTATGTTGGTGCAGAAACTGATCATACGGTGATTCCGTTTGGGAAAGGGATTTGTGGGCAAGTTGCCGTTTCTGGAGAGATTTTCGTGGTTCCAGATGTACATGCGCAAGACAATTATCTGTCATGTTCGATTGATACAAAATCCGAAATCGTTGTTCCGATCTTTAAAGACGGAAAAAACATTGGCCAAATCGACATCGACAGTCACAAGATTGATCCTTTCACAAAGGCCGACGAAGAGCTTTTGCAATGGATTTGCGAGAAAGTTGCCGAGATTATTTAATCATAATTTTTGAGGCATGGATTTACAAATTGCCATCAATATCGAGACTTCTAAGTTTTACGCAATTATAGAATATTTGCAAAAAAGTTCTTGGAAATTGATTTGTTAATACAGTCATTTGGCTTTTGATAAAGGCGTTGATTTCGATTTTTATCAGTTTAAAAAAGATCAAGAAGAAATCTTATTCGCTTGGTCGAATTGGTTTGAAGGTGAAATAAAATCTTTGTCACATATTTTGGAAAATCTTTCCAACGAATTTGATTTTAAACTCCGCTTTGGAGAAGCAGAATATCTCAACAATGACAACATTATCGAAGAAATGAAATCTGTACTAAGTTTTCATTGGATTTAATCTTACATAAAAAACAAAAAGGCTAACCTGGAAAATTAGCCTTTTGTTTTGGAAATTGTTCAAAAAATATTTATTTACCAAATACTTGTAAAACTATTTTTCCGTTGTATTATAAATAAAATCACAACAGTCAAATTATTTATTATGAAACTAAAATCTCAACTTTTTTTACCAGTTTTTTATTACTTGTTTTAAGTTCTTGCTCCACCAAATATGTGACGCCAGGCGGCGATGTCAAATTTTCGGAATTGGCGGACGAAGACATTTCTAAAGTTTTGTCTAACAAACCAACAGCTGAATTTCCCGTAACGATTGCCATTGCAAGAATCCAAGCGCCGAGATATTCTAATTATCGTTATTCTCAAAATGAAAATCAAGCCAATAATGGAAATTTTACGATAATCTTGACACGAGATGCAAACGAGGAAAAACAAATTCAAGAGATTGAAAAACTGCAAGGCATCAAACAGATTTCACCATTCAACAGATTGTTGCTTCCTTATAATTATAGAACGATAAAAGATTTGCGTTTGGCTGCTGCAAAAATGAAAGCACAAATGCTCTTAGTTTACACGTTTGATACAGAATTTTCTGTCGATGCAAAGAATTTTGGACCTCAAAATGTTTTTGCTTTGGGCTACCTTAAAAACAAAGAAGTGAAAGTGAGAACGACCTCTTCTGCGGCTTTGTTTGATGTGCATACAGAATATTTATACGGTTTGACAGAAGCAACGGATGAAGTTGAGAAAAAATCTTATATTTGGAAAGAAAATCAAGATGTAGATAATCTGCGATTAGAATCCGAAAACAAATCGCTTGAAAAACTATCCAAAGAAATTGTAAAAATCTGGGACGGAATTTATCTAGAGTATAAAAAGTAGTTTGATTTAAATTCTCTTTACTTACTTTTTAAAACCTCCGAAACCAAGTTTTGATAATAATCTCCGATGTGCGCAATTCGGGTGCCGTACCAAGAAAAAGCTTCGCCATCAACAATTTTGATGATTTTGTTGGGATAAATTTTCTGAAGTTCTTCGACGTGCTTTTCTTTAAAAGGATAAGGTTCTGAAGACAGAAAAATAACATCAGCATCCGCCAAATCTGTTAGCTCAAAACTTGGATAACGTTTTTGATTGGCGAAGAAATTTTCGAAACCGATGTCTTGTAAAACATGATGAATAAAAGTGTCGCGACCAATGCTCATAAAAGGATCTTTCCAAATAAGATAAGCGACTTTTAATTTGGTTTTAGCTTTTTCAAAATTAAATTGCTCCTGAATTTTAAGATTGAATTGTTGTGCAACTTCTTTTTTGTTAAGTAAATTTCCGAGGTTTTTTAGCAAATAATAATTGTCTTCCAAAGTTTCGACGTGCGTGACAATCACTTTGTGCGTTTGCATTAATTCTTCGACTTGCTCTTTAACGTTTTCCTCTTTGTTGGCGAGGATGATGTCGGGGTTTAGAGATTTTATCTTTTCAATATTAATGTTTTTGGTTCCGCCAATTATCGCAACATCTTGGACTTTATTTTTGGGATGAACACAGAATTTTGTTCTGCCAACAACCTCTTCGGAAGTCAATCCAAAATCAAACAAAATCTCTGTCAACGACGGTACCAAGGACACAATTCTCATAACTCAATATTAAAAAGAAACTCCATCAAAAATAAACCTTTTGATAGAGTTTTTATTGTTTTAATTAAAATTGTGACAATTCTTTACATAAAACTTTCAACGAATTTTACCCGAATTGACGATTTATAATTAATCTTCTTTTTTAGTGGTCTTTTTAGTTGCAGGTTTTTTAGCTGGTTTTTCTTCAGCATCCTCAGTTTTTTCAGTTGCTTTTTTAGTCGTTTTTTTAGCTGGTTTTTCCTCAGCTGCTGGCGCTTCTTCTACAACTTCCTCAACTTTTACAAAGCTTTCTGGTGTAATGTAACCCGCTTTTTGCAAAAGATTATACCATTGCGCTAATTTTTTGATATCAGACTCGTATACTCTTTCTGTATCGTAGTTAGGAAGCGATTCTTCCATAAAAGTCTTAAGCTCGTCACTTTTTGACTTGTGGTTAATCGTTTGTTTGAAATCGTATTTTTTAGCAATATTTTCAAATACTTCAAATAACGGAACTTCTTTATCAAAAGTGAACATCGCGATATTGTCTAGCAAGCTAACTTGGCTAGAGTTTGAGATGCTAACTTTCTTTTTAGTTGTGATATCTTCAACAATAAATCCATTTCTTAATTGAGAAACTAATTTGAAAAGTCCTGGTTTTCCTGAGATTGAAATTATTTTTTCTAACTGCATTGTTTCAATGTTTAGTCGTTGTTTATTTTTTTCTTATTTATTTTAAATTATTTCGGAAAGCGCATTTTGTAGTTAACGCCTACATCGCCGTTAGCGATTTTTTGTAGTTTTCCTTTTACCAATTTCTTTTTTAGTGCGCTTAGGTGATCCGTGAAAAGTATACCATCGATGTGGTCGTACTCATGTTGAATAACGCGCGCACGAATATCCGAAAAAGTATCGATATGTTTCACAAAATTTTCATCAAAATATTCAATTTTGATAGTTTCTTTGCGTTTTACATCTTCTCTAACTTCCGGAATCGATAGACAACCTTCGTTGAATTTCCACTCTTCACCGCTTTCTTCAAGGATTTGCGCATTGATAAATACTTTTTTGAAAGTCTTAAGTTCTTCCGCAATATCTTCGTAATCTTCGTCGTCTGCAAGTGGCGTGATGTCCACGATAAAAAGTCTAATGTCCAAGCCAATTTGTGGCGCAGCAAGGCCAATGCCGTTAGCACCATTCATGGTTTCGAACATATTGTCTATCAAAGTTTGTAACTCAGGATAATCTTTGTCGATATCGTGAGCCACTTTTCTTAATATTGAATCGCCAAAGGCGCGTATTGGTAAAATCATTGTTGATCTAAAAAATTTTGCAAAATTATGGTTGCACTTACACGGTCAATAAGACCTTTTTCTTGTCTTTGTTTTTTATTTTTTCCGCTTTGACTTATAAAAAATGAAGCCATTTTGGAAGTAAAACGCTCATCCAAACGATGTACTTTTTTATCAGGAAATTCAGTTTCAAAAACTTTTAAAAACTGCTGAATGTCCGTTTCTATTTCAGAAAGTTGTCCTTTGAGGTCTGTTGGTAAGCCAACAACAACCGCTTCTACATTATTCTTGCTGAAATAATCCTTTAGGAAATCGATCAACTTTGGCGTTTCTACAGTCGTCAATGCACTTGCGATAATCTTAGCATCATCGGTTGCAGCGAGTCCTGTTCTTACTTTTCCGTAGTCAATTGCGAGGATTTGTCCCATAGGTTTGCAAATTTACGAAAAATTTTAGGCTTTGAAAATTGTTTTAAAAGAGAAATGATTTAATGTTTAAGATTTAGTATTTTTGCCCTAGATATTTGTAAATAATGGCTTTAGATATTATAAATCTGACGAAGAAATTTGGTGACCAAGTGGCACTTAATGATGTTAATATTTTAATTAATAAAAACGAAATTATCGGACTTCTAGGTCCAAATGGTGCAGGAAAATCAACGCTGATGAAGTCTATTGTTGGCGCTTTGAAGATTGATGAAGGTCAAATTTTATTGGATCAAAAAGACATCACAACGCACGATATCGAAAGCAAAAAAAAGATTGGTTTTCTACCAGAAAATAATCCACTTTATCAAGAAATGTTCGTTAAAGAATATCTTCAATTTGTGGCGAATATCCACGGAATCAAAAAAAATAGAGTAGACGAGGTTGTCGAATTGGTTGGGATAACACCTGAAAAATCGAAGAAAATAAGTCAACTTTCTAAAGGTTACAAACAGCGTGTTGGCCTTGCACAAGCGATTCTTCATCAACCAGACTTATTGATTTTGGATGAACCAACTAACGGTCTAGATCCTAACCAAATTGTCGAAATCCGAAATGTGATTAAAGAAATTGGGAAAGAAAAAACGGTGATTTTATCAACACACATCATGCAAGAAGTGGAAGCGCTTTGCTCACGCGTTATTTTGATTCATAAAGGGAATATCATTCAAGATTCTCCAATTTCAGAATTCAAAGGAAAATATGAAAGTCTCGAACAGGCTTTCCAAAGTTATACAGAAGCGCAACAATAAGAATAAAAAAAGCGCGATGTCCTTGGACATCGCGCTTCGTATTTAATAATTAAGCTTGTAATTCTTCAACAAGTTTTTCAACTTTGTCAATATATTTTCCGTAATAATATTGAAACCAAAATTTTCCTAAAAGCCATAAAAATAGAAGTCCAGCCAAGATTGATCCAACAAAATAAATGGCTAATGCTAAGTCGGGCAAATCTCTAGATTTTGGAATAGATTCTATAACGATAATCATTTCGCCAACTAAGAATGGCACAAAGCTGATGTAGAACGACAAATAATATTGTTTATTAAGATTAAATTGTGTCAACAAGTCTTTTAATGATGTTAAAGTTTCTAATTCGGGATTGCTGATTTCTTTATAAAGTTTGAAAAATTTAGCATAGAAAAAGAAGGTTACCACAGTCATAGCAGCTACCAAAATTTCTAAATACAATCGGAATCTAAATGGCATTTGGATTCCCCAAATTGCAACCAACACAAAAGCTAAAAGTATTACGGTTGACCAAAACTCCCAACGCATATTCCGACGGATTTTTTCTAAAGGTAGATTTAGGCTTTTTCTTTGTTCTAGGCTGACTTCAGGCGTATTTTGGCTTTCGTCATTATCCCAAATATTTTTTAGTTCATCTATATTCATTTCTTTGTAATTTATGGATTAGATAAATTGTCTTTTAATTTATTTTTTGCACGATTCATTTTTACGCGGACGTTGCCCTCGGAGATTCCCATTTGTTGTGCAATATCTTTTCCCGAAAAATCTTCGAGATAATAAAAGATAAAAGCTTTATCGATAGGATTAAGTTGTTGGATGGCTTCGTACATTTTTTGAAGTTTCTCTTCTTTTTCGTGGTTGTAATCTTCTTGTTCAATTTTAAAATTTGAGACTTCTGCATTGTCGATAAAGCTTCTTCTTTTCTCTGATTTTAAAAATACAATAGCGGTGTTAAGCGCCACACGATAGAGCCAAGTCGAAAATTCGCTTTCGCCTTTAAAACTCGAAAAAGCCTTCCAAACCTGAAATGTAATCTCTTGGAAAAGATCTTCTTGATCTTCTCGATTGTCCATATACATTTTCGAAATTTTGAAAATGATGCCTTTATGCTTGTCGATTTTTTGTAAAAACTCAGATTCTAGAGTTGTCATTTATTTTAGTTCTCACAAGGTTAGTGACTGATTCTTTAAAATGTTACAAAAAAATAATATTATTTTTTCGAGGCTCGAATTTGATAATTGTCAATTTAGTTTTAAAATATTAGATTTGTATCACATCAAAGATAAAATTATGAAAAGAACACTTTTAGCATTGGCTGTAGTCAGCTTAGTTGCTTGTAAAAAAAATGAAGATGCTAACGCAAAAACTTCCACTTCGGTAGGTGACGTTGTCAACGGTGCGAAAACACTCAACAACTTATCAGCATCTATGGATGACATCGAGAAAAAAATGGAAGAGTTGAAAACAACAGCTCCAGCAACTAATGATGAGCTAAAGTCTATTCTGCCAACAACCGCACTAGGCTTAGCAAGAACCGAAATAAGAGTAGGAGATAGCTCTATGATGGGTTTAGCTTCGGCAGATGCAAAGTATAGCGACAACGCAGATAAGTATGTTGAGATTAGCATTGTGGACGGCGCAGGCGAAGCTGGGAGCGGTATGCTTGCTATGTTGATGATGGCGCTAAAAGCAGAATCAGAAAAAACAGATGCTGAAGGTTATGAGAAAACAACCAATTTTAATAACGTACGTGCAAGCGTTTCTGAGAAGAAAAATGGAGAAATTATGGAATCGGAAATTCAGTATCTTGTTAAAGACCGTTATGCAATAAAAATAGAAGGCGAAGGTTATACACTCGATCAGCTAAAAGCTGTGATGAGTGAGATTAATACATCTTTATTAAAATAAGCTAAAGCTTCCGAAAGGAAGTTTTTTTGTTTTAAATTTGATTTAAATTTTAGAAATATTGAAAGCTTTAAAAATATTAAGTTTCGGATTGTTACTGGTTGTTGGATTTTCAAACGCTCAACAATCGACAGTGTTAATGCGCGGTAAAGAAATAAAAACTTTTGCAAAACTTCCTAATGTTGGTGCTGTGGCTCCTAATTTTGAACTGACAGATGACAAAATGGAAAGCAAAAGTCTTGAGAGTTACAAGGGAAAATATTTAATCCTAAATATTTTTCCGAGTGTTGATACAGGCGTTTGCTCGATGTCAGTAAGAAAGTTTAATGAGATGGCTGCCGATCTTCCAAATACCTCGGTGTTATGTATTTCTAAAGATTTGCCTTTTGCGCAAAAGCGTTTTTGTGGTGCAGAAGGTATTAAAAATGTTGTAATGTTGTCAGATTTTAGAACAGATTTTGGGAAACGTTACGGCGTTGAAATGATCGATGGCGCGTCACGAGGCTTGCTAAGTCGCGCGGTGGTTGTTATTGATCCGCAAGGCAAAATCGTCTACGAAGAACAAGTCGCAGACATTAGTCAAGAACCTAACTATGATAAAGCTTTAGCAGCAATTAAAAAATAAAAAAACAGTCTCAAAATTTTGAGACTGTTTTTTGTTTAAGAAAGATTGTATTTATTTCAGTTTTTTCAAACCAAAAGCAAGCATGATTTGGAAAACACCAATCATAATAAATGAAATAGCGGTGTAGTACACAATTGTTAAACCTCCAAAAACAGGATTTGTAATCATTAGTATCGCGAATAATAATCCCAAAATACTAAAAATCATCACAGTCGCCCAAGATTTAATCCCAACTTTTTTTAATGCTAAAGACGATCCAATACCCATAATCGAACGAAACAAAATCGTAATCCCAACATATAACGGCAATATTGTCGCACTCAAAGCAGGTGAGGAGATTAGCATAATCCCTAAAACCAAATCAACAATACCTCCAGCTAGCGACCATCCCCAGTTGGGATATTGTCTGTTGCTAAAAGCGTTAACAACTTCCATGATACCTGTAACAAAAAAGATAGCTGCAAATATCATCGATAATGTTAAATAAGAAGCAAGCGGTGTACGGAAAATATATATTCCACTAATGATAAAGATAATCCCTGTAATTAACGGAAGATACCAGTACTTGTACGGATTTGTGTAGTTTTGACTCATTGTAATAATTTTTTTGAATACCAATAACTTGCAAAATATATACCTTATCCGACTTTCATGATATTTATTATGCGATACGTTATATTTAAAATTTTGTCATTTTATTAAATTTTTATTAAACGAAATCGAGAAGCTTTAGTTTTATCTTTATTTAATAAAGCATTAACATATTTTTGAAATTAAAGACAGTAATTTTATAATTCACAAATCACACAAAAATGGATACATTATAACAACTTAAAGAAGAATTAAAAAACGAGTACGAAACAACTTAAGCATTTTTGATCGTTTTCCTGAGAATAAAAATGATTACGCACCGCACGAGAAAAGTATGAAATTAATGCCGTTAGCATCACATATTGCTGAGGTTTTTGCGTGGCCAAATTTATTCTTAACACATCAGAGTTAGACTTTGGAAAAGGCGATTATCAACCAGTTAAGATCTCAACAAAAGCCGAACTTCAGCAAAAGTTAGAAGACGATTACAATGCTGGAATTGCAAGTCTAGAAGCGGCGACAGAAGATCAACTAGAACCGAATTGGGCTATAAAAAATAATGGCGAAACGATGATGGAATGGACAAAGTACTGTGCCATCCGACATGCGCTGAATCAAGCGACGCATCACAGAGCGCAACTAGGCGTCTATTATCGATTAAATGATATTCCATTACCACCAAGCTACGGACCATCTGCGGATACAAAGTATTAAAGATAAAAAAGGCTATTTCAAATCTGAATTAGCCTTTTTTATTTTAAATTATTTCTTTTTCGAGGTGATTACAATGACGCCATCTTTTGCTTTTTCGCCATATTTATTTTTCGCTTTTTCATCTTTGAGGACTTCGATTTTTTCTATATTACTAGGTTTTAGATCTTTAACTTTTTTCTCATCAACGATAATTCCGTCCAAAACATAGATTGGGTTGGCTTTGTCTTTATTAGGGTAAGCCGCAATTTTCCCAAGGCGGAAAGGCTTTCTAATCGTATCTTTTTTCGGAGGAATATAAGCCATTTTGCCCATTACACGAACATTGTTAGTGTCTTTGTTAGCACTAATATGTGTCACTTTTCCTTTCGTCGTTTGTTGATTTTCTTTTTGTTGAGCATTGATACTTACAATTCCAGCGGAGGTCAAAATAACACCTAATGCAAATTTTGAAAATAATGAATTAATAAAAGAATATTCTAAATTTCTATTCATTTGAGAATGGTTCGCAACGACGCAGATGTCGGTGTTAGATTGTAATTCATTTAGAATTTGATCATCAGACATTGTGGTAAGATCAGTAACATTTTTACTGCAAATACCACAATATTTTCCCTTTTCGGCGGGTGTCATTTGATCCCAATTTTCGTGACATGGTTTTGGAATGGAGATTTTCATAATTTAATATTTAAAACTTAGAGTTTTATTCTTTTTAAAAGTTAAATTAAATAAACGACTTTTTTAATATTAAATAATATTTTCAGTACCAACTTGTTTTCTAATTAAATAAGGTGAAAATAAATAAAAAAAAGCTATCACAATTTGATAGCTTTTTTAGTTTACTCAAAGTTATAAAATGTAAAAATAAATAACTTTTGTTGTTTAATAATATTTTTAAAAAAATGATTAAAACAAACTCTCATCGACCAAATTCGGCAGCGTAACTTTCAAATTTGGTTCGGCTTCCATGGCACGTTTGATGGCAAAAATAGCACCTTCATTTCTTGCCCAACTTCTTCTGGAAATTCCGTTGTTAACGTCCCAGAAAAGCATCGATTTCAATCGTCTGTCTGCATCATCGCTTCCATCCAATAACATTCCGAAACCACCATTAATCACTTCTCCCCAACCAACGCCACCACCGTTGTGGATAGAAAC
The DNA here is from genome assembly GCF_057652215.1 of Soonwooa sp. T0.1_25. Classification (NCBI taxonomy): domain Bacteria; kingdom Pseudomonadati; phylum Bacteroidota; class Flavobacteriia; order Flavobacteriales; family Weeksellaceae; genus Soonwooa; species Soonwooa sp. T0.1_25. The sequence goes on along the minus strand of NZ_JBYFBZ010000002.1, from coordinate 113,336 downwards.
CCAGGTTGCTCCTCGGAAACTATCGCCAATCACGTTGTGAATCGCCATATCGGCTGTAAATCTTGAACCATCATAAATATTAGAAGTCTCACGGTAAGGAGAATCCGTTCCCGAAACATCGTGATGGTCTCTTCCTAAAACTACTGCTCCGATTTCTCCGTTGGCAATGGCTTTATTGAAGGCTTCTGCGATTTTCATTCTTCCTTCCGCATCGGCATATAAAATTCTCGCCTGTGAACCAACCACCAATTTATTTTCTTGAGCGCCTTTTATCCATTGGATATTATCTTTCATTTGTTGCTGAATTTCAGCAGGAGAATTCTGAATCATCTCTTCTAAAACTGCACAAGCAATATCATCTGTTTTTTGTAAATCTTCCGGTTTTCCACTTGTACAAACCCAGCGGAACGGTCCAAAACCATAATCGAAACACATTGGCCCCATTATATCTTGAACATAGCTTGGATATTTGAATTCTCTTCCTAATGATGGCGTTGCAGACATCACATCTGCTCCTGCACGCGACGCTTCCAATAAAAAGGCATTTCCATAATCGAAAAAATAGGTTCCTTTTTCTGTATGTTTGTTAATTGCTGCAGCGTGTCTTCTCAAGGTTTCCTGAACTTTTTCTTTGAATAATTCTGGATTTTCAGCCATCATCGTATTGGATTCTTCAAAAGAAATTCCAGCTGGATAATAACCACCTGCCCAAGGATTATGCAAAGACGTTTGGTCGGAACCGATATCGATTTTCAAACCAGCATCCTCAAATTTTTCCCAAACATCAACGATATTTCCAAGGTAAGCCAAAGAAACGGTTTCTTGATTTTCTTGAGCTTTTCTCACTCTTTCAATCAATTCATCCATATTTTCATGGATTTCATTCACCCATTTTTGGTCGTGACGAATTTTCGTGATTTTAGGATTCACCTCAGCACAAACCGTTACACAACCTGCGATATTTCCTGCCTTTGGCTGTGCTCCTGACATTCCACCCAATCCAGAAGTCACAAACAAGCCTCCTTTTGGTGATTTATTGATTTTTCTAAAAGCATTCAGAACCGTTATCGTCGTTCCATGTACAATTCCTTGTGGACCGATGTACATATAACTTCCTGCCGTCATTTGTCCGTATTGCGTAACACCCAAAGCATTGAATTTCTCCCAATCATCAGGTTTTGAATAATTTGGAATCATCATTCCATTAGTTACAACAACTCTCGGAGCGTCTTTGTGAGAAGGGAAAAGCCCCATCGGATGCCCAGAATACATCACCAAAGTTTGCTCGTCCGTCATTTCCGACAAATATTGCATCGTCAAAAGATATTGCGCCCAATTGGAAAAAACCGCACCATTTCCGCCATAGGTAATCAATTCGTGAGGATGTTGCGCCACGGCATAATCCAAATTATTCTGAATCATCAACATAATCGCCGCAGCTTGTTGAGATTTCGCCGGATAATCGTTTATCGGACGGGCTTTCATTTCATAATCCGGACGAAAACGATACATATAAATTCTTCCAAAATCCTCTAATTCTTTCTTGAATTCAGGGATTAAAGTGGCATGAAATTGAGGATTGAAATAACGCAACGCATTTTGTAAAGCCAATTTCTTTTCCTCGTCGGTTAAGATTTCTTTACGCTTTGGAGCGTGATTGATATTGGGTTCGTAAGCTTTTGGTTGAGGAAGTTCCGTAGGAATCCCTTGTTTTATTTGTTCTTGAAATGTCATTATTTAATTTGAAATTTGAGATTTGAAATTCAAAATTGGTTTTAAAGATATTCAAAATTGAAAATATAAAGCAAGAAAATTGACCTGATTAAAGGAGAATTTCATATTACAACGTTACAAAATCACTTCAAAAAAAATTATCTTTGCACTCGAAAAGGGTGAATCGTGTGTAACTCACGAGCTGTCGCGCAACCGTGATGCTTTTGCAAAGCCGGATCCCCGAAAACTTTCGCGATTTGAAGTAAGAATCTCATAGATTTTTATTCATTTCAATTGTTAAACTTTTAATTCTAAAAAAAGAAATGAATTACGACGACAAAATTAAAGCGTCTGAAACCCACGTTTTTAAAGTGGTTTTCCCAAACACAACCAACCATCACAACACCATGTTCGGCGGAAAAGTTATGGAAATGATGGACGAAGTTGCCTTTATGACAGCAACCCGATTTGCCAGAAAATCTTTTGTAACAGTGAGTTGTGACCGAATCGATTTTAAAAAACCTATACCAGCAGACACTTTAGTAGAGCTGATAGGAAAAGTAAAATATGTTGGGAACTCGAGCCTAAAAGTTAACATCGAAATCTTTATCGAAGAAATGTACGCCGATACGCGTGAGAAAGCAGTTTCTGGAGATTTTACTTTGGTAGCGATTGACGAGAATAAAAAACCACAACGTATTTTCGAATAAAATAAAAGGCTCTCAAATTTGAGAGCCTTTTTGTTGTTTTTAAACCTAAGAATTCATTAAAGACTCGATTTCGTCGGCTTCGATAGGAATATTCTTCATAAAGTTTTTCGGATTTCCTGAAGCTTGAATCTCGTAATCGTCTTCAAGTCGCACGCCAAAACCTTCCTCTGGAATGTAGAATCCAGGTTCGTTGGTAAAGACCATGCCTGTCACAAAATCATCAGACAAAAGACCATAGTCGTGCGTGTCAAGGCCCATGTGGTGGGATGTCCCGTGCATCATGTATTTTTTGTAAGCTGGCCATTTTGGATCCTCATTTTGGACATCAACTTTATCAATTAATCCCAAATCTAACAAAGTAGAAGTGTAGACTTCGCCCATTTCTTTATGGAATTTATGCCAATTATTTCCAGCAATCAAACGATCTTCAGCCTCTTTTTTACAATTAAGAACGGCATTGTAGATTTGTTTTTGGCGAGGTGTATATTTTCCATTTACGGGGATTGTACGAGTTAAGTCCGATGAATAATTCGCATATTCTGCACCGACATCTAATAGGATAAGATCACCATCTTTCAGTTGCATATTGTTAGAAATATAATGCAAAACATTCGCATTGTTTCCGCTTGCGATAATGGGTGTGTAAGCAAATCCACGACTTCTATTTTTTATAAATTCGTGCGCCAATTCAGCTTCGATTTCATACTCCCAAACGCCAGGTTTTACAAAGCCGAGAAGTCTGCGAATTCCTTTTTCTGTAATGTCACAAGCATGTTGAATCAAAGCAATTTCCTCAGGTTCTTTGATACTTCTTAAACGTTGCAAAATAGGATTACTGCGCAAAATTATATGAAGTGGATATTGTTTTTTTACAAATTCGATGAAGCGATCTTCACGCGTTTGTGTCTCTACAGCCGCGCGATAATGTTCATTTTTATTTAAATAAATATTTTCTGCTTCAGCCATCAAATCATAAAATACTTTTTCGAATTCTGACAACCACATTACGGTTTTAATTCCAGATACTTCCGTTGCATCTTCTTTGCTCAATTTTTCACCTTCCCAAACGGCGATATGATCGTTAGTTTCTCTAACAAATAGAATTTCGCGATACTCTTCTTTGTAAGCATTCGGAAAAATTAACAAAATGCTTTCTTCTTGGTCAACACCCGAAAGATAAAAAATGTCGCGGTGTTGCTGAAAAGCTAGTGTAGAATCGGCGCTGATAGGATAAATGTCGTTAGAATTAAAAATCGCTATAGAATTTGGCTTCATTTGAGTGACAAATTTTTTGCGATTTTTGATGAACAAAGTATTAGGAATTCTGTCGTATTTTGTAGTCATGTTCTATTTTTATTTTCAGTATTAAATTTAAAATTGCTTTCAAAATTACAAATAATAATATGGTTTTAATCGTTTTTAATTCAGTAAAAATGTCGAAATTATTAAAAGTTAGTTTTAAAGTTAAGTTAATCTAACATTTTGTATCTTTGATGTATGAATTCTTTAACAGAAGAAAATTATTTGAAAGCCTTATATCATCTAATGAGTGATGAACACGAGGTTTCTGTAAATGATCTTAGCAAACGTCTGCAAATTAAAATGCCATCTGTGAACAGTATGATTAAAAAATTTGCAGAGAAAAATTGGGTGATTTACGAATCTTATAAACCAATCCGTGTCACCGAATCGGGTAGGAAAGAGGCTGCGCTCATCGTGAGAAAACATCGTCTAACAGAAATGTTTTTGGTGGAAAAAATGGGATTTGGTTGGGAGAATGTTCACGAAATTGCAGAGCAATTAGAACATATACATTCTGATGCTTTTTTTGATAAAATGGATGAAATCCTAAATCACCCAAAAGTTGATCCTCATGGTGAACCAATTCCTGATAAAGATGGTGTTGTCGTACAACCAGAGCTTAAAAAATTAAGTCAATGCAAAGAGAACGAAAATGTTGTTTTTGCTTCCGTTACAACATCTTCCGACGATTTTCTTAGTTATCTTAATAAACGGAATATCCAATTAGGAACCGAAATGAAAGTTATAAGTATCGAAAATTTTGACCAATCGATGCTCATCGAAATTGATGATAAACAGGAAGTTTTTAGTAAGTTGGTTTGCGAAAAACTTTTAGTAAAATAAATAATGATAAGCCTTTTAAAATTTGAAAGGCTTTTTTTGTCTGATACTTTTATCTTTTAATTAAAATTGGTTTTTTGATTAAAATTTGTATTTTAGAATCGAAATAATCAAAAAAAAGTATTCCTAATAATGCAAAACGAACCCAATGTTATTTACGTAGAAAGAGTTGTGTACGACAATACACATTGGGTGATGAGAGCTTTTGCTATTATGATCGTCTATTTTTTACTCTGTTTTTTAATGACTAGAAAATGGAAAAAAGATATTATCATTCCATAATTTTCTTCGCCTAAAAATATGTCGCCTGCTGAAATGGCTTATTTAATTTATGGTGACTTCAGAACAGGAATGTTGTCGACTTTGATCATTAATTTGGCGGTTAAAAAGTACATTAAAATTCGAAAATCAAAAGTTAATATCACGTATCAATTAGAAGTTTTGAAAGAACCTGACAATAATTTGTCTCTTGACGAAGCTCAACTTATGAGAAATTTATTTGCTGAGAATTCTAAGATTATCATTAATGGTGATAAAAATGAAAACATCAATTCGGCTTGTGATAATCTATCAAATTCTCTACGAAGTCAATATCGAAAGACCACTCGGAGATGCTTTCGTGGACGTTTATTTTTAATGTTTAGCGCATCGATTATTAGCTTTTTGTATTTCGGATTGACGATTTATTCTTTTGTCAAAGGCAGTTACTGGGAAGTTCTTGACCTGATTCATAATATCGGATTTTATATTTTTTGGCTTGTTGTATTTTTGCTTTTTCAACAGATGAAAATCTTATTGCTACGACGATTCACTATGCTATTGTGAAAAACGTTGCTGACATTTTTAAATAAAAAAACCTACTCAGAAAGTAGGTTTTAGATATATTTTGCAACTATTTAATCAAATAAATCTTTAACTTTTTCAAAGAAAGATTTTTCTTTTCCAGTTGGTTCTGCAGCCATTTCGTTATTATCTATTTGACTTTGGAAAAATGCTTTTTGTTCTTTAGTTAGCTTTTGAGGCGTCCATACATTGATGTGTACAAACATATCGCCTTTGCCACCATAGCCTTCAATATTTGGAAGACCTTTACCAGCAAGTCTCAAAATTTTTCCAGACTGCGTCCCTTCTTCAACTTTGATTTTTACTTTTCCACCAACGACATTGATTTCTTTAGAAGTTCCTAAAGCTGCTTCCGCAAAAGAAATAAACAATTCTTGGTGAAGATTGTCGCCTTCGCGTTTGATCAATTTGTCAACTTCTTCCTCAACCACAACATACAGGTCGCCCGCTGCACCACCAAAAGGCGCTTCGTTACCTTTTCCTCTTACATTAAGTTGAATGCCGTCTCTCGCTCCAGCTGGGATGTTGATCGTGATTTCTTCCTCAGTTTTAACCAAACCTTGTGCATTAGCGCCAGCAGGAATTTTATCAGCAACTTTTCCGATCCCATTACAAGTTCCACAATTAGCCTGAGTTTGCATCTGTCCGAACATGGTGTTCATCACTTTAATCTGCACGCCAGAACCTTGACAAGTAGGACAAGTTTTTGAAGTTACACCTTCTGCCAACTTCATTTTCTTAACTTTAACCGTCTTCTGCGTACCATTCACCATTTCTTCTAGGTTAAGTTTGATACGGATTCTAAGGTTAGTTCCTCTAGTTTGTTGTTGACGACCGCCACCAAAGCCACCGCCGAAATGCCCACCAAAAATATCTCCAAATTGGCTGAAAATATCTTCCATGTTCATGCCGCCACCGAAGCCTCCGCCAAATCCGCCACCTGCAGCGCCACCAAGACCTGCGTGACCATATTGGTCATAACGCGCACGCTTGTTGTCATCGCTCAATACTTCATAAGCTTCTGCAGCTTCTTTGAATTTTTCCTCAGCTTCTGCGTTGCCAGGATTTTTGTCAGGGTGATATTTGATCGCTTGTTTACGATAAGCTTTCTTAATCTCTTCGGAAGTTGCAGTTTTCGTAACTTCTAATATCTCGTAATAGTCTCTTTTTGCCATTGTCTTAAATTCTAAAAATGCTTTATATAAGCGATTTTAAGCCCCTGTTACTACTTTTGTGAAACGAATGACTTTATCATGAAGTTGGTAACCATTCTCAATAACGTCAACGATTTTTCCTTTTAATTCAGGTGTTGGTGCTGGGATCTGCGTAATCGCTTCATGAAAATCGACGTTAAAGTCGTCGCCAGGTTTAACTTCAATTGGTTTAAGACCTTTTTCCATTAATTTTCCTTTGAATTTTTGATAAATCAATTCTACGCCTTTAATATCATCTTCGTTACCCGTTTTAGCAATTTCTTTAAGTGCTCTTTCGAAGTCGTCAAGGATTGCTAACATCGAGATCATAATATCTTGGTTAGCGTATATAAAGAATTCGTTCTTTTCTTTTGCAGTTCTTCTTTTGTAGTTTTCGAATTCTGCATAAAGACGAAGGTAACGGTCTTTTTCTTCTGCCAATAATTCCTCAGAAGTCTTTTCGGCTGTCACATTGTCAGTCGCATTTTCTTCTGTATTGGTTGGTTCGTCAGTCGTTAAATGTTCGTTTTCCTCGTGTATATCTTTATTATCTTCCATAATGTTATGTATTTCTTTGTCAGATTACACAAAGAAACTGCCAAAACGGAATTTTAGACATTTAGTCCGATTTTTTTTTGATATCCTTAAGAATCCATTCGAGTTGAAGATCTTTGCCTTGACTTACATTATAGAAATCTGCATCAACTTCAACATCAGGCATTACGCCACGTTTTTGCCCAAGAGGTTCGATGTTAGGTTGGATAAAAAGTAAACCGATTGGTAGATTAAGTTTAGAATAGGTAAGTTCAATCGTGTTATTGAAACCTGCGACTGTACCATCATTAGCGCCGCCAGTCTCTTCACCAACGATAATGGCGCGTTTGTCGTGTTTTAATTTTGCTGAAATAACAGAAGATGCAGAAAAGCTTGAGCCATTTACTAAAACATAAATTTTCCCTTGGAAAGCATCTTTTTTGGACTTACTTTCCTTAGCAGCAGATTCTTTAAAAATAGATTTACCTTCTTTATTTTTTCCTGATAAAAAACGATTACCAGCGATAAAAAACGGATAAGCTGGCGCTGAAATTATTTTGCTGGTTGTTGGTAAATTGTAAAAATAATTACGGTGAATTGCTGCATTTTCAAAAGTCATTTCTGGCATTTTTGCCAAAGTATAATTCTCAGTTGTTAGGTAAGAATACAGATTGTTGATTTCGTCCAAAGAACCACCAAGATTATTTCTAATATCAAGAATTAAATATTTTGATTTAGCTTCTTTTATTTTTTTAAAGCTTTTTTTATAAAATTTTGAAGAACCTATATCCGAGAAAGTTTTTATTTTCATGTAAGCGACAGAGCTATCTGCGACTGCAAAACGCATATTTCGGTTGAAAGAGTTGGTTCTCGCATCAAAATCATAGATTTTTTTTATCTCTTTACTAGGCGTATATTTTTGTTTTTTAATTTCCTCTTTATCAACTCTTTTTAAGACAAAATCACTAATCTGATTTTTGAATTTTATCTTTAAACTAGCTTCACTCAAAAGACCATATTCTGCGGTGTAATAATTAAAAAAAGTCTCGCTCAACGCATATTTGTAATAGGTTTGGTTGTAAGCGTCCGAAGTCATAACACTTCGATATTTTTTGATTAAATCTTTAACTTTTACACCATTTATTTCTAAAATTTCGGTGCCAGGAAGAAGCTTCTTCTCTGAATCAACCGTTGGTTTATAAACGATCATTTTTTCATCCGAAATACGATAGGTATATTGTCCAAAAAGTGGCGTTTTTTTATCAAAAACTTTTGTTTCTGCCTTTGTGTATTGTTTTTGCGGAATGCGAAGTCGTAGATGACCTTGTCGGATTTGCGCGATAACTGGCGCGAGTTTAAAATAAAATTCTTGCCTGTTTAACGGTTCCGAAATCGTGCTTTTGAGACTGTCAAATTTCTTTTCTAAACCTTTTTCAGAAATGTACCAATAAAGTTCGGGGTGAAATCGTTTAAGAGAAACATAGGTTTGGTCAATATCGTCTTGCAGTTGCTGGATAGGGATTTTTTTTTCGAATTCGGCATTAGCTTTTTTGACAGATTGACAACCTGTTATTAAAAAACAAAAAACGAATAAATAAAGTCTTGACATCGAATATAAATCTTTCCGAAATCAAATGTAATGTTTTTATTGAAAAGTTTTTAAAAACTATTTATGAATGATAATTAATTAAAATTAAATTATCTTGCTAACCCATTATGGTATTGATTTTGTCATGACTAAAAAAGCTAAATAAGAACCAAAATTATGATTAAACAAATTTTGACCACAATGATGATTGCAGCAGGTACGACACTTGCGTTTGCACAAATGAAAAATGTAGGAAGCTTTACAAAACTTAAAGTTTTTGATCAGATTAATGTAGAACTAATCCCTGGCGACGAGTATAAAGCCGATATTTCTGGAAAAAATGCTAGTAATGTAGAATTTGTAAATAGCGGCAATGAGTTAAAAGTTAGAATGGTCACTTCTAAAGTGATGCAAGGTGATGCAACGAAAATTATCTTGTATTACAAAAACCTTGGAAGCATACAAGCGAGCCAAGGCTCTATTATTTCATCGACCTCTCCAATTACGTCTTCTAATCTAAGTTTAATATCAAATGAAGGTTCGGTGATTGATGTTCTTGCGAACTCCGCAGCTATTACTTCTAAAGTGAACACTGGAGGTTTAATAAAAATTGCTGGTGAAACGACTACACAGGATGTTGTTGTTAACGCTGGCGGAAAATATGAAGGTGCAGAATTGAAGTCCGAAAATACTTCGGTGACTGTTAATGCTGGCGGTGAAGCTAATGTTTTTGCGAGTCAAGATGTTACGACAACGACTCGTGCAGGTGGAATTATTAATGTATATGGTAATCCAGAAAATCGAAACGAGAAAAAATTTATCGGCGGAAAAGTGAATTATAAATAATTTAATAATAATCGATTATAAAAAAAAAAGCTATTCAGTTGTGAATAGCTTTTTTATTTTATTGTTCTCCATTATTTGTGTTCGTAGAAAAGCTTGCAAATGCTATGCCACAGAAATAAATTGAGATTTATTAAGACTCGAAGAATGTCATCAAATCCATATAATTTTTTTGATTAACACCATGTCCACTCATATATTCTCTAAAACTGAAGTAGCAACTTAAATCGTAAAGCAATTCTGCAGCTTTTCGTCCCCAATCAATCGGGATAACAGCGTCATCTGTCCCATGAGAAACAAAAAATCTTAATTGCTCTAGTTTTTTCTTATCCTTAACAATGTTTGTTAAAAGCTTTTCTTCTGGATAACTGCTAAGACATGCAATTTTATTAAATAATTGAGGAAAACGTAATGCCATCGCGTAACTCAAAATTCCGCCTTGACTGAAGCCACAAAGATGCGTGGGGTTATCGACCAAGCCGTATTGGTTGCTGATTTTCATGATAGCTTCCATTATTCCAGAAATTGCAGCTTCCGCTTGTTCCACATCCACATATTTTTCGGGATTTGTAAGATCGATGTCATACCAAGCATAACCACCATAAGGCGTGTCTTTTGGCGCTCGAAAGCTTACAACTAACCAATCTTTGGGAAGCGTTGGTACAAAGCTAAAAAGGTCTTCTTCGTTGCTTCCATAGCCATGTATTAAAACTAAAAGTGGTGTAGAAGAAGTAATATTTTCGGGTTCTCTAAGAAGGTATTTTAAATCCATAAAGCAAAGATACTTTTTTAGTTTTTAAAGAAGCAAAAATCCTAAATGACGAATTGTCTTATAAATAATTAATGTTGAATAGCATAGGCTTTCTTTCTTTCTTTCTTTCTTTCTTTCTTTTTTCGCTTTCTTTTCAAGTTTTTTCAAAGCTTTTTTCTTTTTTTCGCAGCATATTCTATTTTATACTTAATAAAACCGTAAATAGATAGAACGAGAAAAAATCCTAAACCTGTACAAATTACTGCACCGCCAAAGCTCGTGTACCTTTTGCCTAAGATAAAATAATCGTAACCAATATTTAGGAATAGATAGATTAAAACAAAAAATGCAATGGGAAAAACAATGTAAGCGAAAATTATAAGCAATAAATTGGAAGACTCTTCGAAACCTCCAGTTTTTGCAAAAGTGTAAAAGATAAAGTAAAACATAAACATAAAAGCTAGTGTCACAATGTTCATGACAAATGCAAATGTTTTGATAGGTGTTTCTTGCATCCTAACTTTGTTATCTTCAACAATAACTTTTATGACGCTCCCGACTGGTTTCTGATTAATTTTACTGAAAGAAACATCTCCTTTGGCTTGTCTAATATTTCCGTTTTTATCGCGATATTCTAAAGTTGGTTTATAGTAAGTATTAGTGCTTGTTCCTCTGCCGATATTTCTTCGATTTGAGTCTTGCGAAGTACTTGTAAAAGTGTCGTAATTACCAATAGTTGCGGTTTGTTTATTAGGATTTAGTTCGTCTTTAATTGTGGTATAAAAACTTCCAAAAATTCCGAAGAACAACACAGCAACAAAATAAGAAGCAACGCCACCAACAATTCCTCCAAAAATACGTTGAAACATTGGTCGATGACTTTGATAAGAGAACCATGTCCCAGCAATACATAAAGCTGCCAGAACTGTAAATATCTGTATGAAAATGTTGTCACTGTCCTCGAAAGAAAGCGAAAATGGATGCATAATTGTGTTTGTCCAACGAATATTAAGATTTTTGACACAAAAAAAGCTTCCCCGATTTGAGGAAGCTTAGTCTATGTAGGTTTAAATAAAAACTTAAACAACTTTTATGATAAAGTAAGACTTTTTGCCTTTTTGTAAGAGTAAAAATTTACCATCGATAAGGTCACCTTCCGAAGCTGTAAAAGTATCATCAACTTTGTCTTTATTTACAGAAATTGAATTCCCTTTTAGTTCACGCGTAGCCTCAGATTTTGATTTCAAGAAACCAGACTTTTCCGAAACCAAATCCACGATGTTAGCACCGATAACTTCCGATTTTGCGATTTCCTTTTGCGGAACGCCATCAAAAATCTGTAAAAACAAATCTTCATCAAGACTTTGTAAATCCTCAGCAGTCGAACGTCCAAAAAGAATTTCCGAAGCTTTCAACGCTTTTTCGAACTCCTCTTTTCCATGAACCCAAATTGTCACTTCTTCCGCTAGACGCTTCTGAAGTTTGCGCTCGTGTGGCGCCGTTTTGTGTTCCTCGATCAAAGCTTCGATTTCTGGCTTGTCTATAAAAGTATAATATTTAATAAAGCGCTCAGCATCGTCGTCTGTCGCATTTAACCAAAATTGGTAGAATTGATAAGGCGAGGTTCTTTTCGCATCCAGCCAGTAGTTTTCACCACTTTCAGACTTTCCGAATTTTGAACCGTCCGCTTTAGTAATCAATTTAGTTGTCAATGCAAAAGCTTCACCTTGGGCTTTACGACGGATTAGTTCAGTCCCAGTCGTGATGTTTCCCCATTGGTCAGATCCACCCATTTGCAACTTCATACCCATAGTTTGGTATAGGTGCAGGTAATCGTAACCTTGCATCAATTGGTAAGTGAATTCTGTAAAGCTCATTCCGTCCGCGCCATCTTCGCCAGAGAAACGTTTTTTAACAGAATCTTTCGCCATCATATAGTTAACGGTGATGTGCTTTCCGATATTTTTAGCAAAATCCAAAAACGAAATATCCTTCATCCAGTCATAGTTGTTCACCAATTCTGCTTTGTTAGGTTCGTTACCATCAAAGTTTAGGAATCGTGACAATTGACCTTTAAGACAATCAACGTAATACAAAAGGGTAGCCTCATCTAACAGATTTCGTTCTGCGGATTTTCCAGATGGGTCACCAATCATCCCTGTCGCGCCACCAACCAAAGCAACTGGTTTGTGTCCATGACGTTGAAAATGAGCCAAAATTTTAATTGGAATCAAACTTCCGATGTGTAACGAATCTGCAGTTGGGTCAAAACCAATATAGGCTGTGGTCATCTCTTTTTCAAGTTGCTCCTCAATCCCAGGCGTCATGTCGGCAAAAAGCCCGCGCCATTTTAGTTCTTCAATAAATGCATTCATTCGGTTAAAATTTAATTTGCAAAGTTAAGCAATTGCTTTCTCCCACGCCTCATAAAAGCGCTGATAATTCTTAGGAGCCAGGAACCTGCTTTCCACTATATCTTTTGGGTTGTCGCTCGGACGGCTCGGCTGCGCTCCGCCGCCTCACGCCAACCCAAAAGGATGCCGTGTCAATCAGGGCTAGGGGATTTACTGTTCTATGATCATTGGTTCAGGAAAGATATTTTCTCTACCAAGGCGTCAGTTCGAGTAGCGAATCGTATCGAGAACTATTTTGAACAAAGTTCTCGATACGGTTTTTTCAAAATCTATTCTAACTGACGATAATTTTCTAATCTTAAACTCAGGCTATGACCGACTTCACAAAGTTGAAAGCTTCCGATTCCCAATTTTTATTTTCGAGGAGGATTTTCACGAAAGCAGTTCCGATGATGCCGCCTTGTGCTTTTTCGGTCACCGATTCAAAATCCTGTTTGTTTTTAATTCCGAATCCTACATAAACAGGATTTTTAAGATTGAGCGAAGCAAGTCGACTCAGATAACCATCATTCTTCAAAGTTGCGTTGGCATTTCCTGTTGTCGAAGATGAACTTACGGCGTACAAAAATCCAGAACTCAACAAATCCAAATATTTGATGCGCTCTTCCGAAGTTTCGGGTGTCACCAAAAAACTAAAATTAATATCATATTTTTTTAAGATCTCGCCGTATTGTTTCTCAAATTCGAAAGCTGGCAAATCTGGAATTATTAATCCCGAAACGCCTATTTCCTGACATTTTTTGCAAAAATTCTCAAAACCAAATTGCAAAACTGGATTAATGTAGCCCATCAAAACTTTTGGAATCGTAACAGAATCTTTTATTTCTAAAAGTTGTTCGAACAATTTCGCGATAGTCATTCCGTTTTTTAAAGCCAAAATGTGGGCATCTTGGATAACAGGTCCATCTGCAACAGGATCCGAATAAGGAATACCTATTTCCATCATATCTGCTCCAGAATCTTGGATAAGTTGAGCAATTTTCCCCGTATCAATAAGATTAGGAACGCCTGCTGTAAAGTATATGTTTAATTTTTTCATTATAAAATAAGTGTTAATAGTTGATTAATTGCGTACATAATGACTTCGTTAATCAGTACGACAACGACCGCAACAGGAATATAAATCCATCTAAATTTGAAAGTGAATCTGCCTTCCAAGGCTATGTAAGCTTTAATAATTTTGTGTCTATGTCTATAAAAAACAAATAAAATAACCAATTGATAAAAAATAGCGTTGGCTAAAGCGCCTTGGAGAACTCCGAAAAAGTAATCTTGCAAAATGATGTTTGTCAAAATAGTTGTCAATACCAAGCCTCCAACTAGTCGTGTTCTTGGGATTACTAAAAGAAGTGCACCCAAAATTTCGAAGAAGCCAATTATTATAACATAAGGTTTTGAATAGGAATAAAAAGCCCACATCAACGCCATAGGATCTAGCTTATTAACTAGTTTTGTATAACTAGAAATGTCTCCAAATTGTAAAGGTTTTCCAACGCCATATCCAATCATGTAAATCGCTACAATAATTACAGAAATCCATTCGAAGATGTTGAGTATTTCTTCTTTTGTTATTTTGAGTTGTTTCATATATTTAATTGTAAAAAGTACAACGTAAATTGTATTATTTTTTTAGTTTAATATTATGTACATTTTACATCGTACTAAGTACAGAAAGATAGGTTTCCATGTCTTTATCGCCACGTCCGGACAAACAAATCACGACCACATCATCTTTTTCGAAATTTTTCTTATCCAAAACCGCCAACGCATGGGCACTTTCGAGCGCTGGAATAATGCCGTCGAGCTTGGTCAAATCGAAAGCTGATTTCAGCGCTTCATCATCCTTGATACTGAAAAATTCTGCGCGTTTTTCTTTGAAGAGATTAGCGTGCATCGGTCCAATCCCTGGATAATCCAGACCGGCAGAAATTGAATATGGCTCGATAACTTGGCCATCTTCAGTCTGCATCACCAAACTTTGGCTGCCGTGCATAACGCCCAAAGTCCCAAGAAAAGTGGTTGCCGCCGACTTCCCCGAATCGACGCCCAAACCGCCAGCTTCGGCAGCAATAATTTTGACTTTGGGTTCGTTTACAAAATGGTAAAAAGTCCCCGCTGCATTGCTTCCGCCGCCAACACAAGCGATAACATAATCGGGATTTTTGCGACCGGTTTGTTCGTGAAGTTGCTCTTTAATTTCTTTTGAAATCACACTTTGGAATCGCGCCACCAAATCGGGAAAAGGATGCGGTCCAACAACGCTACCAATGATGTAATGTGTGGTCGTTGGATTGTTGATCCAATCTCGCAAAGCCTCGTTGACAGCGTCTTTAAGAGTTTTGGAACCCGAAGTTGCGGGCACAACTTTTGCGCCAAGCATTTTCATTCTAGCAACATTGGGCGCCTGACGTTGTATATCGATTTCGCCCATATACACGATACATTCGAGCCCAAGAAGTGCGCAAGCTGTCGCGGTTGCCACGCCATGTTGGCCAGCGCCAGTTTCTGCAATAATACGGTGCTTACCTAGCTTTTTTGCTAGCAAAGCTTGGCCAAGTGCATTGTTGATTTTGTGAGCGCCGGTATGGTTGAGATCTTCGCGTTTTAAATAAATGTTGGTGTGATATTTCTTGCTTAAATTTTTCGAAAAATAAAGCGATGTTGCACGTCCAACATAATTTTTAAGAAGCTCCTGATATTCGTTTTGAAAATCTTCTGAGTCGATGATTTCTAAATATTGTTCTTGCAATTCTTTGACATTCGGGTACAACATTTCAGGAATAAATGTACCTCCGAATTCGCCGTAATAGCCATTGTTATCTGGGTTTTTGTAGTTCATTTTATAATTTTTTTTATTTAAAAGAGTTATATGTTTTTAATATTATTTTTTATTTGAAAAGAGTTCCGAAGGAACGATTTAGCAAAGGATAGGAAGCTATTCCTATCTTTATAGAGTTTTAGTTTTTTAGTTCCAAAGGTATTTTTCGTCGTATTCGATTTAATATTTTTTATAATAATTTAGGATTTCGGTTTTGGATCCAAATTCTTTATGATGTTCCCGTTGGTTTTTAATATAATTGATGATTGTATTTACATTAGTTGGACTTACTGAAAATGCACCGTAACCATCTTGCCAAAAGAAGTTTTCATATTTTTCGGCTTTCGTTTTTATCCATTTAGAAGAATGCGCTTTTACTTCTTGAACAAGCTTTATCAAAGCAATTTTTAGTGATAATAAACATAAAATATGTAGATGATTGTCTGTGCCACCAATTTGTAAAGCTTGACTTTCGGAATCTTTGTTAAGGCTGGTTATATACGAAAACAATTCATTTTCTATTGCTTCGTCAATAAAGTCGACACGATTCTTTGTGCTAAAAATGATGTGAACATAATTTTTGACTAATAACTGTGACATAATTCTATTTTATTTTTTTCGAAAAATTGAATTCTATAAATCGGATTTTATCCGATTCTGATCTAACTCGTCCCTTTGCGACTTTTTATTTGTGTTATAAAATTTTTTATTTTTTCAATATCCTTATTACCAGCTTCGATTTCGAATTTTGAATTGATGTCAAAGGCAATAGGTTTTTGTTTTAAACTTGTTAATTGTTGGAAATTATCTTCTGAAATGCCGCCACTCAAAAAATAAGGCAAAGGAATTTCTAATTCGTTTAACATTGACCAATCAAATGATTTTCCTGTCCCGCCAAAAGCTTTGGAATCCGTATCAAATAATAAATTTGAAATTTGAGATTCGAGATTTAAGATTTTCGCTAGTTTGTTTTTGACTTCCGAAATGTCATTTCCAACTCGAATAACTTTGATGATTTGGACATCTTTAGACAGTTTTTGTTTTAATTCATAAATAAAATTTTCGTGTTCGTCGCCGTGCAGTTGAATATAATTGAGTTTTGCTTTTTCTGTTATTTCGAGAATGTTTTCTATGGTTTCGTTTACAAAAACGCCGACTTTTACTTTATGATTGATTTTTGAAATTTGCTTTACACTTAAATAATCTAACGCATATCGCGGCGACTTTTCATAAAAGATAAATCCCAAAAAATCAACATCCATCGCAACCAAGTCTTGGATTTGGTAAAGCTTTGTCAATCCGCAGACTTTCAATTGGATTTGAGATTCGAGATTTGAGATTTGAGATTGCATTGTCGGTTGATATATTTCTATTTTGATACATTAGTTACAAATTCTTCAAATTTGTTTCTCGGGTTGTCAGATTTCATAAAATATTCGCCCATCAAAAATCCATCAAAGCCTTTTTCTTTTAAAAATCTAAAATCTTCTTCATTGTAAATTCCGCTTTCAGCAATGGATAAAATGTCTTTCGGTAATTGATTTTTGAGATTAACCGAATTTTGTAAATCGACTTTGAAATCTTTGAGATTTCGGTTGTTGATGCCGACAAAGTCGATGTTGTTGTTAATGTGTTTTAGTTCTTTTTCTGAATGGATTTCCAATAAAACTTCAAGATTAAGTTGATGTGCTAAATCTGTAAATTCTGAAACTTGATTTGGAGAAAGGCAAGCTGCAATCAACAAAACGACATCAGCGCCGATTGCTTTGGCTTCATAAAATTGATAAGAATCTATCATAAAATCCTTACGCAAAATCGGAATGTTAATATGATTTCTGACAGAAATAATATCCTCAAAATTTCCGCCGAAAAAATCTGAATCTGTCAAAATAGAAACCGCGCTTGCTCCAAATTTTTCGTAAGCTGTAACAACTTCCAAAGACGAAAATTGATTGTTGATAATACCTTTGCTTGGTGATTGTCTTTTGAATTCTGCAATGATGCCAGATTTTGATTTTAAAGTGTTTTTTAAGGAAATAGTTTCTCTGTTAAAAAACTCGGAGTCTTTTAATTGTTGAAGGCTGACTTTCGTTTTTGAAACTTCCAGTTCTTGCATTTTACGTTCTATGATTTTATCTAAAATTGTCATTTTGTTACTTAATTTTCTATTGTTGTAGAATCTGCGTCCCGACTTAAGTGGAACTCCTTTTTTTGCATGGCAAAAGCTTTCGCAAAAAAGAGTGGGAACGGAAGGCGGAAAAGACGCCCAAATATTAAATTAAATTTTGAAAGGCTTTAAGCGCCTTTTTTGAGGTTAAACTTTCGCTTGCTAAAGCCAAACAATCCGAATAATTACCATACTTTTCGGTGTTTAACAAAGCCATTGCAGCATTGACACAGACAACCTTATTTTGAGCTTCTGTCGCTTCGCCTTGTAAAACTGACATGAAGATTTTGGCTGCTTCAGCTTTAGTTTTTCCACCGAAAATTTCTCTTGGTTTTAGATTTTCGAAACCTAAATCTTGCGCAGAAAAAATCTTTTCGCCTTGTTGTGTAAATATCTTGGAATCAGCAGTTAGTGAGATTTCATCATAGCCGTCCAAGGCATTAACCAACATGAAATTCTTGTTTTCTTTTTGAAGTAAATATTGATAAATCCTTGCAATCTCCAGATTTGCAACGCCAATCATCGAATATTTTGGCTGTGCAGGATTGACCAAAGGTCCCATCAAATTGAAAAATGTCTTCAAACCCAATTGTTTGCGAAGTGGCGCCACAGTCTTTAACGCAGGATGAAACAAAGGCGCGTGCAAAAAACAAATATTGGCTTTTTCTAAATCTTGTTGTAAATCTGTCTGAGTCGACTTGAATTTGTAACCCAATTCTTCTAAAACATTGGATGAACCGCTAACCGAAGATGCTGCATAATTACCATGTTTTGCAACTTTTTGACCAGCGCCTGCAACAACGAAACTCGCCAAAGTGGAAATGTTAAACGTGTCTTTTCCGTCGCCGCCTGTCCCGACAATATCTACAACATCGTCTGCGCCAAGGTCAATTTTGGTGCACAATTCCAATAACGCCTTGCGAAATCCATCAAACTCGTCCAAAGTAATGCTGCGCATCATGAAAACCGTGATGAAAGCTGTGACCTCGCTGTCATTGAATTTGTTCATCGAGATTTCTGTCAAAATAGCTTTGGCTTCGGATTTTGAAAGCGTCTGATGATTGAAAAGATATTCTAATATTTGTTTCATAATCTGGTTGGGTTTTTAGTTGTCGGTTGTCGGTGCTTGGGTTTTAAAAGCTAAAAATTTAAAAAATTTTCGAGGATTTGTTTTCCGTGCGGTGTTAAAATACTTTCTGGATGATATTGTACGGCATGGACGTCATAAGTTTTGTGTTTAAGACTCATAATCATACCTTTTTCATCAACTGAAGTGATTTCTAATTCTTCTGGAAATGCTTGAGGATTAACTGCCCAAGAATGATATCTCCCAACTTCTAAATTCTCTGGTAAATTCTTGAAAAGCGAATGTTTTTTAGTTTGAGTTGCCGTGGTTGCAACGCCATGATAAATCTCGGAAAGGTTGATTAAACTTCCACCAAAAGCTTCTGCAATCGCTTGTTGACCAAGGCAAACGCCGAAAATGGATTTGGTGGGCGCATAGGTTTTGATGACTTCTAAAAGTATTCCTGCCTCAGATGGGATTCCGGGGCCGGGAGAGAGGATGATTTTATCATACTTCTGAATTTCTTCATTAGTAATTTCATCGTTTCTAAAAACGTCAACTTCGTGACCTGCGATTTTCTCAATGATCTGTACAAGGTTGTATGTAAAACTGTCGTAGTTGTCGAAGACTAATATTTTGTTTTTCATGTTTTTATTTTTTAGTAATAAATTATATCAAAATAAATAGGATTCATTCTATTCTTTGTTATACCGTCCCTTTGGGACTTTTTTGTTTTTTGATGATTTATTATTATCCTTGAATTGCAGCCCGACTTGAGCGGAACTCCTTTTTTGAATTGCAAAAGCTTTGGCAAAAAAAGAGTGGGAGCGGAAGGCGGAAATGCTGCCCAAAAATTAATGCATTTTTTCAGCTTTGGAAATCGCTTTTTTGAGTGCTCCTAATTTATTATTGACTTCTTGGAGTTCATTTTCTGGGATTGATTTTGCCACCAAACCAGCACCAGCTTGATAATACAGTCGGTTGTCTTTGCTCAAAAAAGTACGTATCATAATCGCTTGATTGCAACTCCCATCGAAACCAACAAAACCAATGCAACCTGCATAAAAACTACGCGAAGTCTTTTCGTAATCGTCAATTAATTGCATCGCGCGATATTTGGGTGCGCCACTCAAAGTGCCTTGTGGAAAGGTCGTTGCAATCATTTCGTAAGGATTTTGATTTTCTGAAACATCGGCAACAACTTCCGAAACCATGTGAATGACATGCGAAAAGAAATGAATTTCTTTGAGTTTTGAAACTGTTGTGTTTTTCCCATGAATACTTAAATCATTGCGCGCCAAGTCCACCAACATTGTGTGTTCTGCATTTTCTTTCGGGTCTTTTTTAAGGTCTTCCGCCGATTGTAGATCTGTTTCTACATTTCCTGTTCGTTTGAAAGTCCCAGCAATAGGATGAATAATGGCTTTTCCATCTTTGATGATCAATTGACTTTCCGGACTCGAACCCATTAATTTGTAATCGCCATAGTCGAAGAAAAATAAGTAAGGCGACGGATTAATATTCCGCAATGCTCGATAAACATTGAATTCGTCACCGCGAAATTGCTGCTCAAATCTTCTACTTAACACCAATTGAAAAACATCGCCACGGAAACTGTGTTTCTTGGCAAGTTCTACCAAATCTAGATAGTCTTGATCGGTAAGATTTGAAGCTTCTTCACCTATTTTTTCAAAAGGATAAATTGGCGCATTTTTCTGATTGATGATATTTTCGACTAAAGAAATTTCAGATTTTAAACCATCGATTTTATTTTCGATAACGTACATTTCGTCGTTGTGGTGGTTAATTGCGATGACATATTGGTACAATCTGTAACGAAGAAGTGGGATTTTGGTTTCGTAACTTTTTTCTTTAAACTTAATATTTTCAAAGAAGGGAATGGCGTCATAACTCGTATATCCAAAAAGTCCTTGGGCTTGGGTTCCGATGTCATGATTTGGCTTTTCACAGTTAAAACTTTGAGAAAAGTCTTGAAGTATTTCTGTTAGTTTTTCGTTTGTTAGTTGGACTTTGAAGGGATTTTCCAAAGGAAATTTCAGTTCGGCTTCGTTGTAATTTCTGATTTCGATACCAGCGATAGCATTAATGCAAATGAAAGAATAGTTTCTGTCATTATTTTGATTACCAGCACTTTCTAATAGAATGGTATCACGAAACTGATCTCGAAGTCTTAGATAAATTCCGATTGGTGTAAACAAATCAGCTAGTTTAGATTTAACCGATGTTTTGATTTGGATATTGCGTTTGATGTTCATTTTAATAATGTTTTTAGTTTGACCAAGCCGCAAAATCCCACAAAAAAAGACTTTAACGGATTCGTCAAAGTCTTTGTGATTTAATATTTTATTTCTACACTATACAAAAAGCCGAATGGCTTCAAGACCTTGACCAAGATTTTGAGACCACCACCAGTTTTTGTTTAATGATAAATTCATAAGGCAAATGTAATTTTTTTTTTTAATAAAACAATAGTTTTAAGAAATTTTTTATTCAAATTTAAGAACAAACATAAAAGCATGTGTTTGCATTGTTGAAATACCAGCTGCCCAATAAGGTGCAGTTTCTGGATTGTCGGCAACAATTTCGTTGTTCATAAAGAATGTTCCACGAATAGCTGGCGTCAGTTTGAAACGGCTGAAGTAGATCTGCATTCCGATCTCCGCGGTCCAACCAAAATTGTGCGTTGTAGAACGGAAAATATTTCGAGAATTATCTTCTGTACTGGTTTCGTTGGATTGTAAATTCATCAAATAATTGACACCACCAGCGGCGTAAGGACGTGTATTGTACCATCTGTCACCGTGGATTTCTAACATAATTGGAATGTCAAGGTAGGTCGATTTTACTCTTTTTACCTTGTCGATATCTGTTAAACTGATTGGTGTAAAAGCTGGAAATTGTGTAGTACCACCTGAATATTTATCATTACTTTGCGTATTAAAAGTATATTCTCTCTCAGTAAAATGAAGTCCAGGTTCCATACGAAGATCTAAATATTCGTTAAGACGCATCTTCCCTATAAGTCCTGCACCAAAGCTATAGCCAGGTTTTGAGGTGATAAGACTTTGCTGACCATTCATCCCGTAATACGGATCCAAAACTAGTTTTGAATCAAAATTATTCGCGGCAAGATAAAATCCCCAACTGAATTTTTGTGTGTCAAAATCTTCTAGGTTATCTAATCTATCTTTTTTCCTGAAAATATCCGTCAATTGTGCATTAGCTGAGAAGCTGCACAAGAGTCCGAATACTACAAGATGTTTTAGTTTCAGTTTTATCATCCTACTATTTTGTGGCTTTATAAATAGTTGCAATACCTAAGCTTAGTTTTTTATATTCTACATTAGAAAAGCCTGTTTGCAACAATATATTTTTCATTTTTTCGCCAAAAGGGAAGGCATTAACCGAGTCTGGCAAATAGGTGTAAGCCCTGTTATCTTTGGATACCAACTTGCCAATTGCTGGCAAAATGTTTTTGAAATAAAACATATAAAGTGGTCCCATAAGTCCTTCAACTTTTGAAAACTCTAATATATAAACACTTTTGTTATTTTTCACAACTCTTTTTAATTCGGCTAAACCTTTTTCAAGATTTTCAAAATTACGAACACCAAAAGCTACTGTCACCGCATCAAAATGATTGTCCTCAAAAGGTAGATGTTCTGCATCGCCTTTAATCATCGTTATTTTGTCCAACAGGTTCTGCTTTTTCACCTTTTCGATACCAACATTCAACATTTGTTGAGAAAGGTCAAGTCCTGTAACTTGCGCTTGTGTACCTTTTTGCACTGCAATAGCAAGATCTCCCGTTCCTGTTGCAACATCCAAAACACTTTTTGGTTGGTCTTTATTTAACCATTTAACCAAAGTATTTCTCCAAAGCACATCAATCTTCATTGATAAAACATGATTAAGAAGGTCATACTTTGGTGCTATGTTGTCGAACATGTCTTCGACTTGACTTTTTTTGCTGTTACCGCTGTTATATGGTGTTACTTTATTATGATCCAAAATAAAAATATATAATTAAACGTGAAATTTGATTAAAACTTATAGTTTTCGTTGTAATAATTAATAAAATCTTGTTTTCTAAAGATTTTGGTGCGGCTTTCTACCTTGTCAATATTTTTGATGACTTTGTTATAATCTTCATCGATATTAAAATAGAAATCTTCGCAATACAATTTGTTCTCTTTTTTGATGTTTCCAAGAAAAGGTTTACCATCGATGTTAATACTTCCTTGTGCCATAATCAAAGAATCTTTATCACGGAAGTAACCATAAAACTGTTTGAAAACATAGTAATCTTTATGCGCAATATTGATTAGTCCTCGTTGGTTCTTTACATCAAAAGCAGAATCATACAGCATTTTTTTGTTTTGGTCAAAAACTTTGATGCTATTTTTTCCTTTATTAAGGTCAACCTTTAGATATTGACCAGATGATAAAATCTTTTGTTCGCCATTATTAACACTAAAGAAATAAGTGTCTGGTGTTGGATTATCCACCAAATAATAATTTTGTTTTGCTAGAAATATAAAATAAGTTGCAAAAGCCGCAATTGCTGCCAAAATAGCAAACAAAAGCCCCTTTAACGATGGGTTGTTCTTTAACATTTTAAAATTTATCTTGTTGATTAGTTTTCAAAAAGACAATGCGCAAATTTAGTAATAATTTGTAAGAAATTTAGATGATAAATTTCGTATTACTTATAGTTGTAGATACTTCTCTGTGATTGTGCATAGCTTTTCTAAGAAATCTCGACTTCTTATTCAAAAAAATATGTAATTTTGTTCTTTTAATTATTCAAAAATCTTCAATGCCAAATACAGTTATTATAGGCTCTGGATGTTATATCCCAGAGAATGTTATCACCGGTTCTCACTTCATGGACTCAGTTTTTTTTGACGAAAACAACGAAAAAATTGATAAACCAAATGATGAAATCATTCAAAAATTTGTAGAAATTACAGAAATTGAAGAAAGACGTTACATCAGTGCAGGTGACTATAACTCGGATTTGGGACTTCGCGCTTCTTTACAAGCGATTGATGATGCGGGTATTGATAAAGAAGAAATTGATTACATTATCTACGCAACTAATTTTGGTGAAGTTGATGAAAGAGGAATTCCGAATTTCATGCCTTCTTTAGCGGCTAGATTAAAAAATAAATTGGGCATCAAAAACAGAAAATGTATCAATTATGATATGATTTTCGGTTGTCCAGGTTGGGTAGAAGCTTTGATTTTGGCTGATGTTCTACTAAAATCTGGTCGTGCAAAAAATATTTTGGTTGTGGGTGGCGAAACTTTGAGCCGCGTTACAGATAACTATGACCGAAACAAATTAATCTTTGCAGATGGCGCTGGTGCGGTTGTCGTGACAACAACAGACGAAGAAAATGTTGGGATCATCGCAGATTCTACAATTTGTGATAATGGCGAAGAATTATGTTATCTGGAAAATGGACCATCATTAAATTTAGAAGATAAAGAGAAGCGCTTATACATCAGAATGCGTGGTCGCAAAATTTACGAATATGCTCTTAAAAATGTTCCTGATGCAATAAAAGCAACGATCGATAAAGCTAACTTAGATATTTCGGACATTGATAAAATCTTAATTCACCAAGCGAATGCGAAAATGGATTATGCAATGATTTCGAGATTGTTCAAGCTTTATGGGATTAAAGATTATGATCATGCGATTTCGCCAATGACGATTCAGAAGTTCGGAAACTCTTCGGTAGCAACAATTCCGACGATGTTTGATTTGATCAGAAAGGGCAAAATGGAAGGACAAAGTTTCAAACCTGGAAGTTACATTATTTTCACTTCTGTTGGCGCTGGGATGAATATCAATTGCGTGGTATATCGTTTTCCAGCTGATAAAATTTAATTTATTTAAATAAAAATAAGTCAAAAAGGCACAAAGTAACAATTTGGTTTACTTTGTGCTTTTTCTTTTTGCACATTTTTTTAAATTGTTTTTAAATGATGAAAAATATTTTGGGAATAATAGTTTTCTTTATTCTCATAGAATTTTATATTTACCAAGCTGTTCGCACTGTCGTTAGTCAGCCTTGGGCGCGCGGCGCATATTGGGTGATCACCATTGCTATCTATGCAATTTTGATATATTTGGTTACCCAATTCGATCGTACCGTTCGTAATCCAATGCGGGTCAACATTATTATGGGACTTATTTTGGTGTTTGTAATGCCCAAACTTTTAACCTTTGTTTTCTTATTAATAGAAGATATCGTTAGATTGTCAAGGTATGGATTTCAGGCGCTTTCTTCAACCAGTTCTGCGCATATGCCGAGCAGGAGGAAGTTTGTAAGTTTGGTAGGTTTGGGTGTTGCAGGATTGATGTCTTACGCGTTTTTGGATGGAATGATTTTCGGAAAATACCGTCATCGCGTTCGTAAAGTGAAATTAAAATTGAAAGGTCTTCCCGAAAGTTTTAAAGGTTACAAAATTGTACAAATCTCAGATGTCCACAGCGGAACTTTCCAAGAGCCCGCAAAATTGCAACATGCGATCGATTTAATTAATCAACAAAAACCAGATTTAGTCCTTTTTACGGGTGATATGGTGAATAATTATGCGGAAGAATTCCAGCCGTTCATTAATTTGTTTAAATCTATTCAGGCGAAAGATGGAAAATTTTCGGTGTTAGGTAATCACGATTACGGCATGTATGGAAAATTTAATTCTAAAGAAGAAGAGCGTCAAAATGTTCCGAATCTAATTAAATTTCAAAAAGAAGCTGGCTTTAGAATGTTGCGAAACGAAAATCTTAGCATCGATAGAAATGGTGAAAAAATCTACCTACTCGGTGTCGAAAACTGGGGCGAAAAACCTTTTCCACAATACGGAGATCTTGATAAAGCTTTACAAAATGTGCCAACAGATTCTGTTAAAATTTTGATGTCGCACGATCCAACGCATTTTGATTATGTAGTTAAAAATCATCCTAATTTTGTGCACTTGACATTGTCTGGGCACACACATGGGATGCAATTTGGGGTTGATCTCAAAAATGTGAAATGGTCGCCAGTAGAATATAAGTATAAAAAATGGATGGATCTTTATGAAAGTAACGATCGCTATCTCTACGTTAATCGAGGTTTTGGCGTCATTGGTTATTCGGGAAGAGTAGGGATTTTACCGGAAATTACCTTATTTGAATTGAGTTAAAACTTATTTTAAATATATAGAAGCCTTTCAGAGTTTCAAACTTTGAAAGGTTTTTTTATTCTAGTTAATCAAAATTTTAAAATAAATAATCCTTCATTCTCGACGTTGCGATTTCTTTTTCGGTAACAAATTCTAAGAAAGCGATAAGTTTGTCCTCAAATTTTTTTCCAAGATTATATTTTTTATAAAACGGAAACTTATAAGGCAAATTTTCCTTTTCATAAAACTGCCAAGCATTCATGTAGACTTGGACGTAATCTTCGTTTTGAAGCGTTTCCAAAATCATGTTTTCATAAAACTGCAAAGGCGTCATCTGGAAAACATAATCATTGAAGGGCAACTGAGAATAAGGCGATAAACTTTCTGGGACAATCACAAGATTATCATCATAATAAAGCTGCGTTTTTTCCTTTTTTAAACGACGAAAAACGAAACCAATATTAGAATGCTCAATATCCGAAACGTAAGAAAAACCTAGGTTTTTAATATCTTTATTGGGAAGTCGTAATAATTTTTGGCGAAGTCCACGGACACTTTTTTGAAGCTGATCTTCGAGATTATTTTTGACAATTTCGATATCTGCAACGGAGGACGAAATGTTGTACAAGGCGACTTCGTGACCTGCAGAAACTAACTTTTTTAAAGTTTTGCTAAGTCGTTCAGCTATTTTAACTTCGACAAAAAAAGTCACTAAAATGGAATAGATCTCAAGATTTTGAAGAATAATCTCAAGGTTTTGTTCCAAAGATGCTATCAAAGTTTCGTCGTCCAAATTCGGATCCGCGCGATCTTCTCCAAAAGGAATTGTAAGATTGAAACTCAATAACAGCATCTCCAGAACATATTTTTATGACTATTTAGCCAATTTTATTTTTAGATTTTTAATCATGTCTTCCGACATTTTTTTGATATCAAAATCGTAGCTAAGTCCCCAATCTTGTTTTGCAACAGAATCGTCAATGCTTGCTGGCCAAGAGTCAGCAATCGCTTGACGGAAATCTGGCTCATATTTAATCGTGAAATTAGGAATGATTTTTGTGATTTCTTCAGCCAATTCTTTAGGATTAAAGCTCATGCCTCCAAGATTGTAAGACGTTCTAACTTTCACATCATCTTTTGGCGCAGTCATCAATTTAATCGTTGCATTAATGGCGTCATCCATGTACAACATTGGCATTTTTGTATCTTCTTTGATGAAGCTTGTGTAGTTACCATTTTCTACAGCTTCATAAAAAATCTCTACTGCATAATCTGTTGTTCCTCCACCAGCAGGCGCTTTCCAAGAGATAAGACCAGGATAACGGATACTTCTCACATCAACACCATATTTATCAAAATAATATTCGCACCATTTTTCACCCGCCATTTTTGAGATTCCGTAGACTGTTGACGGGTTAAGTACGACTTCTTGTCCAACATTTTCTTTAGGAAGTCCTTTTCCGAAAACAGCGATAGAACTTGGCCAAAATATTTTACTAATTACACCTTGTTTTGCCAATTCACAAAGATGAAGAAGTGGCTCTAGATTAAGCTTCCAAGCGAAAAGAGGTTGCTTTTCCGACGTCCCAGAAAGTAGGGAAGCCAAATGATAAACTGTTGTTATATTATGTTCTTTGATAAAGGTGGTCATCGCGTCAAAGTTGCTAACGTCCAATCTTTCGTAATGTCCAACTTCTGTAATGCCTTCTTTCCACTTGTCAAGGCCAGATGCAAACACATTTTCTTTACCGTAAAGTTCAACTAATTTTAATGTTAATTCGGTGCCGATTTGTCCCAAAGCACCAGTCACAAGAATGCGTTCTGTAGGGCTACTCATAATTACTTTTTATGTTATACAAAACTAAAGAAAAATAACTGCTCACCGAAATTTTTAATCGAAATTATCCACGATTTTATAATGATAAATATGCGATTCCCAAGAATTATTAAGTACCTTAGTTTCATTAAAATTTTAAAAATGAAACCTATCCTGAGACTTCAAGATTTTATTAAAATAAAAAACAATCCTGACATTCGAATTTATGATGTGAGAACAGGATCAAATGCTGTTGAAAATTACAAAAATGAGCATCTCAAAAATGCAGCTTATGTAAGTTTGGATACTGATTTGGCGGAGATTGGTGATTTCAAAAATGGTGGACGACATCCATTGCCGAGCTCAGAAAAATTTGCGGACACTTTAGGGAATCTAGGAGTAAATCCCAATTCGCATGTTGTGATATATGATGATAAAAATGGGGGCAATGCTGCGGCGAGGTTTTGGTGGATGCTAAAAGCACTTGGTCACGAGAAAGTACAAGTTTTGGATGGCGGACTTCAATCTGCAAAAGCCAACAATATTGAAATAGAATCAGGAGATTTTAAATATGAAAAAGAAAATTATCCAAGTTCTGATTGGATTTTACCAACTATAAAAATTGAGGACGTTGAAAAGGCAACACAAGACAACGGTTTTGTGATTATTGATGTTCGCGAAAACCAAAGATATGCGGGGATTACTGAACCAATCGATTTGGTTGCTGGCCATATTCCGAATGCGATTAATATTCCGTTTGCTGAGAATCTTAACGATAATGGAAACTTCAAAACGCCAGAAGAACTTCATAAAAAATATGAGGAAATTTTTAATCAACATTCTAAAAATCAAATTATTGTGCACTGCGGTTCTGGTGTAACGGCTTGTCACACCTTGTTGGCGATGAATGAAGCTGGTTACGAGATACCAAATCTTTATGTTGGTTCTTGGAGCGAATGGTCTCGAAGTAAAATATAATTGATTGATTCTAAATGAAATATTCTTTTAAAAATGATTATACAGAAGCTTGTCATCCTAATATTTTGCAAGCTTTGGTGGATACTAATTCGATGCAGCAATTGGGTTACGGACATGACGATTATTGCAAGCAAGCTGCTGCTATTTTTCGATCAAAAATTAAAAATGAAAAAGCAGGTATTTTTTTTGTAAGTGGTGGGACACAAGCTAATCTGTTGGTGATTTCTTCTTTGTTAAAACCTTTTGAAAGCGTTATCGCGGCGCAAACTGGTCACATCGAATCCAACGAAACTGGCGCTATCGAAGCAGTTGGTCATAAGATTAATTTGATACCAACTGACAATGGAAAAATAACGACAGATGCGATCCAAAAAGTATTGGACACACATCAAAATATTCCGCATCAAGTCCGTCCAAAATTGGTTTATATATCAAACACGACAGAAGTCGGATCACATTATTCCAAATCTGAATTGGAAGATTTATATCGATTTTGTCAGTCAAAAAATCTTTTGTTTTTTGTTGATGGCGCAAGATTATCTCAGGCGATTGCGATTCCTGAAGCGGACTTAAGTTTAGAAATTATCGCTAAAAATTCGGATGTTTTTTATTTTGGTGGAACAAAAAATGGAGCGTTAATCGGTGAAGCTATTATTTTTAATGACGAAAAATTGTGTGAAGATTTTCCATATTTCATCAAACAAAAAGGTGCGATGTTGGCAAAAGGACGATTGTTGGGCATTCAGTTTTTAGAATTGTTGAAAGACGATTTGTATTTAAAACTTGGAGAACATGCGAATCACCAAACTCAAAAACTTAAAAATGCTTTTGTTGAAGTTGGGACAGAATTTTTGACAGATTCGTCGAGTAATCAAATATTTCCGATTCTTAAAAAGGAAGATATTGAAGTTTTGCAAACCCAATTTGATTTTTATGTTTGGAAAGAAATAGATACAGACTTCGCAGCGATACGTTTGATTTGTTCATGGGCAACGACGGACGAAGCAATTGAAGAATTTGTTGCAGCCATCCGCAATTTGAATTAATTTTTAGAAAAAAATGCAATTCAAAGTTTAATATTTTCTAAGCTTTTGATATTTTTGTTCAACAAAATTTACAATAATTTATGGCTTCAGGCATTTTTGCACTTTTAGATGATTTGGCAGCGTTAATGGACGATGTCGCAGTAGCGAGTAAAGTCGCAACTCAAAAAACCGCTGGTATTTTGGGGGACGACCTCGCAGTAAATGCCGAAAAAGCAACAGGATTTCAGTCTTCGCGCGAGATTCCTGTGTTGTGGGCGATTACGAAAGGTTCGTTCCTTAATAAGTTAATAATCGTTCCGATTGCGTTGTTGCTAAACGCTTTTTTCCCAGTTATTATTAAATATGTTTTGATTGCGGGGGGCTGTTATTTAGCATT
This sequence comes from Soonwooa sp. T0.1_25, assembly GCF_057652215.1. NCBI lineage: Bacteria > Pseudomonadati > Bacteroidota > Flavobacteriia > Flavobacteriales > Weeksellaceae > Soonwooa > Soonwooa sp. T0.1_25. The sequence continues at coordinate 83,135 of NZ_JBYFBZ010000002.1, read as the reverse complement.
CGAAGGCATGGAAAAGATTTTCCATTTTTTGTTTCATAAAAAAGAAATCGAGCAAACGGATAATAATATTACTGAAGTTCTCGAGCATCAACTTCCTGAACAACAGGAAAAAGCAAAAGTAAAAGCTGCGATTACAACCGATTTTATTTTGTCCATCGAGATTGTGATTATTGCTTTGGGAACGGTTCTTAAGCAACCTCTTAATATCCAAATTGTAACCGTTTGCGTCGTATCAGTTTTAGCAACAGTAGGTGTTTACGGGATTGTTGCGCTAATTGTTAGGATGGATGACGCAGGTTTTAGATTGATTGATAAATCTAACGACCGCGGAATTTTCTCAAAAATTGGACATTTTTTAGTGAAACTTCTTCCGATTGTTATTAAAGTTTTGGGCGTTGTTGGGACGATTGCATTGTTACTGGTTTCTGGCGGAATTTTTATGCATAATATAGATCATCTTCATGATTATCTTCCTCATATTCCGGATATTATAAATGAAGCTGGACTTGGTATTATTGTCGGAACTGCGATGGTTGCGGTAATTACTTTAATTCAAACTATCGTAAAAAAGATGAAGAAGGCGTAGAAATATTAATTTTTAAATAAATCAAAATCGGCAGTTCCCAATGAGACTGCCGATTTTTTTTGAGTAAATATTAAATAAATTCTTAACCGCCAACGCGACTTTGTTCCTCAAATTTGGTTTGGTTGGTTGCGCCTTTTATGTTGTTATTTCCAAACTTGTAAGTCAACGAAAGGTTGGCGCTTTACGAAAGACCTTTGTATTTGAAATTCGATGTGAAATTCGAGTACGTTTCGCGGCCTTTGTAAGTTTGTGTGTTAAAAATATCATTAACACTCAAGGTGATCATAAGATTCTTATATAGTAAATTTAGTTTTAAACCTGCATAAAGATTATTACTGAAATTAATATCCGAATTGCCTTGTTTGCTTGGCAAATCCATCCAATAACCAAGCGTAAATGCTAAGTTTTTATCCTTTCTTAAATAGAAACTATTGTTGATATTAAGGTTGGCGCCAAAACTTGCTGGGAAAATATTGACATCGGATCTGGTACTCGTAGATTGGTTGTAGAAGCCCGTTAAGAATACATTTGACTCCAACCAACGTAATTTGTTAAAGCTGTAGTTAAGACTCATCCCAGTTTGATTTTCGGTAAAGAAATTCTCGGTTTTCGTGATTTTGTTTCCGTTTTCAATCTTCTGAATTCTACCCCAAGAAGCGGATGTATGTGTGAAGTAAAGCGTTGTCGTAAAGTTATTTTTTAAAACATAACTCAATTCCACATTGTCCGAGAAAGAAGGCTTCAAAAACTGATTTCCTACATAATATTCATAGTCTGAAGTGTAGACTTTTGAAGGACTAAGATTTCCAAAATACGGACGACGAATTCTACGCGAATAGTTAAGCGACATCGTGTTGTTATCGTTCGCTTTGTAGCTAAAATAAACCGTTGGGAAGAATTTCCCATAAGACGATTTAACCATTGCTCCGTCAGATTTTGCAGTCCCATCCAACTCTGTATGTTCGTATCTAAGTCCTAATTTTGCATCCCATTTTTCAGCTATTTTAAAACTTGATGACACATAAGCTGCATAATTTTTTTCATGATAAATAAAGGCGTTGCTTCGCAGAGGATTTAACTGTGTTTGTTCATTTTCAATATCAAAAAACTGAGCTGTAGATTCATTTTTAAACATGGTATATTTAAGACCTGATTCGGTTTTAATTTTCGAAAAATTCTTTTCAAGATCGACTTGTCTAGAGTAAACATTGTACAAGTTATCGTTGTAGTTAACAGCTTTTTTTTCTGTGTTTTGTAAGGTTGAAACATTGTTAATCAACGCCAATTTATTGGAGATTAAATTTCCAGAAAAACTTAATTTACTGCCTAAACTGTCCAATTTGATATCGTAGAAAGCTGTTGCGTAATGATTATTGTTATGATTGTGGTTGACATTTTGCGATACAAATTCAGTCGAAGTTCCGTTTTGTAAAGTTCTAACATTATTTTTTGCTAATGTTGTAAGGATTTGAAAATGAGTAATTATAATTAAAACCTATTAAATTTTTGTCATTGAGTTTGTATTCCGTTTTTATGTTGGCATTTTTGTAACGATAATTTCCCCAATAACTTCCATCCGAATTCCAATATTGATCTTCACCAATGCTATAATTATAGTTTTTTTGCTTCCAAATATTTTCGCCCATACTTCCAGATGTCGACACCGAAAGTTTTTTGCCTTGGTAATTAAAAGTTGCACCATCGCGCCAACTTGTGACAGAACTCACGCTTCCCGAAGTTTGCAAAGATGCATTCCAACCAATATTTGTATTTTTCTTGAGTACAATATTGATAAGGCCACTTTTGCCTTCAGCAGCATATTTTGCAGGTGGCGTCGTAATCACTTCGATTTTTGCAATGTCATCAGAACGTAGATTTTTAAGATAATTGATCAATTCTTCACCTGACAAATTCACAAGTCGGTCGTTGATCATAATTGCAACGCTGCTTTTCCCCGCAATGCTTATGGCGTCGTCGGTTGTGCGCAACATTGGCGTTTGGGACAAAGCTTCGACAGCGTCAACACCTTGCGACGCTACAGAATTTTCTACATTAAAAACCAAGCGATCAACTTTTCGCTCTACCAATTTTTTACTTGTTGCAACAACAGTTACGCCTTCGATTTGCTTTTCTGCTGTGGGTTGCGATGTTGTTTGTATATTTTTAAGAAGTGTCCCTTGCACTTGGATTTCTTCATTGAAAATACTTTTTTGGTCTTTAAAAATTTCTAGTTTGTAAGTTCCGTTTTCGGGAAGTTGCAGAGCAAAATTTCCATTTTCGGTACTAATACTGGAATATTTTTTATCCTTTTGTGTTGCCACAATTTCAACGTACGAAAGATTGGTATTGTTGGTATCAGTTATTTTGCCTTCGATTTTTTGTCTAAAAGTAAAAATGCCGATTAAATTGATTAACAAGAAACTTGCTTTTTTCATAACACTAATTTTATAGGTATAATAAAGCAGAAGGATTTCCTGTTACATCAAAAATGTAATTATTTTTAAATTAAATTGTAAGTTGTTGTAATTGAGTATTTTAAAAATGAAAATTATTTCTGATAATTCTCTTTTTTAATTTGATAAATGAAATTTAATTTTGGACTTTCTCCGAAATATTCAACCAATTGTTCGTCAATTTTTTCGGCACCGAGACGCGAAATAGAAATTTGAGAACGTAAATTTTCTGCGCCAATGTGGAAAATAACTTTATCAACATATTGGAAAATATAGTCCATCATCATGCGTTTCGCTTTGTGATTAAGTCCAGTTCCCCAAAACTTAGTTCCATAAAAAGTGTAACCAATTAAGATACTACTGTCAGCTTCATTGTAATCGTAAAAGCGCGAACTTCCTGCTAATTCGCCAGATTTTTTATCATAAATTTTGAACGCACCTCCGCTTTTTATGGCACCTTCGAAAAAATTTTGGAAAACTTCTATTTTATAACGGTCAGGATTGGGATGTTGCGCCCAAACTTCCTTTTCGGATGCAACTTTATATAAAGCTTCGAAATCTTCTTTTTGAAGTGGTTCCAAAATCAAAAAATCGTTTTCTAATCGAGATTGCAGCGAGAATTCCATATTATTGATAACGTTTGTGTTCTTTAGTTTTTGTAAATCTTTTCGTGATTGGTTTTAACAAAGTTCGATATTTCTCAATGTCAAATAGTTGAGAGTCTGTTAAAGCTTTGTATGTCAACCAAATAGCAAACGGGAACAAAATCATATTAGGTGCCCAAGTTGCCAAATAAGGATCGAGTTGTCCTTTCCAAGATAAGTTTTCGACACTCAAATTAATGACGTAGAAAATAATGAAAATGATAATCGCAATAACGACGGGAAGTCCCATTCCGCCTTTTCGGATAATGGATCCGAGACTCGCACCAATCATGAAGAAAATAATACAAGTCACTGAATAAGAAAGGATTCTCTGTTGGTAAATGACTATTTTATTCTTGTATTTTTTCATTTCCAAGATTTGCTCTTGCGATTGTTTGTTGCTGTCTTTTAGATTGTTAAGTCTTACGTAAGCATTGTAAAAGACTTCCATTTTTTTGTCCGCAGCGAGATCTTCACCTGTAAAGTTTGGCGTTGGATCAACCTTGGTTTTATTATGTGGATTATCTAAATATTGAACATAAGCATTGACCGTCATCATCGACTGATTCGATATACTATTGATGCTAACTTTGTTGTTTTCATCAGTTTTTGCTAAGGTTTCGTTGACTTCAAAATAGTTTTGAAAACGATAATCATCCGTAATTTTCTCACTTTCGATGGCTTTGTTGATAAGATCACTAATGTCGATGTGGAAAGCTAATGAATCAAATTTAATGGACTGATTGGGCTGATTTAACCTTTCATTATAAGCTTTGTTGGCGATATCGTCTTCATAGATATAACCATTATAAAGTACAAGTTTTAAAAAGTTAGGATCTGGCGCTTTTGCAAAACGGCCTTTTTTTGCGATAATCGTTTGTTGATCTTCATAAGAATTTGCTTTTTTATGAAGAAAAACGCCTTCTAAATTTTCCTTATTTTCTCCCGATATTTTATCAAATTTTACTGAGAACCCAGACATTTGGTCAATAAAAACCCCAGGTGTAAAATTAAGCGCAGGTTTACTAGAAACAATGTTAAACAACATATTTTTAGCTTTCCGTTGGAAGTCGGGTATGACATTATTTGAAAACAAAAAGAGGACAAAGGACATCATGGTCACCGTGATAAAAAGTGGTGCCATAACTCGTGTCAAGCTAATACCAGCAGCTTTCATCGCAGCGAGCTCATAACGTTCCCCAAAATCACCAAAGGTCATAATGGCAGATAACAAAATCGTTAATGGTAAAACCATCGACACGACATTGGCGCTCATGTAGAACAAAAACTTAATAATCTCCCAATAAGTCAGTCCTTTACCCGTGAATTGAGACATCTGCACCCAAATGATGTTGACAATGAAGATGAAAAACAGGACACTGAATATAAAGAAAAATGGCCCGAAAAAGGTTTTAATGATATATTTGTCTAACTTTTTCAAATGGAAAAATTATCTAATTTGACGTCAAAAATACAGCAAAAAAGTCATAATGCGAAAGACATTATGACTTTTTATATTTAAGCTTTAATGATAAGATTAAAGTTCTGTGATTAAATATTTAGCATACTTCGCTTTATCGAAGCTGAAAACATTAGAAGATAAGTTTTGATTTTCTTTGTAATCGCTAATGCTAATCGTTGCTAATTGGTTGTTAGTAGCGATTTGTTCTAGTTTTACTAATTTGTTTTGGGCACTGTTAACATAAAGATTAACTTGCGATAGACCATTTTCTTTAACAGGCGTCATCTTGATATAATCCAAAGATTTTCCGCTAACAGTTCTTTTGCCAACATAGGTTACATTATAGTCTTTTTTATAAGATTCTAAATAACTAAGCGGCGAAAACATCACATCGCTATCATTTGGTTTTGCAATCGTAACTTCTTTGTCAGAATCGTTGATGTTGTATACTTTGCTACCATCAAAAATCTGTTCTATCCCCATGATTTTTAACTTGTATTTATCATTGCTAGAATAGAAAATCCCAGTTTCGGCTTTGGTTACTTTTCCAGAACCTGAACCATAAGTGAATTTGAAGTACGTGTTTTTTTTGCTCTTATAATTAGATGTTACAGCATCCAAAATGCTTTGTGATTTTTGGTCAATTTTTTGCGCAAAAGACAATCCAAATGTGAATAATGAAAGCCCCACCAAAGTTGTCTTTTCTAATAATTTTTTCATTTTTATTCTTTTCTAGTTCGTATAGTTTAGATGCTTCTAGTTTTTAGAAGTTAAAGTCTAAACATACAATTGTATGCCAAACGGTACAAATAGGACAAAAAATTAGTTTTATTTAATAGTGACAGAACCCGAGCTGCTTTCTTTTATATTTTTACTTTCTAGATTCCCTCGTTTTAGGACAACAATATCAGCGCTAGAAGATGCACTTCCCGATACCGAATTTCTAACGCCTATTTTTATTCCACCTGATGATGAGGCTTGTAACATGGCCGAATCTGCTGTAAATTCTGCACCTTCCACATCTCCTGATGATGAAGCCTGAGCATTAATACTTTCCGAACGACCTTTTAGGCTTATAGTTCCCGAGGAAGAAACTTGTGCAATAATATCTTTTGACATAATATTTGCCACAATATCTGCGCTGCTATTTGCTTGGATATTGATAGAAGGTGCATCGAAAGTCCCTTTAATAGTTGACGAGCTAGATGCATTTATGAGAAATCCATTCGATTTAAAATCGTCTGATACGGTAATTGTCGAACTTGACGAAGCTGATAATTTGTTAAAATCTTTAGCATAGACTTTCACCTTAACTCGATTAGTAGAAACATTTCTAACGCCTCTCGCAATACGAATAACTGCAGCTGAGCCTTCTTGTACAACTTCGATTTGGTCGATAATGTCCGATGGTGCGTTAACAACAATTTTTTCGGTGCTAGATTTTACAACTTCAACGTCCAAAGCATTAGAAGATTTTATTTCATCAAAATCAAAAGTATAAGTTTTGTCGGTCAAAGCGCCTTTGCCTTCATTACTTCCCATGTTAAAACCTCCAATTGTAAATTCGGTTTCTCCATTAGATTTTGAGTAAGTGCAAGCGCTTAATGTAAGGCTTAAACCTAATAATATAGCACAGATTTTATTTGTTTTCATAGTGATATAATTTGTAATGTTATAATAGTTAGACAATCAAAACGGCAAGTATGTTACATTTTAGTTTAAATATTTTTAATAATTTATAAAATCTTAACTTGCGGGCGCAAAAAACAGCAACTATAAACCGAATTATGGACTTCAAAAAACTAAAAGCCTATTTTTATTTAGGCGGCTTTTACTTGCTAATTTCATTTTTGTTGAGATTGGTTTTCTTTTTTCATCCAATAACAACCAGTAGTTTTGGCTTTTTCGAAAGCTTGGGGATTTTGTTAGTTGGCGCAATTAGCGATATTTTTATTTTTAGTATTGCGTCGGTATTTTTGGTGATTTACTTTTTGTTTTTATCCAATTCGAAATACAACAAACCTTGGGGTTACATTATTTTCGGATTGTTATTGGCTTTTGCATTGTATATCGCCTTTGTCCCAAATAATATTTTTAAACAATATGGCGGTTCTGTCGCAGAGATTGCGTTAATTTTTGTTGGTTTAAAAACGAGTCTGTTCGGATTGTTGTTATTTGTTCCGAATCAAAGACAAAGATTTAGAAATATTTTATATTTCATTACGCTGTTTTTATATGTGTTTTTAATCATTCAAAATGCGGTGAGCGAATATTTTTTCTGGAATGAATTTGGGGTTCGTTACAACTTTATCGCGGTTGATTATTTAATCTATACCAACGAAGTTATCGGTAATATTATGGAATCTTATCCAGTTGTTCCGTTGTTTTCGGTGATTATTGCAATTGCAATTGGCGTTACGATTTTCATTTATAAAAAAACAAAATCAGAGCTGCTAACACTTCCAAATTTTATACAAAAAATAATCTTTGTTATAGCTTATGTAGTGTTATTTGGATTGAGTTTGTTTGCGATTGGGCAGCTTAAAAAAATACATTATCAAAATACTTTTTCGGAAGAAATTAAAAGCAATGGTTTGGAGAAATTCTATACTGCATTTAATACCAAAGAGTTGGATTTTGTTAAATTCTATCCAAGCTTAGGAATAGAAGAAGCGGAAAAACAATTTTTAAGTCAATATCAACCATCAGAATTGCGTCGTCCAGTTGTGGGTGATTCGGCGGAAATTCGTAAAAATGTGGTTCTAATTTCCATTGAAAGTCTTTCTGCAGATTTCTTAAAACATTACGGAAACGAGCAAAATATCACACCGTTTTTGGATAGTTTAGCAACCAAAAGTATGATGTTTACCAATCTTTATGCAACAGGAAATCGTACTGTTCGCGGTTTGGAAGCTTTAACGCTTTGTATTCCGCCAACTGCTGGAGAAAGTGTTGTTAAACGTGAAGATAACAAGAATAAATTTACGACGGGATCGGTTTTCAAATCGAAAGGTTATCAAGTTAAATACTTGTACGGCGGCGATTCTTATTTTGATAATATGAAAGATTTCTTTGGCGGAAATGGTTATGATATTGTTGACAGAGCAGCTTTTAAACCTGAAGAAATTACTTTTGCTAACATATGGGGCGTTAGTGATGAGGATATGGCGAAAAAAGCGATCGAAACGATGAATGCCGAAGCTAAAACTGGAAAACCCTTCTTTAACCATTGGATGACAGTTAGTAACCATCGACCTTTTACCTATCCAGATGGACGAATCGACATTCCTGGAAATGCAAAATCGCGTGAAGGTGGCGTTAAATACACCGATTACTCAATTAAGAAGTTTTTCGAAATGGCGAAAAAACAAGATTGGTATAAGAATACAATTTTTGTAATCGTGTCCGATCATTGTGCATCGTCTGCTGGTAAAACCGAATTGCCGATGGATAAATACAGAATCCCAGCACTTATTTTTTCCGAAGGTCTTGTACAGCCAAAAGAGGTGAGCACTTTGATGTCGCAGATTGATGTGATGCCGACTTTGTTTGGTTTGATGAATTTCAATTATGAAAGTCAGTTTTTAGGTCAAGATATTTTTAAAACCAATTATCAGCCGCGTGCTTATATTGCGACTTATCAAGATTTAGGTTTAATAAAAGATAATATTTTGACGATTATTTCACCAACAAAAAAGGTGAAACAATATGATCTAAAACCTCAAAAAAATAACATCTCAGCAATCTATAATCCGTATTTTGATGAAGTTCCGAGAACGACAATTGACGAGCAATTAAAGAATGAAACTGTGGCTACATACGAGGCGACGTCTTATTGGTTGAAAAATAAAAAGCTGGATAAGTCTGTTTCAAAATAATTTTTATTACATTTACAAAAATTTAACATTAGCATGAAAAACTTGTTATTTTTATTAGGATTAGGGATTGGTGTTATCACTTTCGCACAATCTGGTCCACCAGCTGGTGAAGCAAAAGTTGGTGAGTATTACGGAAAAGACGTAGAAATGACTGTGGCGAAAAAAGCAATTACAGTTAAAGATTTAAATAAAAAATTAACGAAAGAAGCAAAAGTTGAAAACGTTGCTGTTAAAGGTACAGTTACCGAAGTTTGTCCTAAAAAAGGATGTTGGGTAAAACTAAAAACGGATGATGGTAAAGATTTCTTTGTTAAAATGAAAGATTATGGTTTCTTTGTACCGATGGCTTTAGTTGGGAAAAATGTTGTGCTAGAAGGCAATGCAGAAAGCAAAACAACTTCCGTTAACGAGCTGAAACATTACGCTGAAGATGCTAAAAAACCACAATCGGAGATTGATGCTATCAAAGATCCAAAAACAGAAACACGCTTTTTAGCAAGTGCTATTAAAGTCGTGAAATAATCAACACCGACCAATCACAATTATTATATTGTAAAGCGCCTTTCGACATCTGTTGAAGGCGCTTAATTTTTTTTTGAAAATTTATTCCAACATCTTTTTTATTCGTAAGCTATCTACAGGAAAAGGAATTTCTTTTAACTTCCAACCATTTCTAGGAGAAGGAAACTTAAAATCTGTAATGTTAATTTGTAACAATATTGCAAAGTTCGGATTTAGAGAATCATATACTGCTAGATATTTGTAACCTGTCCAAAAGTTTCTCTTTCTTCATAATTACTTATAATTTTTCACATATTTTTGTATTAATACAGTGTCTATTTTAAATGGAACTTCATTGTACTTCCAGCCATTACTTGCGGGTTCATAATCTTTTTCAATAGGATAGATTAGCAGTAAAGCACAGTTTTTAGGATTTAGAGAATCATAAACAACAAGATATTTTTCTCCAATTTCTACTTTGTTAGAACTAACTGCATTGGTATACTTAATTCCATTAATGCTGTAATTATAATCAAAAGTAGTTAACCTACGTGCTAAATATTCATTAACAAGAATTGCAGTAGTATATTTTGGATGTTTATTAATTTTTCCACTTGTAAAATATGAATTAATAAGACTAAAAATAATCACCAAAACGATTGGCGCTGCGTACAAAATATTTTTCTTTTTCATAAAATTCATTTCGAACTAAAGCAGGATTGGTGTTTTGTTAATCTATATCTCAATAATCCTGATTTTAACTTCTAAAAATAGAAATAAAATTGTTTTCGAGAATTAATAATTTTAAGATTTTAATAATTGTCATTATAGCCTTATCTTTACGCCAAATTTTATTAAAATGATAGACTGGAAAACAGTTAAAGAATACGACGATATCACGTACAAAAAATGTGGTGGCGTTGCGAGAATCGCCTTTAATAGACCAGAAGTTAGAAATGCTTTTCGTCCCAAAACAACTTCAGAATTATATGATGCTTTTTTTGATGCTTCGGAAGATCCATCGATAGGCGTTGTGTTGTTGTCTGGCGAAGGTCCAAGTTCTAAAGATGGCGGTTGGGCATTTTGTAGTGGTGGCGACCAAAAAGCGCGTGGTCAAAAAGGTTATGTTGGGGAAGACGGAAGACATCGTCTTAATATTTTGGAAGTTCAGCGTTTGATTCGTTTTATGCCAAAAGTGGTTATTGCAGTTGTTCCTGGTTGGGCTGTTGGTGGCGGACATTCACTTCATGTGGTTTGTGACTTGACGTTGGCAAGTAAAGAGCACGCGATTTTTAAACAGACGGATGCTGATGTAACAAGTTTTGATGGTGGTTATGGTTCTGCTTATTTAGCAAAAATGGTGGGGCAGAAAAAAGCGCGAGAAATTTTCTTTTTGGGAAGAAATTATTCTGCGCAAGAAGCTTTCGAAATGGGAATGGTTAATGCTGTTATTCCACATGCAGAGCTTGAAGATACCGCATACGAATGGGCGCAAGAGATTCTTGGAAAATCGCCAATGTCAATCAGAATGTTGAAATTCGCTATGAATTTAACAGACGATGGCATGGTAGGACAACAGGTTTTTGCTGGCGAAGCAACGCGTTTGGCTTATATGACTGACGAAGCTATCGAGGGCCGCAATGCTTTCTTAGAAAAGAGAAAACCAAACTTTGGCGACGACCAATGGATATCTTAAATAAGGAATTAGAAGTTAGGAATTAGAAATTAGCATCAATGCTAAAACTAAAACCTTATTTCTGTTTTCTATTACCTAAATAAAAATGATTGACTGGATACATGCAGCGCGTCTGCGAACTTTACCACTTTCTTTAAGTGGAATTATCATGGGATCTTTTATTGCCAAATGGCGATTGAAGGAGGATGGTGGCTTTTGGGATTGGAAGATTTTTGCATTGGCGCTTTTGGTGACCTTGCTGTATCAAATCCTTTCCAACTATGCCAACGATTATGGAGATGGTGTAAAAGGAACTGATAAACTGAGAATCAACGAAGCGGAAGCTAGAGCAGTGGCTTCGGGGAAAATAACAGCCAAACAAATGAAAAATGCCGTTATTCTACTTTCAATTTTGTCTTTTGTAGCGACCGTTGCCTTGTTGTATGTGGCATTTATCCCAAATTATATGAATGAATTTTATATTTTCATTGGTTTGGGCGTAGCTTGTATTTTGGCAGCGATTGGTTATACAGTTGGCAAAAAACCTTACGGATACATGGGCTTGGGCGATATTTTCGTGTTTGTCTTTTTCGGTTTGGTATCGGTTTGCGGAAGTTATTTCTTATTTACTAAAACTTTTAGTTGGGATGTTTTGCTTCCAGCGGCAGCTGTTGGTTTGTTGAGCGCAGCAGTGCTTAATCTTAACAATATGCGCGATATGCAAAACGACGAAGCTTCTGGCAAAAAAACTTTGGCTCTGAAACTTGGTTACAAAAATGCGATGATCTACGAAATGGTGTTATTGCAACTTCCTATTTTGTTGGTTTTGACTTTTTTAATGATTAACCAATTGCAAGCGCAAGGCAGATATTACGCATTTATTGTAATGATTTTGTTGTTTCCATTTGCTGGACTTCGACGCAAGATTATGCAAATTAAAGAAAACCGCGAGTTAGATCCTTTCCTAAAACAAGTTGGGATTTTAACCTTTATGATGGCGATTTTAACCGCTGCTGGACTTAATCTTTTTTAAAACAAAATATATGGAACATCCAATTTTTGTACAATGTCAAATGTTAATCAGAAAGCCAATTGCTGAGGTTTTTGAGGCATTTGTAAATCCCGAAATAACAACCAAATTTTGGTTTACAAAATCGAGTGGAAAGCTGGAAGAAGGGACTACGACAACTTGGACTTGGGAAATGTATAATGTGTCATCAGAAGTACAAACTTTGAAGATTGTTCCAAATCAAAAAATCGAAACTTTGTGGGGAAATCCTGCAACCAATGTCGATTACGAGTTTCAAGAGATGAAAAACGGAACTTTAGTAATCATCAAAAGTTATGGTTATCCGCAAACTGGCGATGACTTAGCTAAAGTCGTTAATGATAATACGGGCGGTTTTACAACGGTTTTGGATGGTTGTAAAGCTTGGTTAGAACATGGGATTAAATTAAATCTTATCGAAGATAAATTCCCAGCTGAATAAGTATAATTAAATTTTAAAATTAAAAAATGAAAATAAAATTCTTAGGACAAAATTGCTTTTTGTTCACACATAACGGAAAAACGATTTTGAGTGATCCTTTTTACAACTTTCAAAAAGATAAAACAGGATTCGATATTACAGCGCAAAAAATTGATTATGTGTTGATTACGCATGCGCACGGTGATCATACTGCAGATGTAGCTGAGGTATTGGCGAATCATCCAGATGCGACCATTATTGGGCAACCAGAAATTTGTGGCTACTTCAAACATGCGAACAATATTGACATCAATTTCGGTGGATCTGCAAAAATTGACGATCTTAAAATTTCCATGGTGCCAGCAAGCCATACAAGCTCTTTTCCGGACGGAACTTACGGGGGTGAAGCGGCAGGATATATTTTCCGTTTGCCAGGTAAAAATCTTTATTTAGCAGGTGATACGGGCGTTTCTGCAGAGATGGCTATTTTCCCAAAAGTTTTTGGAAAGCTAGATGTTTCGATTCTTCCCATTGGTCGTCATTATACGATGTGTCCTCGCAAAGCAGCTTTTGCGGCGAAAGAATTATTGTTGACGCCAAAAGTTATCGGTTGTCATTTTGATACGTTTGAGCCAATCAAAATTAATCATGATAATGCAAAGAAACATTTTGCAGACGCAGGCATCGAATTCAGTTTACCAGAATTAGGTGAGGAATTTGAATTTTAATTAAAATAAATTGAAGCTTTAAGTTTTGAAAAATTCAGCTAATAGTTTGATTTTAAATAAAGTAAAATTAGAATATTCAGAGATTTTGGAGGATTTAATGCTTCAGTTTTTAAATAAAATTACGAAACATATAGACACAAAAAATGGCAAGCTACCTACATCACACCGCTACAACCGATTACCTTTGCTGCGTTCCCACCCTGGAGGATTCTCAGGAGCTGGTTGTGTAGGACTTGCCAGTGCAAATATAGAAATTATTTATGAATTTGGAAGAGTCTTCTCAAGAAAATGAGAATTTATAGGCGTTAATTAGTCTAATAGCTTGATTTTTAATTTGAAAAAATCTTGAAAATTTTAAAAATTTTGTCATTTAATAAAAAAAATCGGTTTTTAAAATGACAAAAATGAAGTTTGATAGAGATAATCTTCCCACATTTTAGAAAATTATGACGAAAAATCCAGTAGTTATTGGTCTTGGTTTATACGGAGTAACGATGTTGTTATTCTTTGGTGTTTATTATTTTTTTGCTGGTCCTAATTATTGGGATATTAGTATGAAAATCAATGCGTTTGGTTTAACTTTTCTTTACGGTATCGCCGCTTTCTTATCAACATATTGGTTGCGAAAAGGAACTCAAATTACTTATCCTCAAGCTTTTAAGCAATCGTTTGTAACGCTTTTTGTTGGCGGGTTTTTATCGATGGTGACAATGTTCGGATTCCTAAATTATGTGGATAAAAATGCACGTGATTTACTAAATTATCAATACGTACAAACTGAGCTTACTAATCTTGAAGAAGCTTATCAAAAACAAAAAATTGATGCTGCTAATCATAAAGATGCCAATGTCGTTGTTGAGTTAGAAAAGAATTATAAAGAAGCGAAAGAAGCGCGCGAAATAGCTTTAAAGGAAAAGCGTAACTATTTCTCTTTCGAATTTTTAGGAAAACTTTTTGCCGGCATTTTATTATTTTATTTACTTTTGTCGATTATTATTGCAGCCTTTTTGAAAAACAAAAAACGCTACGAATAATCTTATTTTTACCTAAATTTAATTAATGAATCTTTCTATAATTATTCCACTTCTCAACGAAGAAGAATCCATCGAAGAGCTTTTTAACCGTATTGATGCTGTGTGTAAGCAACATCAGTTAAGTTATGATGTTTGGTTTGTCGATGATGGTAGTACGGATCTTTCTTGGAGCATTATAGAAAATCTAAAAGTGCAACATCCGCAAGTACATGGGATTAAATTTTCCAAAAACTATGGAAAATCACAAGCTTTACATGCGGCTTTCGAGAAAGCGCAAGGTGATGTTGTGATAACGATGGATGCGGACTTACAGGATTTTCCAGAAGAAATTCCTGAGTTGTATGACATGGTGACTAAAGAAGATTACGACATCGTATCGGGTTGGAAGAAAAAGCGTTTTGACAATGTTATGACGAAAAATCTTCCATCAAAACTCTTTAATGGTGCGGCTCGTAAGTTGTCTGGTGTTCATCTTCACGATTTTAATTGTGGATTGAAAGCCTATAAAAAACGTGTAGTAAAATCTATTGATGTGTACGGCGATATGCACCGTTATATTCCAGTGTTGGCTGCCAATGCGGGTTTCAAGAGAATTACAGAAAAACCTGTACAACATCAAGCGCGTCCTTACGGAACTTCAAAATTCGGGACCGAAAGATTTATTCGTGGTTTCCTAGATTTAGTAACCTTGTGGTTTGTAAGTCGATTTGGTGGACGTCCAATGCACTTTTTTGGCGCTGCAGGAACTTTAATGTTCATCATCGGATTTTTGTCGGCACTTTGGTTAGGAATCTCCAAATTAATTGATGTTTCCAAAGGTGTATATGGTCATTTGATTGCGTTAAATCCTTGGTTTTACATCGCTTTGACAATGATGATTTTAGGAACTTTATTATTTGTTTCAGGATTTTTGGGCGAGATGATTGTCCGTTCCAAAAGAGACCACAAAAATTATAATGTGGAAGAAGTAATTTAACTCGATTAATAATACAAAAACGGAAGATAAAGTTTTCGGACAAATAGCATTGTACTTTGTTTTACTAGTATTTATTAACGCAGTTAGTTACCAATTTCTTTTCAAATATTTAGAGCTAGGTCGTACATCAGTGTTTTATTTTAACCCGATTATGACCTTGTTCTTTTTCTTGATTTTATGGTTGTTGACGATGAAGTCAGATCTTGTTTACTCCAAATTTTTTAAAAAAGCTTTTAAGTTTTCGGCGATATTTTTCGTGTTTTACTTTTTAGTAACCCAATTTTTAATTGGTTTAGGAAGTGGGAATAAATAAGAATAATGTTTAGGAATCGTGTCAATATAGTCAATCTGGGACTATTTCTAATATTAGTCGGTTTTTGTGTGGCGTTTTTTATTCAATTAAAAAAGGATAAATACTTTGATAAAAAAGTTTGGTATTGATATTTGACAACAGAAGATGCTCATCAACATTACAAAATTATAGAATATCAACTTATTTATGGTGACAACGAATATGATGGAATTTGGCAAGCAGAATATCAAATTCTTAATCCAAAAAATGCTACCAATTTTAATAATTTAGGAGATGTATTTAGTCCAAGTTTATATTCTCGATCATCGACAAAACCATATCCTCATTCTATAAGATTAAAATGGTTTTTTTACGAAGACGAAACTTTTTATGAAGCTGAAAATAAATTACCATCACAAAAAATTAAAGAATTAACTAAAAATCTTAAATCAGATCCTTGCTTCGTAGCTAAAATTCTTCCAAACGGAAAACTAGGATTTGGAATGACAGAATCAGTAGGAAACTTCAAATCCGATAGTCGTTTTGAGAAGGATAGTAAAATAAACACACTTCCTCTCGGTACTTTTCAAGGGAAGAAAATACCCGAAAATCTTAATTTATTAAGGAGTGATGGAGATCGATTCGAGGATGTAAAAATTTTAGAAGATTATATGTTTGTCTATATAACTCAAGCCAATTGGGGAATAATAGTTGACTATGTTAAAAATCTAAATGCTAAGATTGTCTTTGCAACAGATTTTCTACAGAATGATTTTAAGTTTACAGATTTCAAAAATAATACAACAAGCTTAGAAACTAATTTGTTTTCACAAAAACTTCAGTTGCAATATTATGAGGATGAATCAGGTTTTCGCTATGATTTTTTACATGATCGTATGCAGGTGATGGAGTTTTATAACACTTTATTACAAAAATCTAAGTCTAAAGATTTTTATTTTGTTTTTAAATTAAATAAAACCGATAATCTTTTTGATGTTTATCTAGAGAATTCTGGTTCTGAGGTTAAACTTAAGAATGTTGTTTCAATTAATAAAATTCAAGAAAATTAATTTTTTTTCTGTTTTAAATTGAAAATTTCGTAAAAATCGTCGTGATTTTTCTTTGTATTTCTAAATGATATTTTTTTGAAAAAATTTGCCCTTATTTCTAGGAAAAAAGCTAACTTGAAACTTCAAATTTTAAGAATGAAAAACCTAGTTTATTTATTGCTGATAACGACTTTATTTTCTTGTGGAAATATTAGTCCAAAAGGCGATATCGAAGCTAAAGATGTGGAACTTGCAGAGTTTTCAAAACTCGATGCAAAGGGGAAATTTCGACTTTTTTATGTAGAAAGTCCGCATAATTTTGTGGCGGTTGAGACAACACCCAATTTGTTTAATAATTTAGAAATCGGTGTTGAAAATAAAATTTTAACCATTAAAGAAAAAAGACCAACCGAAAAAGCAGGTTTTTATAACTTAACAATATACGGAAAACATCCTTTTGATGATGTTAAATTGGCGGATTCTGTAGAATTAAATATCTCTAGTCAGATGAAAGTCAATGACTTTAAGTTGACGCTTAAAGATCAATCCAAATTTATAGGTGGCATTATTTCTACCAAAACTTGGTTAAATATGACGCAAAAAAGTCGTGCTAATCTTCTAGGGAAAACCGATCAAGCTTATGTTAAAATTTCGGATACTGCGAGTATCATTTCGCCATATTGGTTTATCAACAGTCTAGAATTGGATTCTAAAAACGGAAACTATACCGAGGTCAATGTGGATGAAGAAATTAAAGGAACTATCACCAATACAGGCAAATTAGTCTACTACGGGAATCCTTCAAAGAAGATAAAAGTTGAGGAAAAAGCAACGATGCAGCAAAAGAATTTAAACTAAAAACACACATAACTTTTTATGACAACATTAGAAAAAGCTCAATTGTGGCTTACGGATACATTTGATACTGAAACTAAAGAAAAAGTACAACAACTTATCGACAGCAATTCACCAGATTTAGAAGATTCTTTTTATAGAGAATTGGAGTTCGGGACTGGCGGAATGCGTGGTATAATGGGCGTTGGGACTAATCGTCTTAATAAATATACACTGGGACAAGCTACGCAAGGTTTGGCGAATTATCTTCATCAATCATTTCCAAATCAAGAGATTAAAGTTGCGATTGCGTACGACGTTCGTAACAATTCTAAAGAATTTGGAAAATTGGTTGCTGATGTTTTGACAGCAAACGGAATTAAAGTTTTGTTGTTCAAAAATCACCGTCCAACGCCAGAATTGTCATTTACAGTTCGTGATAAAAAATGTAACGCAGGAATTGTGTTGACAGCATCACACAATCCGCCAGAATATAACGGTTACAAGGTTTATTGGAATGATGGAGCGCAAGTGGTTCCACCAGATGACGAAAATATTATCAAAGAAGTTTATGCAACTAAATTTGATGCTATAAAATTTGATGGAAATGATGATTTAATAGAGTGGATAGGCGAGGAGCAAGATGATGTGTACATCGATGCTTGTATGGAAAACTCTTTGTATCAAAATGTTGGAAGAGATAATTTGAATATTGTTTTCACTTCAATTCACGGTACGACTTACACAACTATTCCTAAAGCTTTGAAAAAAGCGGGTTTCACAAAAGTTGATTTGGTAACAGAACAGATGATTCCGAGCGGGAATTTCCCGACAGTAGAATCTCCGAATCCTGAAGAGCCAGCAGCTTTGGAAATGGCAATGGATTTAGCGAAAATCACCAATGGTGATATCGTTATTGGGACTGATCCAGACGGCGATAGATTAGGAATCGCCGTTCGAAATTTAAATGGAAATATAGAATTGTTAAATGGTAACCAAACCAACACAATTTTAACTTATTATATCCTTGACCAATGGAAAAAACAAGGAAAAATTACGGGTAAAGAATTTATTGGTTCTACGATTGTAACTTCTGATGTTTTCTTTGATGTTGCTGAGAAATTCGGTGTTGATTGCAAAGTTGGATTAACGGGCTTCAAATGGATTGGTAAAATGATTCGCGATTTTGAAGGTCAAGAAAAATTTGTTTGTGGTGGTGAAGAAAGTTTCGGATTTATGACGGGAGATTTCGTTAGAGATAAAGATTCTTGCGGTTCTATCTTGTTGGCGTGCGAAATTGCGGCTTGGTGCAAAGCCAATGGTAAAACGATGTATCAGTACATGATTGACATTTATAAAGAAGTCGGAATGTACTACGAAGGCTTGATAAATGTTGTTAAAAAAGGTCGTGAAGGCGCAGAAGAAATTCAGGAAATGATGAAGAATTTCCGTGAAAATCCACCAAAAGAAATCGCTGGTTCGCCAGTTGCAGAAGTTAAAGATTTTAAAGAGCAAACTTGCTTAATGGTTGCAAGCAACGAGAAAAAAGTAATGGATGATATTCCAAAATCCAATGTCTTGATTTATTACACAGAAGATGGAACTAAAGTTTGTGTGCGTCCATCGGGAACAGAACCAAAAATTAAATTTTATGTTTCTGTGAAAGATAGCATCAACTCGGAAGCTGATTTTGTCGCAAAACTTCCGATTTTAGAAAAGAAAATTGAAGCCGTAAAAGAGAGTCTTAATCTCAATTAATATCTAAATTCGGGATGAATAAATCCCGAATTTTTTGTTTAAAAATAAATTTATACGGAAATAAATAGTCTTTTATTTTTCGTTTAAT
Source organism: Soonwooa sp. T0.1_25 (assembly GCF_057652215.1). Taxonomy (NCBI): domain Bacteria; kingdom Pseudomonadati; phylum Bacteroidota; class Flavobacteriia; order Flavobacteriales; family Weeksellaceae; genus Soonwooa; species Soonwooa sp. T0.1_25. Next base: position 63,708 of record NZ_JBYFBZ010000002.1, on the reverse strand, counting down.
AAAAAGAAAAAATCTAAATAAAATCTATAAAAAAGAAAATGAAAGTTTCAAAATTAGCAGCCAACCTTATCGGTTCCGAAATCGTAAAAATCGGAAATGAAGTAAACGATATGAAGGCTAACGGAGCGCAAATTGCCAACCTTACCATCGGTGATTTGAATTCTCAATTATATCCAATTCCTGCTTTATTAGAGGAGGAAATCGAAAAAGCATACAAAAATCATCAAACCAATTATCCACCAGCAAACGGAATTTTATCATTGAGAAAAGCCGTTTCTGAGGATTTAAAAAACCGATGGAATCTAGATTATTCGCCAGCAGATATTTTGATTACAGCTGGTGCAAGACCTTTGATTTATGCTATTTACAAAACGATTGTGGATGAAGGCGACAAGGTAATTTATCCCGTTCCATCATGGAATAACAACCATTACACTTATTTGACTTCAGCACAAGGAATAGAAGTTGAAACCAAGCCAGAAAACAACTTTTTACCGACGGCCGAAGAAATTGCACCGCATGTTTCGGATGCTGTTCTTATTTCGTTGTGTTCGCCGCTAAACCCAACTGGGACGATGTTTACGAAAGACCAACTTTACGGAATTTGTGAATTAATTTTAGAAGAAAACAAAAAACGTTCGGCAGATCAAAAGCCTTTGTATTTGTTGTACGATCAAATTTACTCTAATCTAACTTTTGGTGAGAAACATTTCAATCCAGTTTCTTTATTTCCAGAATTAAAAGAATATACGATTTTCGTTGATGGAATTTCAAAAAGCCTTGCTGCAACTGGCGTTAGAGTAGGTTGGAGTTTCGGACCTTCAGAAATTATCGAAAAAATGAAAGCTCTCAATACACACATCGGAGCTTGGGCACCAAAACCAGAGCAGGAAGCAACAGCGAATTATTATCAAAATACCACGGAATTAAATCGTTTTGTAAATCATTTCAAAGGTGAACTAGAAAACAGTTTAAAGGTTTTGCATGACGGAATTCAAGATTTAAAATCAAAAGGATTGAATGTTGATAGTATCCAACCGATGGGTGCGATGTATTTAACCATCAAAATGGATTATATCGGCAAAAAAATGTCAAACGGAGATGTTATTGAGAAAACTTCGGATTTGGTGTTTTATTTAATTCGTGAAGGTGGGGTTGCATTTGTACCATTCTCAGCATTTGGTTGTTCTGTTACGGATCCTTGGTTCCGTGCATCGGTTGGCGGACTTTCAGTTGATGAAATCAAAGAAATGCTTCCAAAATTAGAAGCTGCGCTAAATAAATTACTCTAACAATCTAATAGTTTAACAATGTAGCAATTGTATTTTAAAAATTGCTACATTGTTAGATTTCTAAATTGCTACATTTGAAAATTATGAAAATCATTGCAGTTATTCCCGCACGTTATAATTCTACCAGATTTCCAGCGAAATTAATGGAAATTCTGGGTGACAAAACCATTATTACAACCACATATCAAAACGTTTTGGCGACAGGACTTTTCGATGATGTTTTTGTGGCAACAGATTCCGAAATTATTTTCCATGAAATTGAAAAAAACGGCGGAAAAGCTGTTATGACAGGCGAACACGAAACGGGGAGCGACAGAATTGCAGAAGCTGTTCAGAATATCGATTGTGATATTGTTATTAATGTTCAAGGCGATGAACCTTTTCTTAAATTGGAGCCTCTACAACAGTTGATGGACGTTTTTAAAACCGATAACAATAAAGAAATATCTTTAGCATCTTTAAAAATTGAACTTAAAGAAAAATCGGAAATCGAAAATCCTAACAACGTAAAAGTGATTACGGATAACAATGGTTTTGCCCTATATTTCAGTCGTTCGGTTATTCCATTTCATCGCGAAACAAGCTTTAATGTTCAGTATTACAAACATATTGGTGTTTATGCATTTAGAAAAGAAGCTTTGTTGCAGTTTTCAAAATTAGAAATGAAACCATTAGAAATTTCCGAGAAAATTGAGTGTCTTCGCTATTTGGAATATGGCATGAAAATTAAATTGATAGAAACCCATTTCGTGGGTGTTGGTATTGATACACCCGAAGATTTGGAAAAAGCAAAGTTGATAATTGGTCAGAATTAACATCTTTTATAATTTTTAAAAGAAAAAAGCGTTTTAAAAAACTTATATTTGGAGCTTAATTGCAATTAATGAAGAGATTACTATTAGTATTTGGTGTGGTTCTATCGTGTTTTATTCAAGCACAAACAGCAAAAGAAATTATCGACAAAAATATTGAACTTTCGGGTGGTTTAACCAACTGGAAGCTTCTAAACTCTGTCTTATTACAAGGTCGCGTGACATTGGGAGTTAATGACGAATATCCTTTTAAAATCTATCAAAAACGTCCTAATTTGACAAAAACCGTGATTATGATTAATCAAAAGGAAACGACGGTTGAAGGTTATGATGGTAAAAAAGGCTATGCGATGAATTACGCTCAAAACAAAATTCAAGAATATCCGAGTTATGTCCCTGAAAGTTTTGATAACGATTTTATCGATTGGGAAAATAAAGGTTTTGAAGCCAATTTACTAGGTAAAGAACAAATCGGAAATAATAGTTATTTTAAGGTTGAATTGACCAAAAATGTTAACAAAACGATTTATTATTTCGATGTTAAAACTTATATGTTGTACAGAGAAGTAAAGAAAGATGAGACCTTAACTTATGATGAATACAAGAAAGTTGGAAATCTTGTGATGGCGCATCGCATCGAATCTTCTTCGCCTAAAAAAGATGGAGATTATGTTCTTTCTATTTTTAAAATTGAAGTAAATAAAGAATTCCCTGCAAATACTTTTAAGTTTTAATTAAATATAATTGATTATGAAAAAAGTATTTTATCTTAAAACTTGTGGAACTTGCAAAAAAATAATGGCGGAATTTGATTTGTCAGATTGGGATCTTCGTGAAATAAAATCAGCGCCAATTACAAAAGAAGAGTTGGCGGAAATGTATAATTTGACGAAATCTTACGAAGCTTTGTTTAGTAAAAAGTCAACGCAAATTAAGGCGCGAGAAATTGATGTAAAGACCTCAGGAGAAAAAGATTTCAAAGATTTGATTCTCGATCATTACAGTTTTTTGAAAAGACCAGTATTTATCACTGATAAAGAAATTTTTGCTGGTAGTGACAAAAAGAATTTGGAGAATCTAAGAGCTTTTTTTGAAGCGAAATAGAAGAAAGTTTTAGTATAGAACAATAAAAAATCGGCATTCAATTCTGAATGCCGATTTTCTATTTTCTTAAGTTATCTAAAAACTGTTCGAGACTATGTAAATCGGAAATTAAAACTTCTCTTGCTTTGGCACCGTTAAAACCGCCAACAACGCCTGAAGCTTCCAATTGATCCATAATTCTTCCAGCGCGGTTGTAACCTAGTTTTAACTGACGTTGCAACATCGATGTCGAACCTTGTTGCGTCGAAACGATGATTCTTGCAGCTTCTTCAAACAGTTGATCTTTCTCGTTCGGGTCAAAACTTCCAACATTAGAAGAAGTCTCTTCGCCGCTGTATTCAGGTAAGATATAGGCATCCGAATATCCTTTTTGTTCACCAATAAACTCTGCTAATTTTTCAACTTCTGGCGTATCAACAAAAGCACATTGTAGACGTGTAATTTCGTTACCATTAAAGTAAAGCATATCACCTTTTCCAATTAATTGCTCTGCGCCTGGAGAGTCCAAAATCGTACGCGAATCGGTATTTTGAATTACACGGAAAGCCACACGAGCAGGGAAGTTGGCTTTAATCATACCCGTAATAACGTTAACAGATGGACGTTGCGTCGCCACAATCAAGTGGATACCAATCGCTCTGGCAAGCTGTGCAAGACGTGCAATCGGGACTTCAACTTCTTTACCAGCTGTCATAATCAAATCCGCAAATTCGTCCACAACCAAAACAATGTAAGGTAAATAACGATGTCCGTTTTCAGGGTTTAACTTTCGTTCTGTGAATTTTTTATTGTATTCTTTTAAGTTTTTACAGAATGCATTTTTAAGCAATTCGTAACGGTTATCCATCTCTATACAAAGTGAATTAAGCGTGTTAATTACCTTGTTATTGTCCGTGATAATCGCATCTTCAGCATCTGGAAGTTTTGCTAAATAATGTCTTTCAATTTTAGAATAAAGTGATAATTCTACTTTTTTCGGGTCAACCATTACAAACTTAAGTTCACTTGGATGTTTTTTATAGAGTAAGGAAGTCAAGATGGCGTTGATACCAACAGACTTACCTTGACCAGTTGCCCCGGCCATTAGTAAGTGTGGCATTTTTGCTAAATCTGCCATGAAAATTTCGTTGGAAATGGTCTTACCAAATACCACAGGAAGATCCATATCCGAGGTTTGGAATTTATTGGAAGTAATCACCGAGCGCATCGAGACCATCGTAGGATTTTTTCTCGGAACTTCGATTCCTATGGTTCCTTTTCCTGGCATTGGTGCAATAATACGAATTCCTAAAGCCGAAAGATTAAGCGCAATATCGTCTTGTAGTTTTTTAATTTGTGCAACACGGATTCCCGCTTCTGGGACAATTTCGTAAAGTGTAACGGTTGGACCAATCGTTGCTTTAATTTCAGAAATTCCAACATTAAAATTCTTAAGAAGTCCAACAATTTTATTTTTATTTTCTTCTAATTCGTCTTTGTTAATCGTAATTTCTTCGCTTCCGTAATCTTTTAGTAAATCAAAACTAGGCATTTGGAATTTTGCTAAATCCAATCTGTGGTCGTACAAACCGTGTTCTTTCACCAATTCTTGTGATTTTGCTTCATTTGGATCAAGTTGCTCCTCTTTTTTAACTTCGATATTAAAAGCAATATCTTCAGCATTTGATGCGATGTTTTGCTGCGTTGTAATTGGTTTTTCTACAACTGGAGTTTTGCTGAAATCATTATCCAATTTAATAGAAATCGCTTCCAAATCCTTTTGAGGTCTAACAGGTGGTGTTTCAACACTTTCAAAAGTTGTTTTGTTAGGTGTTGCAATCGGTTGGATGTCTTCTGTAACTTTTATTTTTGGAAGTTCCGTTGGGATCTCTTCTTTCTCTATAATATTTTCCTTTTCAAGATCCTCTTTTTGTTCCAGTTCGTCATCAGCTTCGAAGTTTTCCTCCGATTTTGGCATCATTTCTTTTAGTTTTCCAATGGTATTGTCATTAATCTCATTGAATTTATTCCTGATACTACTTGGTCTTAAATTAAATTCTAAAACAAAATAAAGCAATATGCTTACTAATATGATAAGCCACAGTCCAACCGATCCGACATAGGCTTTAAGATAATCCATGATTTGATATCCGTAAACCCCACTCCATACACCATCGCCTTTAGTTACTATCCCAAGAAAAATAGGCAACCAACAAATGAAAAATAAACTGTGCGAAATGGTTTTCCAAGGTTTGAAGTAGTTTTTCTTAAGGATAATAAATCCGAAAACCATCAACAAAAACGGAATAATAAAAGCAGCAACGCCTATACTATCGAAGATGAAAAGATTACCCAGCCAATCGCCTATTTTTCCTAAAACATTAGAAGATTTGATGTGTCTATCGCCCATTGTGCCAGCTTGCGACTGGTCTGCTTTCCAGTTCATAAGGTAGGAGACGAAAGCGATGCTCATCATCCCAGCGATACAAAATAGTAAAATACCTGTAACGATGCGGGATTTGGGAAGAATTTTTGTTTGGTCGTTTGTGTTCGTTGTTTTGCTTTTTTCCATTGATAAATACGGTCAATTCCGTGCAAATTTAATCTTTTTTAAATGAATTTTGAAGTTAAATATAGGGCTTTCTTATCGATTCTGGTGTAAATAATTGAGGTTTTGATATATTTAGATTTAAAAATAATTTTGAAGCGTAATGTTATTTAGATTTAATAAAAATTAAAATTTAAAAAATGAATTTATATCTGATTTTTAAGATTGAATAACATAAAAAAGTGAGTAAATATTTAATAACAATTCGGAAAGTGAATTTTAGTCCTAAATTATTACTTTAACTAATCAAATTTTAGCCAATTAATAGTCAAAATCGATTATGAGAATTGTCATTAATGCCTGATTTTATATATTTAATCTAAATAACATCACTATTTTTGCATTCGACTGAATCTAGGCTATTTTTAAGTGTGTTTTTACTGGATTTAGGATCATCGTTTATATAGAATTACTATGAAAAAAATTCAGGATATTCTGATTTCGACGCGTACAATGGCGACTTTGCTATTGTTATACGCTATCGCAATGGCTGTCGCTACTTTTGTAGAAAATGACTACGGAACGCCAACTGCAAAGGCTCTAATCTATGAGGCCAAATGGTTTGAAGCGATTATGTTTTTACTGATTCTTAATTTTATTGGGAATATTGGTAGATATCGACTTCTGAGAAGAGAAAAGTGGCCAGTTCTAATGTTTCACTTGGCATTTATTTTAATTTTTATTGGTGGTGCTATTACGCGATACATCAGTTTCGAAGGGGTGATGCACATCCGCGAAGGTGAAACCAACAACGAGATTGTTACAGATAAAACCTTTCTAAAAGTAAAGGTTGAAGAAAAAGGAGAAGAGCTGCATTATCCTGATATTCCGTATCTTATGTCGCCGCTTCATTACAAAATGAATGCAAAATATAACTTCCACGAAAAACAATTGGAAGTGAAAGCGGTTAACTATATGCAACGCAAAATGGACAGCATGGTCGTTAACCCGAATGGTAAAGAGTATCTACACCTTGTTTCTACCAATGAAAAAGGCGGAAGACAAAATATCTACTTGGCGCCAGGCGATGTTCAAAATATTAATGGGACTTTGGTGAGTTTTAACAGAACTGCTATTGAAGGTGCGGTAGAATTCCGACAAGAAAAAGATTCATTGTTTATTAAAACGCCTGTTGATGCGCAGTTTATGACGATGGCAACGCAAGCAACTGGGACAACGACTAAAGATAAATTTCAACCTTTGGTTTTGAGAAGTCTTTACTCTATTAATGATCTAAAATTGGTTGTGCCAGAAGGTCTTAAAAAAGGAAGTTTGAAAGCTTACGAAGGTGATAAACAAAAAGATAAAGATGTACCAGATCAATTAACTGTCGAGGTTAAAGGTCCAAAATCTAAAATGATGGTTGATCTTTCTGTTGAGAAAGGGAACCCTAACGCATACAAACAAATCCAATTGGACGGTATGAATGTGATGATTGGCTTCGGTCCAAAAGTTTATAACACGCCTTTTGCTTTAAAACTTGATAAATTCGTGATGGAAACTTATCCAGGAAGTTCGTCGCCATCAGCGTACGAATCTCATGTACAAATTATTGATGAAGGCAAACAAACACCTTATAAAATCTATATGAACCACGTTCTTAATCATAAAGGTTACAGATTTTTCCAAGCGAGTTTTGACCCAGATAGAAAAGGGACTATTTTGTCTGTTAACCACGATTATTGGGGGACTTTAATCTCGTATATCGGTTATGGATTTTTGTTCGTAGGGATGTTTGTCACAATGTTCTGGAAAGGTTCTAGATTCTGGAATCTTAACAAAATGCTGAAAGATGTCAGCAAGAAAAAAGCTAAAGTAGCTGGTGCTTTATTATTGTTTTTAAGTTTAGGACTTAATGCACAAAAAATTGAAACCCATTCGACATCGGATGGTAGCAAAGATAATGTGTCAGCGCCTAAAACTAATAATCCTGCGCCAACTTCTAAAATGAATACCATTTCTGCAGATGATTTGGTGAAGAATATTCAAATTGATAAAGAGCACGCGGAGAAGTTTGGGCATATGCTGGTGCAAAGTTATGAAGGTCGTATACAACCGGCTAACACGCAGGCGATAGACATTTTGCATAAATTAACCAACCGCGATCACTTCCAACATTTGGATGCTAACCAATGGTTTTTAGCAGCCACAATCGATCCAATGTTTTGGGCTCAGGTTAATATTATTAAAATCGAAACTCGAGGAAAAGTTGGCAGAGATTTAGCAAAAATTACTAAAGCTAATGATGACAGTTTTACAAGTTTAGTGAAATTATTCCCAGCTGATAAGAACGGAAATCTTCGTTTCGTTTTGGAAGACGAATATAATGCGGCATTCCGTAAAAAGCCAGTTGAAAAGACAAAATTCGATGAAGCGGTTATTAAACTAAATGATAAAGTTCAGGTTCTTAATGCGTTGATGTCTTATCAATATTTCCGTGCAGTACCTGTTCAGAATGACGCTAACCACACTTGGAATTCGGTGATGACAGCGGATTTCGAAATGGATAAAAATGCGCAAGATGTTCTTGGTCCATATCTGTCAAGTGTTCTTCTTGCAACACAAAACGGAAATTGGAAAAAAGCAGACGAAGAGTTAGCAAAAGTTGAAGCTTATCAACACAAATGGGGAAAACAAGTTATTCCGCCCGATGCAAAAATAGAATTAGAAGTTCTTTTAAATAAATTAGATATCAACTTTAAGTTGTTGATTTTCTATACAATTTTAGGTAGTGTCTTGTTGATTTTTGCTTTTATTGAATTATTCAGACCAAGCAAGGTTTTAAATAAAATCGTTAAAGGATTAATCTATCTAGGAGCAGTTGGTTATTTCTTCCACTTCTTAGGATTAATTGCAAGATGGTATATCTCTGGTCACGCCCCTTGGAGTAATGGTTATGAAGCGATTATCTTCATTTCGTGGGTTGGTATCTCGGCAGGTTTCGCATTGTACCGAAATTCGAATGCATTAATTCCTGCAGCAGGATTCTTGGTTGCGGTTGTTATGATGGGATTTGCGCACGGTGGTGCAGCTTTGGATCCTCAGATAACGCCTCTTGTACCAGTTCTTAAATCTTATTGGTTAATTGTGCACGTTGCGATTATTGCATCGAGTTATGGTTTCTTCTCATTATCGATGTTGATTGCCGTAATATCTTTGATTTTCTACATTATTGCATCACCAACAGTTTTCAAAAAACATAATGATACAACTTTAAAAGAATTGGCGATCGTTAGCGAAATGTCTTTAAGTATTGGTCTTGTTGCACTTACAGTTGGTAACTTTATGGGTGGTATTTGGGCTAACGAAAGTTGGGGACGTTATTGGAGCTGGGACCCGAAAGAAACTTGGGCTTTCATCTCGATTATGGTTTATGCCTTTGTATTGCACATGAGATTGGTCCCTGGACTTCGCGGAAGACATATTTTCCATGTAATGACTATGATTGCATTCTGTTCTATGGTAATGACTTATTTTGGTGTTAATTACTACCTGACAGGTCTTCACTCGTATGCTAAAGGAGATCCTATTCCGGTTCCGCTTTGGGTATATTTAGGATTGTTATTCATGGCGACTTTGTCAGTGGTGTCTTACTTTAGATATAAAAGTTTACACAAAAGTCTTTTAATTAAAAAAGATGAACGTACGCAAGATCAACCTTAATTTTAATTAATAAATTAATAAAGGCATGTCATTAATGATGTGCCTTTTTTAGTTTTAAAACTTCATAAAAAGCTTTATTTATGCTATCTTTGCGGCAATTAGGTTAAGATGTTTTTATCTTATTAAAAGAGAATTAGGTGTAATACCTAAGCTGTACCCGCAACTGTAAACTACAAAACTTGATGTCAAATCGTTGTCCACTGAAGTCATATTTGGGAAGGACGATATCAAGATGTGAGCCAGGAGACCTGCCTAATGTTGATACTTTCGGGGATAAAGATTATGGACATTCTGTCTTTTCATTACAACTCTTTGTGTGTAATCCCCAATAGTTTCGGGAGTTAAACTAATTTAATTTTTATATTTATGAAGCGGTTTTTTACCACGTTCAGCCTATTAGTTATGGGCGCAAGTGCAATGAATGCACAAAACATCAACTTTCCAGATGCTAATTTCAAGGCAGCAATTATCAAGGCTTATCCGGCGGTAGATGCTAACAAAGATGGACAAATTTCGGAGACAGAGGCTTTGACTTTGACGACGATTCGTAATCTTTCCAATTATCCTAATATCTATGATGCAACGGGAATTGAGTATTTTACAAATTTGACAGAGCTTAATTTGGGAGATCTTATTAATCTTAACAAAATTGATGTCTCAAAAAATACGAAAGTTACGACGCTTAATCTTCGTAATAATAAACTAACAGGCGTTTTGGATGTTTCGGCACTTGATAAAATAACGAATATCGAACTTAATAAAAATCAGTTGACTGGTATTATTTTTCCTCAAAACTCGAAGTTAAAAATCGTCTACATCAATGAGAATGCCTTGGCATCGATTGATTTGTCCGAGCTTAAAGATTTGCAACGTTTATTTTTGGTTAACAACAAATTGACGAGTTTGAATGTTTTACAAAATACTAACCTAGAAAGAATTCATATCAACAACAACCAGTTGACGACTTTGGATTTGTCTGGACTTACGAAACTTAATTGGTTTTCGGCTGACTCTAATCAATTAACGAATATTGCATTCAAAAATAATCCGTTGTTAAAAACGATTTTAGCGAAGAATAATCAATTAACTTCTTTTGATTTTATGGACGGAACGCTGAACAATGTGACGCTAATTAACGTTGAAGGAAATTCTAATTTTAATTTGATTAAAAAAGATTGTGAGGATCAAATTGTAAGTGTTCCAAATATAACGGTTGAGACTAATTGCGCTATGTCGGTTGATAATCAAACTGCGAATGGGATTAAAATTTATCCAACTTTAGTGAAAGATTTTATTAATGTTGAAGGAGATTTTAAAAATCCTAGTTTCCAAATTTTCAATATGAGCGGGCAGTTGCTGCAATCGGGAGTTTTAAATTTTTCAAAAATTGATGTTTCTAAACTTTCTAAAGCAACATATATTTTGGTTTTAAACACCAACGAAAAGCTCATTAAACAAAGCTTTATCAAACAATAAAAATTTAAAACGCTTTTTTAGGCGTTTTTTTTATGTTTTGTATTTTAAAAATATATATCTTTATGATATCAAATTAATATCAAAATTTCAAACACATGGAAAAAGTTTTAAAACCAATGTCTGGTTATCTTGCTTTATTAATAAGCGTAATCCTGTTTTTTGCAGGCGTAGGATTGTTTATTTATTCTATCGATTATAGCGTAGGATTGGGAGTTGTAGCGATTTTGATGGTGTTATTGTCATTCTTTTTTATGAAAGGATTAATGATCATCCAGCCCAACCATTCGCGTGTTCTTAATTTCTTTGGAAAATATGTGGGTTCTGTTAAGGAAAATGGTTTGTTTTTTATCAACCCTTTTTATTCATCACAAAGGATGAGTTTGCGTTCCGAAAACTTGCAAGGTCAAACACTCAAGGTTAATGATAAAATGGGAAATCCCATCGAGATTGGAGCAGTTATTGTTTGGAAAGTTGGCGATACTTACAAAGCAGCTTTCGATGTTGAACGTTATTTGGAATATGTGAGAACGCAAAGTGAAGCGGCTGTTCGTCACTTGGCGGTTAGTTTTCCTTATGATAATTTGGAGGACGAAAATGCTCCAATTACCTTAAGAGGCGGTGGGGAAGATGTTAACCATATCTTGGAGAGAGAGTTGACAGAACGTCTTGCTCCTGCGGGAATTATCGTACAAGAAGCGAGAATTTCGCACTTGGCTTACGCTTCCGAAATTGCAGGTGCAATGTTACAAAGACAACAAGCGACGGCAATAGTTGCGGCAAGAACCAAAATCGTTGAAGGTGCAGTTGGGATGGTAGATTTAGCATTAAAAAAATTATCGGAAGAGAATATTGTAGAATTGGATGACGAGCGCAAAGCAGCGATGGTAAGCAATCTTATGGTAGTGTTATGTGGTGAAAAAGCCGCGCAACCAATCCTGAATACAGGAACTCTTTATAATTAATGTAAACGAAGCTTTTGAGCTTTTAAATGAAACGAAATGAGCAAGAAAAGTTTTGTTTTAAGGATTGATGAAGAAACGTATAAATTGATTGAGAAATGGGCAATCGATGAGTTCCGTAGTGTGAATGGGCAAATCGAATTTCTCATTCATCAAAGTCTTACCAATGCTGGTCGAAAGAAAAAGGAAACAAAAGAAAAGGAAACAGATAAATCTTAATAAAAAAGCTCAGAATTTTCTGAGCTTTTTGTTTTTAATATTATCGATGTTGATCAATTAATATCATATTACCATCTGGATCCTGCAGAGTCAAGCTTCCTGGACCAGATTCGTTATCGATTTGTACATTGGCTTTAATGCCATTTTCTTCAAGATGTTTAGCAATTTCGCGGACATCGTTCCAATCTTTCAATGCTTGTGCATTTTGGTCCCATCCAGGGTTAAAAGTCAAGAGATTCCCTTCGAACATTGCTTCAAAAAGACCAATAAGACTGTCGCCATTTTTCATGATTAAATATTTTTGAGCTAATGCGCCAGCAAAAACCTCAAATCCAAGTGTTTCATAAAAATTTTTAGAAACTTCTAAATTTTTGACACTCAAGCTTATAGAAAATGCACCTAATTTCATTTGATAAAATTTAATTTAAAAAAAAGCTCCAAAAATCTGGAGCCTCATATTAGTTAGCCTTACGAACAGTTCTTTGTTCAATTCTTTTTTCGTATTTCTCACCTTGGAAGATCCGTTGCACGTATATTCCCGGTGTGTGGATTTGGTCAGGATTCAATTCACCAACTTCAACCAATTCTTCAACTTCGGCAATTGTTACTTTACCAGCCATCGCCATCAAAGGATTAAAATTTCGTGACGTCGAACGGAAAATCAAATTACCCGCTGTATCGCCTTTCCAAGCTTTTACAATCGCAAAATCTGCATCAAAAGCATATTCTAACAAATAATCTTTCCCGTTGAAATTTCGCGTTTCTTTGCCTTCCGCAACTTCGGTCCCAACACCAGCAGGCGTGTAGATTGCTGGCATACCGTAACCAGCAGCCATACAACGTGTCGCCAAAGTCCCTTGTGGGATTAGGTCAACTTCTAATTCGCCACTTAACAATTGACGTTCAAATTCAGCATTTTCGCCAACATAAGACGAAATCATTTTTTTGATTTGTTTTTGGTGAAGTAATAATCCAAGTCCAAAATCGTCAACACCAGCATTATTAGAAATACAAGTTAAATTTTTGACGTTCTTTTTTACCAATTCGGCAATACTATTTTCTGGAATTCCGCAAAGACCAAAACCGCCTAGCATAATGGTAGCGCCATCTTGGATGTCATGGCAAGCTTCTTCAACGTTTTTTACCGTTTTATTAATCATAATGAGATTCTGTTTCTGTGGTTTAAAAATACTAAAAATTACAGAATTCTACGACCTAATATTGATAAACAAATAAAAAAAAAGTGATTGTCGAGTGGGGAAGTTTACAATAATCTGCCTGTTAAGAATAATCCCGCCACTGTAAAGTAAATAATTAATCCTGTGACATCCACTAAAGTTGCCACAAAAGGAGCAGATGATGTTGCGGGGTCAAGGTTTAATCTCTTTAAAACAAACGGTATCATTGATCCAGAAAGCGTTCCCCAAAGTACAATGGCAATTAAGGATACCGAAACACTTAATCCTACGTAAACCCAATATTCTCCGTAGTTAAAAAGTCCCAACTCTTGCCACATCATAATTCTTAAAAATCCAATGGCACCAAGAATTAAACCAAGCATTATACCCGATACAATTTCTTTTTTCATGACGTACCACCAATCTTTAAGACTAAGCTCTTGTAGCGCCATTGCACGGATAATTAAGGTTGCCGCCTGAGAACCCGAATTACCGCCACTCGAAATAATTAACGGAACAAATAATGCTAAAACAACTGCTTTTTCAATTTCTTTATCAAAATAGCCCATTGCACTGGCAGTCAACATTTCGGACACGAAAAGAATAATAAGCCAAGTAGCTCTTTTCTTAATCATTTCTGTCCAAGGTGTTTGCGTATAAGGCAAATCTAAAGCCTCTAAACCACCAAATTTCTGAATATCCTCGGTGTTTTGTTGTTCAATTTGGTCAAGGATATCATCAATCGTTACAATCCCAACCAAAACGCCCGCTTCAGTGATAATCGGCATTGCACTTCGGTCATATTTTTCAAAATAAGGGACTGCATCTTCTTTGGAAGTTGTCGTTGTAATCGCTACAAAATGATTGTCACAAAGTTCAGAAACCAATTGATCTTCGTCTGCTAACAACAAAGTACCAATTGTAATATCATCGATTAATCGATTTTTTTCGTCCACCACAAATAGATAATTCATGGTTTCTACTTTAGCACCAACTTTTTTAATCTGTTGAAAACAACGTTTAACAGTCCATTCTTTGCGAATTTGGATATAATAAGGGGTCATCAATCTAGCAATAGAGTCCGAGTGATAACCCAAAAGTTTTAGGGCAACACGACGTTCTTGCGGATTAAGTAGATTGATGGAATATTTAATAAGCTCATCTGGGAAATCCTCAAACAATTGCGTACGGTCATCGGGCGTCATTTCGTTAAGGATGTACGCCACTTCGTTACTACCAATACTTCGTATAGTTTCTTCTTGGAAATCGGGATCGAGATGGGCAAAAACTTCCGCTTTATCGGATTTCGGAACTTTCAAAAACGCCAAAAGCCTATCTTTAGCGGGAAGTCCACTTAGAGATTCGGCAATATCAGCTGGGTTCTTTATAAGTTCCGTGTTTTCCAAAGCTTTTTTGTTTAAAGTGCAAAAGTATTAAAAAGTCTATGAATAAAGAAATCTAGCGAAGTCCTTATAAAAATGTTAAGTAGATTTAATAAAGAAAATTTGATTGTTTTGTAATTCTTTATTCATGTTTTGAAGTGCACCTTTTGTTCCGATTTTTACAGAATTGGCAGCGGAACCTAGCATACGACCACCAGCTTTGAAGGTGTCATAACTGGTTTCTAACATAAGGTTACCTTCTGCGTCGAAAAGTTTAAGACTAACTTCGACTTGGTTAGAAAATACATATTTTCCTAATCCAACTTTAAAGTATTTAACACGAGGTACAACAGCAACGTCCGCATCGTTGTTTTTACAAAACTCTCGAAGCATATCAACATTAACGCTGTCATATTCTACAGGAATATCAATTCTTAAATAATCGCGAGTACCAAGAGACATCATTTTGTCGCTGGCAGCTGTAAAAAATACGTCGTAGGTTGGTTGTTTTATTTCCTCAATATCAGGAATAACTTCAGGTATGAAATAAAGAATCCTTTTGATATCATTTTTCTTTGCTAATTGCGCAACAGCCATTTGGCTTTTTCCAGCAGTGGAACAGCTTATTACAAGTAAAAAAACGGCAAAAATGCCAATGCCAAAAAGTACTTTTTTATTCATCGCGATTATAATGCAAAAATACTACCAATTTTTTTCTTAAATGACTTTTTTTTAAGAAAATTTAACAAATATTTGTTTTTGAATAATATTTCTCGTTAACAAATAAGTATTTAGTATAGTTATGATGTTTTTGTTGGATATTATTAAGACTTAAAATAATGTATTTACAATTTAATATTTACAATTTTTTAATTGAGAAATTGATTGTTGTTCCTGAACCTTTTTCAGAATAAATATCGAAATTTTCAGCAATATCTTTGGCTCTCCTTTCCATATTTCTCAAACCATTTCCAAAGTTGATTTCATTAGGGTTAAATCCTTTGCCATCATCGTTTATTGAGAAAATAATTTGATTCTTAGAAGTTGTTATCGAGATATCTATATTTTTTGCATTGCTATGTTTAACGGCGTTATTTATGGCTTCTTGTATTATTCTAAAAATGTTTAATCCTTCATTTGAGCTAAGTTTTCTCGATTGAAGTTGTTCTTCAATATTAAATGTAAAATTGATGTTTTCATAAGAGTATTGTGCTTTGCTAATAAAATTTAAAACTCTTAAATGGATTTCTTCAAAATTAACGTTATCATAATTCATAGCCCAAATCGTGTCTCTAAGCTCTGTAATTGTTTCTCGAGTGAAGTTACTAATTGATGAAAGTTTTTTGCTTAAAATAGTTTGGTCTATTTTGGGGATATTCTTAAGGTTATCAATAGATGAAATTATAAGGGTTAATTGTGACCCAATGTTATCATGCAAATCTCTAGATATGGACTGTCGTTGCTCGCTTAGTTTATTTTGTGATTCAATTTTTTCAAATGCAGTTTTCAGTTCAAATTCTTTTTTTTGATTTAGATTTCTAAGATTTAATTGTCGATTGATTAAGAATGCTGTTAGTAAAAGGAAAGCTATTATTATGATTAAAATTTTTATCGTATTGTTTCTTTTTTTCTCAATGGCTTGCTGTTGTAATATTTGGTTTTCTTTGGAGAATGTATCAAATTTAATTTGCAACTCGGACATTTTATCATAAGTTTCCTTATTAATAATACTATCTTTAATTGTTTGACTTTTTTTATAATATGACAAAGCATTTTGATAGTCATTTTGTGCTTCATAGGCTTGTGAAATCATATTAAGATTATGTCGAATTAAATTTGTTATTTCATAATTTGTCGCAATATTTAATGATTTTTTATAGTTATCAATTGCATGGTTATATTTCTTCATTTCAAAGTACATATCGCCATAATAAGCATATGTGTCAGAAATCCCGTAATGATCTTTGAGTGCAATTCTGTAGCTCATGGCTCTGTCAAAATATTTTTTGGCCAATCCAAATTTTTTACTTTTCGTATATGAGTAGCCAATATTAACTAAACTGTAGGGGATACCAACACTATCATTAACTTTTTCTTTAATTGAAAGTCCCTTTTTATAGTAAATCATTGCACTATCTTCTTGTTTTTTTAAGGATTTGACTTCACCATATTGATTATAAATACTTAATAATGGCGTTGAAAAATTTTTATTTTCTGCAATTTTCATTGCTTTTAGAAGATATTTTTCGGAATCCACTATATTGGTAGCCTTTAGGCGGTAGCCCAATTCGCTATATTCTTTTGATACATTTTCCCAATCTCCAATTTTTTCGAATAAGTTAATAGCTTTAGTTAAGTAAAAAATATTTTGATCATAATCACCATGAAAATACATTGCTAATGCTAATAGTGCATAGGTTTTTGCTTCAGCTTTTGTATTCCCGATTTTGTTTGCATCTTCTGCATTTCTTTCAAGTATAGGTATTGCTGTTTTTAGATTTGCTTGCAAATAGGTTAAAGGCATATTGCTTACTGAGTCTACTTTTTTTGAATTTTGCGCAAAACAAAAACTAATGCTGGTGATAAAAAATAAAAGGAAAGATTTCATAACTATCAGATTAACCTTTCTTTTTTTGCTTTCTCAATAGCTTCAATCTTTGAGCAGACATGCAACTTCTTATAGATATTCTCTATATGTTTGCGAATAGTGAATGGAGAAAGGATAAGATTGGTAGCAATTTTATTATAGCTAAGCCCCTTACTTAACTGTTGTAAAACTTCAATTTCGCGCTTACTAAGTTTGATATCTTCAGTTTTTTCGATAGAGTCTATATATAGAAAATTTTGCAAAAATTTTAATGTTCTTAATGCTATTGCTGGCGTCATTGCCGCACCACCTTCTAAGGTATCCATAATGCTTTTATATAAATTCTCTGATGTAACTTCTTTTAGTAAATAGCCATCAGCACCTGCTTTTATTGCGTTGTAGATATTTTCATCATTATCCATCACAGTCAAAATTAAAATCTTAATTTGAGGATATTTTTTTTTGATATATTCGGTCGCTTGGATGCCATTCATTATTGGCATTTCAATGTCCATCAAGATAAGATTGATTTGTGAATTCTCTTCCATCTTTTTGAGCAACTCTGCGCCGTTTTCTGCGGTGAATTTTATTTTTATATTATCATAAAATTCGATTTTCTCTTGTATTGCTTTAGATAAAAGAAAATTATCTTCCACAATGGCGATACGTATCATGTATAATTAGTTTAGGTTAGAGTTTTTAGCTATGTTTTTGATAAAGTTAATTTTTTTTTATGTAATTACTTGATTTATAATTTTTTTTTTAATATAGTGAAAGTTGTAATAAAAAAAACCGCTCCAGTAGAGCGATTTTTTATAAAGTAAATGTTTTGTTATTAATCTTTTTTGATGACCTTTACTGTTTCTACACCTGAAATAGATTTTATTTTTAGGATGTAAACACCTGCATTAAGTTTTTCAAGATTAATTTGAACTTGCTTGTTATTTGGTACAATGGAAGTTACTTTCTTACCACTCATGTCGTACACATCAATAGTTTTAATCTCGCTTTGAGATTTTAGGTTAAGAATTCCTGTTGTAGGATTTGGATAAATTTCAATATTTTTCTTACTGATATTGCCTAATCCTAAACTACTACAATCTTCCACAACGTTGATGTAATCAACTTTTATCTTGGTGTCTGTGCCATTGTAATTTGCAGCCACCAATTTAACTTGATATAATCCAGAAGTATTGTATGTAACTGTCACCGTTTTGGTAGTAGCAGTGCTAGGTTGTCCACCTTCAAAAGTCCAATTCCAACCAGTTGGCATATTCGTCGATGTATCAGTAAATTGTACTGATTGCATTGTACAAACATTTGTTTTATCTGCAATAAAATCGGCTACTGGTGGATTAATAGGGCAAACATTAGTAGTACTGTTCGAGCCATAACCATCGGCTTCACCACCAAAGTACGCGTACTGATGATATGGCGTTGCACATGATGAGCTTTCAATAGTCATAGTTGTGGCGCCATCGGCTTCTCCTCCAAAATATGCGTAATGATGAAATGGAGTTGAACAAGATACATTTTCTAATGTCATTAGTGCCGATCCGTCTCCTTCTCCTCCAAAATAAGCATAATGATGGATTGGAGTCGCGCAAGTATTGTTGACGATTGTCTCTGTTGTGAAACCATCTGCAATACCACCACGATATGCATATACTTCATCTTGAGCAAATACCTTCAGATGGAATAGCAAGATGAGACAGACCACCGAAATTTTGGTAATATAAGTTTTCATCTTCTAATTTGATTTATTTGTTAGTTATTGTTTATTTATTAGAGTGTTTTCCACTCAGTCAAATTAGAAGTAATTATCTTACACCGCGACCACCATAACCTTGATAACGTGTAGTACCTACTGCACCTCCATTTCTGTCGGATGTACGAACAAGGGAAGCACCATTGTAATTCCAAGTTTCGCTACCTCCTAGGCTGCCTCCTCTCATAATTGTACCAGTTGTATCAGGCCATTCTGTAATATCTGCATCTCCTGCTGTTGCTGCAAGTTCTGATAGGTTACCATCACCTGTTTTGTTGATAAAATTGGCTGCAGTTGCTTTAGCTGTAATTGTCATCTCAGTGACATTTCCTCCCATTTCCATAACACCATAGTATGATGCTGATGCAGAAGCTCTACCAGATGAGTTAGTTGCTGTAAAGCCAACTTTTGTAGGTTTTGTGTATGAGGTTGGGTAAACACCATAATTTGCTCTACCATCTGCAACAGAATTGTATCCTTCATTTCCCGTTCCTGCATTAATGACACCACTTGCAATAACATTATTAATTGTTGTTGTTCCCCATACATATTCTCCAGCAACAGGATCTAGTGGTCCTCGACATATTTTTTCAAATTCTATTTCGGTCATTGGTCGTAAGGCAGACCAGTCTAGATAGGCTTTTACATCTTCCCAGTTTAACCAATTCATGGCATTGTTTTGTCCATCATTTAAATCATCAAAGTCTCCCGTCACAAGGTCGCAACCATATACGGCTGGGATAGATGCATTATTACCAGGTGTTTTTATTTTCACACCATTACCATAAGTACTATTAAATGCAAAAGTATTAGCTGCAGAATCTGGACTAGCAATTGATCGTCTCGCTTGTTGCTTATATGTTAATGTGTTTAAAAATTCTACATATTGCTCTTGAGTAATTTCGTATTTCATAGAATAAAAACTCTTATAACCTTTCGGAAAATTACTTCCGGCTGTATTACCTGTTCCGATAGAGCCTGCTGCTAGATTAGAATTTTCACTTGTCACTTGGTAGGTGTATGCAGGAGTACTGCTGCTTACGCCAAATCCAATATTTGTAGTGTCACCTATCCAAAATGAACCTTGAGGAATATTCACCATTTCAATTCCCGAAACCTTAAAGTTATAATTTTCATAGTTGGCTGAAGCAACATTCATTTTTAAGGTAATACTTGTTGATGGTATATTACCACCACCATTTGCATTTCTGTAGATGAATACACCTTTACCATCGGTTACCGCATCTATTTTTAATAAAGATGTGGTCGAATGATCTGATGACGTTGAACTTAGGTTAGCATGTTTCCAAAGTTTATCAGAACAATCTTGATACTTAATGAATACCCAAACAGCGTCGTAATTACTTGGTGCTATATTAGTTTTCCAACTGTTGTCCCATTGTATATTAAAGGTAACAGTTCCTGCACTGGAATCAATTGTTGTTCCTGTGATTTTCAAATTGTTTGCATAAGATGATGAAGCAAACAAACTCATTGCAACAAATGCAATTTTTCTAAAGTAAATTTTTGTTTTCATGTAAATTAATTTTGTATTATTTATTAGCAAATCTATTTTAAACATGATTATTGTGAAATAAGACATTTGCCGTATTTTTAATAATCGTTGTTTGAATTTTCAATTTTCATTACTTTTGTTGCTATGACAACAGACAAAAGACTTTTCTTAATCGATGCTTATGCGATGATTTTTCGTGGTTATTATGCATTTATAAAGAATCCGAGACTTTCCACAAAAGGTTTGGATACATCAGCTATTTTCGGATTTACCAACTCTTTGATAGAGCTTATTAAAAGAGAGCGTCCTAGCCATCTAGCGGTGGTTTTTGACGTTGGAAGAACTAATGTTCGACACGATGATTATAGCGATTACAAAGCCAACAGAGCCGAAACACCAGAAGCGATTATTCTTGCAAAACCTTATATTCATCAGATTCTTGAAGCGATGCACATTCCGATTTTGGGAGTGGAAGGTTATGAAGCGGATGATGTGATCGGGACTTTGTCGTGTAAAGCTTCGGACAAAGGTTATAATGTTTTTATGGTAACACCAGATAAGGATTTTGCGCAGTTGGTGACGGATAAGGTTAAAATTTATAAACCAGGATTAAAAGGTGGCGATGTTGAGATTTTAGGTGTTGAAGAAGTTAAAACTAAATATGAAGTTGACGATCCCAAACAGATTATAGATTATCTTGGGATGATGGGCGATGCCGTTGATAATATTCCTGGCTTGGAAGGTGTTGGCGAAAAGACCGCTAAGAAATTCATTAAAGAATATGGTTCTATGGAGAATCTTTTGGCGCACACCAACGAGTTAAAAGGTAAATTAAAAGAAAAAGTTGAAGCTAGTGCCGAGCGTGGCTTGTTGTCAAAAAAGCTTGCGACGATTCTTTGTGATGCCCCGATTGATTTTAAAGAAGAAGATTACGACCTCGAAACACCTGATTTTGAGAAGGTTAAAGAGATTTTTGAAGAATTAGAATTCCGTCGCTTGTACGAGAATCTTTACAGAAGTTTCTCAACAGAAACTGTTGCTCCTGCAGAAGTTTCTGAGGTTAAAACTTCGACTTCAGCAAAACCCCAAACTACACAACTTGATCTTTTCGCCAATTTTGAAGAGTTAAATGAAGCCACGTCTTCCAAATCGAATATTAAAGAAAAAGATCATCTTTATCAATTTGTAGATCAGCCGAAAGCGATGCGAATTTTGCTTAACAATTTGTTAGCGCAGTCTGCGGTTTGTTTTGATACAGAAGCAACGTCGCTTAACGAGTTAGAGGCGCAACTTATTGGGATAAGTTTCTCATACAAAGCTGGATTGGCGTATTATATTCCGATTCCTGAAGATCAAGAAAAAGCACAAGAAATTGTTGAAATTTTCCGACCATTTTTTGAAGATGAAAAAGTTCTAAAAATTGCTCATAATCTTAAATACGATTTTAAAGTATTAAAAAATTACAATATCGAAGTCAAAGGTCCGATGTACGATACGATGATTGCGCATTATTTGCTGAATCCTGATGGTCGACATGGTATGGATTATTTATCCGAAATGTACCTTAATTATACACCAATTCCGATCGAAATTTTAATTGGTAAAAAAGGTAAAAATCAGTTGACTTTACGAGGTGTTAGTTTGGAGGAACAAACCGCCTACGCTGCGGAAGATGCCGATATTACTTTCCAATTGTATCAACTTTTTGCTCCGCAATTAATTAAAGAAAACTTAGAAGAGGTTTTTAATAATATTGAAATGCCTTTGATGTTGGTTCTTGCAAAAATGGAATTAATTGGTGTTAAACTCGATTCTGAATGGCTTAAAAAAGAAAGTGGCGATCTAGAAAACGACCTTCGAAATCTGGAAACCAAAATCTTTGAATTGTCTGAGGAAGAATTTAATATGAATTCTCCTAAACAATTGGGAGAGATTTTATTTGAAAAATTAAAACTTGATCCAAAAGCTAAAAAAACTAAGACTGGACAATACGCAACATCGGAAGATGTGTTACAAAAGTTGGCTTCAAAACACGAAATTATTGCTTTAATCCTCGATTATCGTCAGCTTCAAAAACTGAAGTCAACGTATGTAGACGCACTTCCTAACCAGATTGATCCAATTGACGATCGTGTGCATACGACTTACGCACAAACGGTGGCAGCGACTGGACGTTTGGCGAGTGTTAATCCTAACTTACAGAATATTCCGATTCGTACGCTTCGTGGACAGCAAATTCGTGGCGCTTTTGTTGCGGATAAAGGTTACAAAATTATTTCTGCTGATTATTCACAAATCGAATTACGCCTTATTGCAGAGATTTCTGATGAACTTAACATGATTGAAGCTTTCCAAAACGGTGAAGATATTCATGCTGCAACGGCTGCAAAATTGTTTAAAATTCCGATTGAAGAAGTTAGCAAAACACAACGCTCTCAAGCGAAAAGTGTCAACTTCGGAATCATCTATGGACAAGGTGCATTTGGACTTGCGGATCAAACAGGAATGTCGAGATCAGAAGCTAAAGCGATGATTGATGCGTATTTTAAAACTTATCCGAGACTTAAAGAATATATGTCCGAACAAGTCGAAAATGCAAGAAAAAACGGTTACGTTGTAACAATGTTGGGAAGAAAACGACATCTTAAAGACATTAATTCTAGTAATTTTGTAGTGAAAGGTCATGCGGAACGTAATGCCGTTAACGCACCAATCCAAGGAAGTGCAGCTGATATTATTAAATTAGCAATGATTAAAATTGATAACATTTTGACAGAAAAACAATTGAAAACCAAGATGTTACTTCAGGTTCATGACGAATTAATTTTCGAAGCGCCATTGGATGAGGTTGATGAGGTTTCGACAATTATTAAAGATGCGATGGAGTCGGCTTATTCAACAAAAGTACCTTTGACAGTGGAGGTTGGTGTTGGTGACAATTGGCTAGAAGCGCATTAAAAAATTTTAAAAAAGCAAAAAATAAACTATATGAAGAATTTAAAGTATTTAGGACTTGTCGCAGTTGCTGCTTTTGTGCAAAGTTGTTTCACAAGTTCTAATGTCGCTGGTAGCAAGAATTACGCGGTGAATGGTGATGGATTCAAAAAAGCCTATAACAGCATCACGGTTGAGGATCTTAAAAAGAATCTTTACATCATTGCATCGGACGAGATGGAAGGTCGTGACACGGGAACTAAAGGTCAAAAGAAAGCTGGCGAATACATGATTAGCCAATACAAAAGTTATGGCGTTTCGTTTCCAAAAGCTTTAGGTTCTTATTATCAAACAGTGCCGTCGGAGTTTATGAAAACGCGTAACGGTCAACTTCCAGAGTCAGAAAATATTCTTGCTTATATTGAAGGTAGCGAAAAACCAGAGGAGCTTATCGTGATCTCTGCACATTACGATCATATCGGTACTAAAAACGGTGTTGTATACAATGGCGCAGATGATGACGGTAGCGGAACGGTAGCTGTTATGGAAATTGCAGAGGCTTTTCAAAAAGCTAAAAAAGCGGGTTACGGTCCAAAACGTTCTATTTTGTTTTTACACGTAACAGGTGAGGAGCACGGACTTTGGGGTTCTGATTATTATTCTAAAAACCCAGTTTTCCCATTAGAAAATACTGTTGCTAACCTTAATATTGATATGATTGGTCGTGATGATGCCGAAAATAGAGGTAAGCAATATGTGTACGTTATAGGTTCTGAAATGTTAAGTACAGAATTAAAAAAAATTAACGAACAAGCTAACAAAGACACTCATAACTTAATCCTGAATTATAAATACGATGATCCTAACGATCCGGACAGATTGTATTACAGGTCAGATCATTATAATTTTGCAAAGCATAATGTGCCAATTGCATTTTTCTTTGATGGCATCCACGAGGATTATCACAAACCAACAGATACGCCGGACAGAATCGACTATCCGTTGCTGCATAAGAGAACACAATTGGTTTTCACAACGGCTTGGGAGTTGGCGAATCGTCCAGAACGAATCAAAGTTGACGGAAAAAATACAAGATAAATTATTAAAACAGTTTCAGATTTGGAACTGTTTTTTTTTGTTTAATTATTTCAAAAATGATTAATTTTAAAAACACCAAAAATTTTGAATATGAAAAAGATAATTGCAATTTTGAGTTTAGTTATGATGACAAATATTTCTGCACAAACACTCAAAAATGTTGCTTATAAAGATGGCTCACAAAAGTTAAATGCTTTGGTAACGGATAATACCAACCAAAAACGTCCAGCAGTTCTTATTTTACCTGCTTGGAAAGGTATTGATAACGAAGCAAAACAAGCGGCGCTTGATCTTCAAAAAGAAGGTTACATTGCTTTAATCGCCGACATTTATGGAGAAGGTTACATCCCGAAGACCAACGAAGAAGCGTCAAAAATCGCAACGTCGTATAAAACGGATTACAAAGCTTACCAAAATCGCATCAATTTGGCGTTAGAAGCCTTAATCAAACAAAATGCTGATCCTAAAAAGATTGCTGTTATTGGCTATTGTTTTGGTGGAACTGGTGCTTTAGAACTGGCGAGAGCTGGCTTTCCTGTTGAAGGTGTTGTGAGTATTCACGGTGATTTGGCGAAAGATAAATCGCGTCCAAATTCTTTGATTAAAACAAAAATTCTAGTCGAAAATCCTGCTGATGATAAAAGTGTGACTAAAGATGATTATGATAATTTAATTAAAGAAATGAATGAAGGAAAAGCGGATTGGCAAATTATTACTTATGCAAATTCTGGGCACACATTTACAAATCCAGAATCGCCTGACTATAACGAAATTATGGCAAAACGTGCTTGGAAACATACTTTGATTTTTTTAGCGGAAATTCTTAAATAACAAAAAAGCCTTGAAAATCTCAAGGCTTTTTTTATTTCGCAATATTGAATTCTTTTAAAATAGCTTTGAACTTCGGATTCCGAATATAAACATCAAAATTATGTGATTTTTGACCGCTAAAATCCGTTTTCTCTAAGAAGTCATAATGTTCCTTCAAAGCATCAAAAGCGTCTGATTTATAGCCCAAATCGGTCGGTTTTAGTTTGTCCGATAAAAAGCCTAAAAACTTCTTCAAAGTAGGATCTGTATTATTAATTGTAATATGCACTTTTTTCAGTTGCGGACTGAATTCGCGGTAGCTGTCCTCGCCCGATTTTAGATCTTCCGATTTGAAATCTTTTGTCCCAATCGCTGGCGCCAACATGATACAATAGATACTGTTGTTTTTCTCTTGCAATATTTTGGAATCGTTGTCGATATCAACATTGTGGTCGTCTTTTCGATCCTCGATTTCACGTTTACTAAAAGGTGGATTGCTTAAAGAACTAAGAACAACCGATGCACCACGACTGTGCGAAATAATATAAATGTCTTTGTTTTGATAAGAATTAAGAAGTCGTCTAAGTCCAAATTCTCCAGCCATTTGACTGTTGTTAGTGGCGTTAAACCAAATTTTACCTGCCCCAAACATCGACTGCGCCACCAATCCGTCCCAGTAGAAATTGATAATTTGATCTTTGTTTGTTGTATTAAGTTGCGATTTTATCGCTCTATAACTCTTCGTAACTTCCTCCGAACTTGCATTAAAACCATGAACAAAAACGAAAATTCGATTCTTGTTTTTTCCACTATTGGCGACTTGTGCGATTTTGGTTTTTTCAGAAGCCGAAAGTTCTATTTCTTTGCCTTTTTCACTCGCTAATTTTTTTAAAGAAAACTCTTTGCTTTTCGCATTTTTAGGAGGTTTTCCATATTGCGAACTCCAATTATCTGGATAGAAATTTCCGTTTTGATCCACGAAGGAATAAGCCATGCTAGAGCTTTCGATTTTATTGGGCGTTTGCGATTTTGGAGTATTATGTATAGCGCCACACGAGCTTAGTGCGAAGAGGATAATGAGAAAATAAAATGAGTTTTTCATGACATTCTCTTTTTCAAAATTCATGCCTAACAAAAATTAATTTTCAAAAGCTTCAAAAGTTCCGTCTTCAAAAAAAAGAATAACGCGCTTTACTTTTTTTGTTGTTTTTCCTTGCGGAATTGGAAAATTCTCTAATGGCTGAGAATCGATTATTTTTTTTTCTTCTTTAATAGGAGCAGAAACAATCGGTTCTGAACGATTAGTCTTTTTGAGCAATTTGTTTTCGGAATTTTCTTGACCAAAACTTTCATCTTCTATAATAGAGAAGAGGTCGGGTAGGGGAAGCTTCTTGGCTTCGGGTTTTTCCTCAACAATTTCGATTTTTGGTTTTATCATAGGTCCATTACTATTGATCAACCAATCCCATTCTATGTCTGGGAAGGCGTTTTTGACTTTAGTGATAAATTCCAAAGATGGTTTGTTACGTCCCGAAGTGATGTGCGAAATGCTCGAACGTTGCACATCGACTTTTTCTGCAAACTCCGAAGGTGTTATATTAAAATGCTCCATAATGATGGAGATTCTCTCATTTATTTCCATGTTACAAATGTAATAAATGTTTTAGAACTGTAAAAGCGTTCAAATTAACAAAAGTATATCGCAAAAATGTACAAATGTAAATTAATGTTAATAATATTGTTAATCAGTTATTTATAATGTTAGTAAGCTCTTTTTGTGAATTATATGTTATGAAAATTTCAGTTTACATTATTAAATTATAATATTAGATAATATCTAGAAACTATTACAGATTAAATTAAATAGTTTATTGATATATAGTTATGGCTATTTTAAAGTCAACTTATGACATTTCCATTAAAATTCTAGTAGTTTACTAATGTATATTTATTTAATTAACAATACATTATCCACATTGTCATTGTTTGGTAAATTCTTCCTTAATTGGGGATAAATCTAAATTTAAATACTTAAAGTAGGTTTATAATTTAACTTTATATAAATGTTATTACAATGTGATTTTGAAATAATTATGATTATATATTATAATAAATGTAATCAACATTAAAATTAACAGACAAAATGGCATGTGTAAATGTTTAATGAAATTACATTTGTAAACAGGTAAGTTTTCATTTGAAATCATTATTTTTGACAAACTTAAATTGTTAATAAATGGCTGGAGTCTTTCAATACGTTAAAAACCAAAATTTCTCAGAACGATATGTTTCCCCTGAAAAATTATTTTCTTACCTACAGGACAATCTCAGCGATTACATTTCTGAAATCGGAAAATCATCTTTAGGGAAACCAATTTATAAACTGAGTTTAGGAAATGGACCTGTAAAGGTTGCTGCTTGGTCGCAAATGCATGGTAACGAATCAACTGCTACATTGGCGATGTTGGATCTTTTAGAATTCTTTAAAGAGAATGATCAGGTTAAGCAAAAGTTGTTTTCGGCTTTAACTTTAGATTTTATCTTCATGCTAAATCCTGATGGTTCCGAAATCTGGACGCGTCGCAATGCATTTGATATCGATATCAATCGTGATTTTTTGAAAGAATCGAGTATAGAGCTTCGTCTTCTTAAAGACTTTATCAAGGCTAAGAAGTATGATTATGCGCTTAATCTTCATGATCAACGCACCATATTTTCGGCAAGTGATGATATGCCTGCCACCTTATCTTTCCTTGCGCCATCAGAAGATATTGACAGAAGTTTGACAGAGAATCGTAAAAAAAGTATGGCAATTATTGCTGGAATATTTATCCAAATGCAAAACTTTTTGCCTAAACAAATAGCGCGTTATAATGATGAGTTTTATCCAACATCCGCGGGAGATAATCTTATGAAATCAGGCATTCCGACTATTTTATTTGAAGGTGGATTTTATCCAGACGATTATGGTCGCGAAAAAACACGAAAATTCTATACCTATGCTTTGTTTTACGCTCTAAAAGCGATGGCAGTTTTGCGAGGCGATTCTATTGGTTATGAAACTTATTTTAGCATTCCTGAGAATAAAGAAAGTCATTTTGACATTATTTATCGCAATGTAAAG
The DNA here is from genome assembly GCF_057652215.1 of Soonwooa sp. T0.1_25. Taxonomy (NCBI): domain Bacteria; kingdom Pseudomonadati; phylum Bacteroidota; class Flavobacteriia; order Flavobacteriales; family Weeksellaceae; genus Soonwooa; species Soonwooa sp. T0.1_25. The sequence continues at coordinate 35,199 of NZ_JBYFBZ010000002.1, read as the reverse complement.
CTTAATACCAATTTTGACTGCGTGTTAGATGTTGCGGTACAATATAAAGAAATTTTCGATGAAGAAATCAAAAATATAAAGCTTGTGCCTTATGTTGTTGAAATCGGAGATTTGGGTCGTAAAAAAGGTTGGAAAGAAATAGATTGTACTGGGAAAAATTTCGTTTCGGACTATAAATTTCCAAAGTTAGATGCAGAGATTAATTTTAGGATGGAATAAACGAATAATTTGATGAAATTTTTGGAGAATAAAATCAATAGTAAATTTAGTTTTTTACGAACCCAATTGGTGTTTGAAATCTAATACCAGTAATTGATTATAATTCATCCAAGGCTATACGATTATGGTCTTTGGCTTTTTTAAGCTCGGTTGGTGTGAAACCTGTATTGTTTTTAAACTGTGTCGAAAGATGTTGAACACTTTTGTAACCTAGCTTTCCTGCGATTTCCGTTAATGTTAATTCGTTGTAGAGGAGGAGTTCTTTTACTTTTTCAATTTTTTGAAGGATAAAATATTGTTCTAAAGTAAAATTTTCATTTTGAGAAAAATTCTTAGAAAGTGCAGAATAATCTTTATGTAAATTATTGCTTAAAAATTCAGAAAGGACAAAGTTTTCGCTAATATCCAAATCCGATATTTTTTGAATTATAAAAGTCTTTATTTTATCGTTCAATTGATGTGCAGAATCTCTAATTCTTTCAAACCCAAGATCTTTTAAATTGGTTTCCAAAAGTGATAATTCCTCATCCGAAATAGAATTTTTCGTATTTACTTCACCTAATTTAATATCATCTATGGAAATTTCTAATTGATTAAAAATTCCTTCAACCGCCGATATACAGCGATTACAAACCATATTTTTGATGAAGACTTGCATGAGCTTTCTTATATTATTGTGATGGTAAAGTTAGTCAATAGAATCTTATTTTTTAAATAAATTAAAACTAATGTCGTCAAAACTAAAATAAGTTGTATATTTGCACCCGAATTACATAATAATCATTAAACAATATTGGAATGTATTTAACAGCAGAAAAAAAAGCGGAAATTTTCGCAAAGCATGGTAAGTCAGCTACAGATACTGGTAGCGCAGAAGGACAAATTGCATTGTTCACTTACAGAATTAATCATTTATCTCAACACCTTAAAGCTAATCACAAAGATTACAACACAGAGCGTTCTCTAGTGATGTTGGTAGGTAAGAGAAAAAGATTATTAGATTATCTTAAGAAAGTTGAGATCGCAAGATATAGAGCGATTATCGCTGAACTTGGAATTAGAAAATAATTTCTTGCTAAGAAAAAACATAAAGCAACTCCCAAAGAGTTGCTTTTTTGTTGATACATAGTTTTAATAAGAATCTTTAAATTTGCAAATAGAAAAATAAGAAGCATGAAATTAACGGATGAAAATCAAGAAAAACTAAGCGCTTTAGAGAAGATTGCTAATGGCATTATGTGGTGGATTGGATCGATACCATCTTTGGTTGTGCATACTATTTTCTTTATTGTATGTTTCGCATTACCGATAATTGGTCTTGTAGATTGGGATCACATGTTGTTGGTATTAACAACTTTATTGTCTTTAGAAGCGATTTATTTAGCGATTTTTATTCAGATGTCTGTTAATAAAAGTAGCGAACATATTGAGGTTCTGAGAGAAGATGTAGAAGAAATTCAGGAAGATATAGACGAAATCCAAGAAGATATTGAAGAGATTAGTGAAGATATCGAGGAAATTAGCGAAGATATAGAAGATATCAGTGAAGACATCGAGGAGATTAATGAAGATATCGACGAAATCCAAGAAGATATTGAGGAAATTAATGAAGATGAAGAAGACGAGGATCACGGCGAACGTGCTAGAACAGTCATGTTAAAGAGTAAAGTCTCATCTAATCGTTACGAAATAAAACAATTAAGAGATAAAATTTCGGAACTTGAAAGTCTCATCGACAGAATTAAAGAAAAGGAAAAAGAAGAAGGCGAGTAGGTCTTCTTTTTTTTGTTTTGACTTAAAATTTAAACTTTCAAATTCAATTTTTACATTTCATTATTATTAAAAGGACACTCCATCAACCAAAACCAACCAACTTCCGCCCAAATTCCGTATCTTTGCCCACGAAAATTTAAAGAGTTTAAATAATTTAACGTACTCAATACGGAGTACAAAAGACATTTTTATGAGTGCACCACAAGCAATCACAGAGCTAATTACTCTAGCTGACGGCAGAGAAATTACTCTAGAAACAGGTAAGTTGGCGAAACAAGCCGACGGATCTGTTGTAGTAAAATTAGGAGGAACAATGCTTATGGCTACCGTTGTAGCAAATAAAGAAGCAAATCCTGGCGTTGATTTCCTTCCTTTAACAGTAGATTACAGAGAAAAATTCTACGCAGGAGGTAAAATTCCTGGAAACTTCTTCCGTAGAGAAGCAAGACCATCGGATCAAGAAATCTTGACGATGCGTTTGGTAGACAGAGTTTTGAGACCTTTATTCCCTGAAGATTTCCATGCGGAAGTTCAGGTGATGATTTCCCTAATTTCTTACGATGGTCAAACAATTCCTGATGATTTAGCTGGTTTAGCGGCTTCTGCAGCGATCGCGATTACAGATATTCCTTTCAATGGACCAATGTCTGAAGTTAGAGTTGTAAAATTGGACGGAAAATTAGCAATTAACCCAAGATATGAAGATTTAGCAAACGCTGAATTGGATATTATGGTTGGTGCTACAAAATCTTCTATCGTAATGGTAGAGGGCGAAATGAAAGAAATTTCTGAGCAAGAGATGTTGGAAGCTATCCAATTCGCACACAAAGAAATTATCAATCAAATTGAAGCTCAAGAAAGATTGGCTTCAAAAGTAGCTGGTTCTTCTCCAAAAAGAGAATATTCTCACGAAGTTCACGACGAAGAAATTCGTGAAAAAGTTTGGAAAGAGACTTACGATAAAGTTTATGAAGTTGCTAAAACGCCTTCTGCTAAAGAAGAAAGAGGTGAAAACTTCAAAGCGGTTCTTAACGATTTCTTAGCTCAATATACAGATGAAGAGGAATTGGCGAGAGTTACGCCTTTCGTAAAAGTATATTACCACGATGTGGAAAAAGAAGCGATGCGTCAAATGATTTTGAACGAAAAAGTTCGTCTTGATGGTCGTGATCCTCAAACGATTCGTCCAATTTGGTCAGAAATCGATTATTTGCCTGGAGCGCACGGTTCTGCAATCTTCACAAGAGGTGAAACGCAATCTTTAACAGCAGTAACTTTAGGTTCGATTAAAGATGCAAATATGGTAGACAGCGTTGTTACCAACCACGACGAAAAATTCTTCTTGCATTATAATTTCCCACCATTTTCAACAGGTGAAGCGCGACCATTAAGAGGAACTTCAAGAAGAGAAGTTGGACACGGAAACTTGGCTCAAAGAGCTTTAGCAAACATGATTCCTGAAGAAAATCCGTACACGATTCGTGTAGTTTCTGATATTTTAGAATCTAACGGTTCATCTTCAATGGCAACAGTTTGCGCTGGAACATTGGCTTTGATGGATGCGGGAGTTCAAATTAAAAAACCAGTTTCTGGTATCGCAATGGGATTGATTACTGATGAAAAATCAGGAAAATTCACCGTTCTTTCTGATATCTTAGGAGACGAAGATCACTTAGGTGATATGGACTTCAAAGTAACAGGAACTGAGGACGGAATAACGGCTTGTCAAATGGATATCAAAATCCAAGGTCTTTCTATGGACATCATGGAGCAAGCTTTAATGCAAGCAAAAGACGGAAGATTACATATTTTAGGAAAAATCAAAGAAACAATTGCTGAGCCAAGAGAAGACGTGAAGCCTCACGCTCCGAAAATGGTGATGATGGAAATTCCTAAAGACTTTATTGGTGCGGTAATCGGACCTGGAGGAAAAATCATTCAGCAAATGCAAAAAGATACGGATACCGTTATCGCAATTGAAGAAATTGGTGAAATCGGACGTATCGAAATTTCTGGTGTTGATAGAGAGAAAATCAACGCGGCGGTTGCAAAAATCAACGAAATTACTTTCGTACCAGTTGTAGGCGAAGTTTACAAAGGAAAAGTAGTGAAAGTAATGGATTTTGGCGCTTTCGTAGCGATTGCAAAAGGGACAGAAGGTCTATTACATATTTCAGAAATCGAGTGGAAGCGTTTGGATAAAGTTCCTTATGCTGAAGGCGACGAAGTTGAAGTGAAATTCATGGGTTACGATGATCGTAAGAAAATGAAACTTTCAAGAAAAGTTCTTCTTCCAAGACCTCCAAAGCCAGAACAAAAGCCAAGGACTGAAGGCGACGCTCCAAAACCAGAAGGAGACAAACCAGCAGAACAAGCTTAATTTAGCTTAATATAAATACGAAACCACCTCAAATTGAGGTGGTTTTTTGGTTTTCCTTATCTTCGGAGTAATTTAGATTTAAAACAGAGTCTATGAAAACCTTACTTTTTCTTCTCTCTTTCGCAAATGTCAATGCTTGTTCATCAGATTTTAAAAATTCTCAAACAGAAAATGTTATGCAACAAAGCGATATCGTAAATTTAGTTCAAAATAATAAAATTGAAGCCGTAAAATCTGCTTTGGAAAAAGGCGCAAATGTAAATACCCACAACAAAAACGGACAGTCGTTATTGTTAATTGCGACGCTTAATCAACAAACTGAAATGGCGAAATTATTGGTTTCTAACAAAGCAGATGTCAATTTACAAGCGGAAAATTTGGATAGCGCTTTTCTTTACGCTGGAGCGAGCGGACAAACCGAATTGGTGAAATTATTCCTAGCAAATGGAGCAAAATTCGATGTTTTTAATCGAATCAATGGAACGGCTTTAATTCTAGCATGTGAACGCGGTCATGTAGAAACGGTAAAAGTATTAGCGACGACAAAAGATTTTCCAATCAATCATGTAAATCGACTGGGTTGGACAGCATTAATGGAAGCGGTTGTTCTCGGAAACGGAAGTAAAAAATATCAAGAAATCATTCAGATTTTAAAAGATAATAAAGCGGATTTATCAATTCCAGATAAAGATGGAATTACCGCTCTACAACATGCAAAAGAGATGGGCTTCAAAGAGATTGTTGCTATTTTGGGATCGTAAACTACTTTAATAAAAATCTTATGGCGTACAATATTGAGCTTGCAGACCGCATACGTGAATATCTCGCGAAAATCCCAAATCTAAATATTGCAGAAAAGAAGATGTTTGGCGGTTTGGCTTTTCTGGTTGACGATAAAATGTGCGTCAATGTGAGTGGCGAAAATTTAATGCTGCGTTATAATCCGGATTTAGAAGAGCAAGTTTCCAGAAAAGTTGGCTTCCTTCCAATGATTATGAAGGGAAAACAAATGGATGGATTTTGTTATGTTGAGCCAGAAGGTTTTAGAAAAGCCAAAGATTTTAATTATTGGATGAAAATTAGTTTAGATTTCAACAAAATAGCTGCAAAATCAAAAATGAAATAAAAAAAAATCCACCTCAAATCGAGGTGGATTCATATTAAATTCTTGAATTTATTATGAATTCAAATCCTTTTCCAACGCGCGAATGTATTGAAAAACTTTATCACTCCAACCGTTGATTTCCGCGATCCAATGATTGGTTTTTATTCCATGTGTGTGCGACGAAATATCAATAATATATGACGATTTATACGGTTTTGTGTCAGGGATTTTTGCCGAACCGTAATGTGCGTCGATATCTTGGCTATCAGAAATAACCACTAATCGATCCGCATCTTTTGCATAACCTTCGTCTTTCAGCCATTCGCAAAGTTGGTAAGTGAAAATTCCACCGCCGCCTAAACTCCCATAAATATCATTAAAATGATCGAAAAGTCCAAGCCCATAACCGTTTTTCCAAACGAGATGCGCACCTTTACGTTCTGCATCGCTACCTGCTGTGAAAACCAAGATTAAAACTTCAAAAACATAAGTTCCAACAGCTGCCATCGCAAAAGCCAAATCCATTCTCGAAAATTTTAAATTAGAACTTGTAATTCCGCCCATACTTCCCGAAACATCGATGGCAAGAATGGTTGTTCCTGAGATTTTCTCTTGAGAAAAACAGTTTCTCATCGCTTTGTCAATATCCGAAGTAAATTCTGGTGCATTTCTTTGCGCAGCCAAAAAGTTCAAAGGCGTCAACCAACCGCTGTTCACTTGAGAAATCGCATTTTGAATATCTTTTCGAGAAAGATTCGTTTCAATCATATTCCTAAGATTTCGCAAAATCGCTAAGGAACCCAAACTTTTTTCAGAAATCATTCTTTCGAAGGTTTCTTTTTTGTCAGAACCTTGTGATAAAGCAACTTCCCACGTGTTTGCAGGTTTCAATTCGTCATTAATTAAAGCTTTTAAAGCCGCTTCATTTTTTGCCGTTGGTTTTGGGTGAACCAAATTCACAACATCAACTAAAGATAAGTCTAAATTGTTTTTTTTGTATTTTGAAATTTGATATTCATCATAATTATCAAAAGCTCTAGCCAAGCCTTTTTTCACGGATTTCGACATTTTGTAAGAACCATTTCTCACCTTCAACATTTGCAAAAGATCCATGGTCATATCCGGTCGATTCGAAATTTTCGCAATTGCGTCTTTCACAGGCGTATCGTGAATTTCATTGGCTAAAATCAGTAACCAAAGCGGTGTGTGTCGCAATTTTTGTTCAAAACGACATTCCAAAGCCAATTCTACAATTTGCTCACCCGAAACTTTTGAACACAAATTTTCAATCTGCGTCATAATTTCGTCGGCAGGTTGATAGTAATTGGATTCAAATAAAAGATTGGCAAGCGTTACACGTCTTAACAACTCGTAATCTGTATATTTTCCAGCTTTTGCGGTGGTTGCACCTGCAATTTTTCCCGTTCCGAAAATTGATTTTTTTAAGTTGAATTTTGACATTTTTTTCTTTTTTAAAATTAAAAATAAGAAGCGGTTAAATCTGAATATGGTGTTTTTTTCCATTGAACGAAGTAACCAGTATCCTCACACCGCTTCCAATTTGGGAGATTGGCTGGACTCGAACCTGCGACACACGGATTAATAATCGAAGTAACTTTACTATCACACCTATTTGAAAAGGTTCAAACTTAATAAAGCGTTTTACGTTGCTCTACCAACTGAACTACAATCTCCTTGTTTGATGATGCAAAGTAATTGCCTTAGTGCGCAATCTATTTGCGTAGTAAAAAATATTTTAAAATATTTCAAAATGATTCTAATTTATTGTTGAGGTTAAAATTTTTGGGTGTCATTAATTCGACCTCGGAAATGGAAGCGTCAAGAAATTTTGAAGAATTTCCGTAAAAAAATCTCCACGGTTTGAAGGGGGGAAATTTATCTTGATATGTCAAATCTTTTCTTCTGCCCGAGTTTTGGAGATTTTAGGAAAATATTCAGAATTTTAGCGGGAATTTCCAAGTCTTGAATTTTTAGTTCTTTTGTTTCAAGACAAAAGAATAAGGACTAAAAACATTTAATCAATATATAATTCTAACCATGGAAACTATCATCAGATTTTAGAAATAGGAGTTATAGACTATATTAATTTCTTTTATCGTATCTTTGTACCGCATTAGTAAAGAAAGCACTTGTTTTTCGTAAACTTAGAAGAGTTTATTATATTCATTACTTTCAGTTTTTCGCTGCTTTCACCAGCAACTTAAATACAAACTACGACAAACAGAAGAGAAATCTCTCGGGATTCTCAAAAAATGAAGAGGTCAATTAAAGTAGGTTTTTACCGAAAATTGAACTCAATATAACGTGTAATTTAGTAACAATAAAATAAAATTTAAAAATATTTATGGCAGATTCTTTCTCAAAAAAAGAAAACTTTAAAAAGAAACAACAGAAACAAAAAGAAAAAGCGGCACGCCGTGAAGAGCGCAAATCTGATAACAACAAAGGTAAAGCGCTTGACGAAATGTTTATGTACGTGGACGAGTTTGGTCAATTGACAAGCACGCCACCAGACCAACGTGAAAAAATTGAAATTGACCTAGACGATATTCAGTTAGGTGCAGCTCCAATTGAGGTGGACGATACAGAAATCACAGGAATTATTACATTCTTGAGTGATAAAGGCTATGGTTTTATCACAGAAAATGGATCGAAAGAAAACATCTTTTTCCACATCAACAACTCGGAAGAAGAATTGAAAAAAGGTCACAAAGTAACTTACGAGAAAGAAAAATCTCCAAAAGGTTTTTCAGCAGTCAATATTAAAATAGTGAAGTAATCTTTACTTCTCTATAATATCTAAGCTTGTTTCGAAAAGAGACAAGCTTTTTTTGTACTCGGAAATTTATTGCGCATTGATGTTGCGTAGATATTTTAATTTTGTATTTTTATAATGTTAAGTATAAATTTTCCATGACATTTTATCTTTTCATTGTTTTAATTCTAATAGTATTAAGTGTTTTTTTCTTTCATGAAAGGTCAAAAGCTTTTCATAATTCCATTGAAGTTATAAACGAGCTATCAAGAACTCAGGAACTGAAGAAAATTATTGGTACTCAATGCACGACTCTTGTTTTTGGAAGTAGAAATACGAATTACCTTTTTAATAGAGCCGATTTATATATTTTTGATGGTGCTTTTTTAATTTGCGGCTACTACAAGCTCTTTAATTTGAAAATTTGTAAAACAGTCTTTGTTGTTTCTAAGAATAAAATAGAACATAAAAAGTTATTTCCTAAAGCAGAATTTCCAATAGTAAGAACAATCCATAATTATATTGATCGAGATCTACTTATCAAATTAAGCGATGAGAATTTTCCCTCAATGACTTTGGAAATAAGATTTAAGGGACTTACAAAAGAACAAAAAGAACTACTTAATATCTCCAACCACTAATACTAATTAAATGTCTTCTAATAAAAACGCCTTAATTCGGTACAAAACCCTCGATAAATGCTTGAAGAATATGTATAAAAAGTATTCGCTTGACGATTTAATCGATGAGTGTTCCGAAGCTTTGTTCGAGTTTGAAGGCAAAGAATCTTTTGTTAGCAAACGAACTATACAAATGGATTTGCAGAATATGCGCAGCGAAAAATTTGGTTATGAAGCGCCTATCGAAGTTTACGAGCGAAAATACTATCGTTATAGCGACCCAGAATACAGTATTCATAATATTTCGGTTACAGAAAGCGATTTGAAAGCAATGACTGACGCTGTTCAAATTTTGAAGCAGTTTAAAGATTTTTCGATGTTCAAGGAAATGAATGGGATAATCCAGAAATTGGAAGATTCTATACAAGCTACGCAACAAAAATCGATTATTCATCTTGATAAAAATGAGCGCTTAAAAGGTTTAGAGTATATTGATGTTTTGTATCAAGCGATTCTCAATAAGCAAGTTATACGAATTTTGTATCAAAGTTTTACAGCTCGAGAAGTGCAAAAAATGACTGTTCATCCACAATTGTTGAAAGAATATAACAATCGTTGGTTTTTGATTTGTCTGCACAAAGGGAAGCTTTACAATTTGGCTTTGGACAGAATGCAGGAAATTACGGTCGATGAAAACTCAACTTACATCGATTACAATTTGGATGCTGATCGTTATTTTGGACAAGTCATTGGGGCAACAGTTTCCGAGACGCAGCGTCCACGAAATGTAGATTTTTTTGTTTCCAAAAAACAGGCGCCTTATGTCAAAACAAAGCCTTTCCATCACAGTCAACAGATTTTGAATGAAGATGAAAACGGAACAACTTTTAGAATCTGTGTTCAGCTTAATTTTGAGCTAGAAAGAATGATCCTCGGGATGGGAGAGTTCTTAACCGTTCTAAAACCGTTGAAATTGCGTGAAAGAATGGAAAAAACTTTAAGACTTGCAGCAAAAAACTACACATTTTATAATAAAACTAACAATGCTGAGAATCCTTAATTTACAAGAAAATATATCAAATTTCTAGTTGTAAATTTAAATTTTCTCTGAGATTAAAGTTTTCTTTAATCCTTCCATAATACCTTTCCACAGCATGTTGAAGAACGAACGATCGGCATCTCTTTCTTTTTGGATTTGTACATTTTTACCACCTCCCTTTGCGTCGCTTTTCACTAGAATATTGACAGCTTTGCTCAAGAATTTGCGTTTTTCTCCTTTTTTGTTGAGGAAGTTAACTTTAATATTGTGATGATTTAGGAAGAAATCACCTTTAATGACATTTTTGTTTCCGAAATAATTGAATTTCAAATAATTGATTTCACCGTCCAAAGTTAGATTAAGATAAGGTCTAACAAAAAGATTGACTTCGTTGGCAGAAAGATCTTCAATTTTCCCATTGATCTTAAAATTGTCCATTTTATTTAACACATCAAAAGTCCAATTAACCTTTGTAGGAGCAGTCCCAAAAAACTTAAAACCTGCATCAACAGCCACGACACTTGACGTACCTTTTACTTTTCCGTTCCCAACATTTTTGATAGTAGCATTAAAAGCATCCATGAATAATTTGCCAGGTTTGTTATTATTAACCGCATCTTCTTCGTAAGAAATATAAGAATTACGAAGCTCAACATTGTTAACAAACAAAGGCACCTTAATATTTCTCAGCTTTTCATTAAACATTGTTCTGGCAGTTTTGTCTTCTGGTGGCGCCAAATCATGAAAAATACTACATTTAACACCATCTAGTACAACTTTGTTTAAAAGAATCTGGTCATGATTTTCGAATAGTGACACGCGATCAAAAATCTGAATGCTATTTGCTGTAACATCGTATAAGTCTTCTTGTTTCGAAATAATCCTAGAAAACTCTTTACGATTATATTTAGATTTAAATGCTAGATTTTTGATGCTACTAATTTTATCACTATTTTCAAGATTTTTAATGCGCAGCGTATAATATTTACCAGCATCGACAAAGATTTCTCCCGTTTTGATATTATGATTAGCAATCGTAAATGCGGTCTTGGATTTTAAAGTGGTTTCATTGATTTTAAAATTATTGAAAATCGCATTAATACTTGCAACTGTAGCTTTCTGCTGCCCACTACTTGTTAGTTGTTGAAAGTTGGCATTATTCAGTTTTATAGCGCCAATATTTAAGTTTAAATCTGAATTTTTTCGGTCTGGTTTTTTTGCAGCTTTATGGGTTTTAGAAATCATGGCAACTCTTGCATCATCAACCGTCATTGCATTCAAATTTAAATTAATTTTTTGACCCTCAAATTTTGGCTTAATATTCTGAATATTGACTTTTTTAATAAAACCTGACCAAAGATTTTGAGTCGGGTTTGCACCTAATTTCGCCACTTGAATGCTGTCTACCGCAAGGTTAGCATCTTTCGAGAAAACATGACCAACACGCACTTCCTGGTTGTTGTTTACTCGGAAATAAACTTTAGAAATGTCAACATTATGCTGATCAAACTTGAAAGGAATTTTCTCTTTAACAGTATTTTTATCAAATACAATTTTTGTAATATTAATATTGAATTTGTCAGCAGACGCACTCTTGGTTTTATCGGATTTTTGCACCAATAATTTCCCATTTTTGAGATTGATATCTTTTAACGCAATTTTGAGATTCAGTTCTTTAGGATTGTCTTTTATGATCTTTTTGTTGGTTGCGGTTATCGTCAAATTTGGCTCGTCAATTAACGTGCTTTCAGCGATTAGCGAGTCACGATTAATGTTAAGATTAGACGCCGTAAAGTTTTTAGCTTTAAAATCGAAAACGCTTTTTGCATTATATTCTGCTGTCGATTGTGTCGGGTTAAGGTGGAGATTTTGGATGGCTATTTCTTTATCAACCGTGTTAACTTTATCAGCTAGAATTTGATAATAATCGTTGACCGTAACAACAAGATTTTCTGCATGAATGCTCAACTTTTTAAAACCAATAGGCAAACGCGTATTATCATCATTATTTAGATCAATATCTTGGAGATCAACATTGATTTTATTACCATTAAAAACCGATTTACCCTCATCATTGACAGCTTTTATCTCACCATTTTCGATTAATAATTCGCTGAGAAAAATGTCTGGTTTTTTGTTATTTTTTGCAGCATCTTTTTTCTTTTTTGCAAACCGAATATCCAAGTTTGGGTTTTTAATTTTAACAAGTTTCGCTTTATAAGTTTTAGAAAACAGCGCTTTGAAAACACCAAAATCAGCAACCTGTAATTCGCCAATTGTTCCAGATAATTGTGTAACGGCGGTATCTTTAGGATTTTTAGTTTTTATTTTAACATCGTTAATAAGGAGATTTCCCGAAATTAAATCAAAATTAAATTGAGCCATATCAACATGATAAGGTGTTTTTTCGTTGACTAAATCCGGAAGTTTGCTTTTCAGATAAATGTTGAGCAGAAAAGGAAAAGCTACCAAAAGTAACAATAGAACAGAAATACTTGTTACAATTATTTTCTTTCTTTTTGATGTCTTTTTAGTTTCCATCTATTGCGTTTTTGTTCAAAGATAATTAAAATTCAAAAGCTTCAAATCGATATTGTCCATCCAGATATTTTGCATAAATGTGATGTAAGCCGTTGGACAAGATGATTTCTGGTGCTTGGATAACAGAATTGTACCGTGCAATTTGCTCAAATTGCTTTTCGGTCAAGTTGATATTTGGCGCTTTCAATTCCACTAAAATTTGTGCTTTTGTACGATGCGTAATCAGCATATCTAGGCGCTTGGTCGTAGAATTGAGTTCCAATTTTTGTTCCAAAATAAGAGATGACGCATTTTTCTTCTTAATTTTCAGAAAATAAGCAACCCAATGTTGTCGCACCCATTCTTCCGGCGTCAATACCAACCACATCTTACGCACCGAATCATAAATAAATAATGTATCTTTGTCTTGCTTGATTTTCAAGTCAAATTCGGTATTGAAGTTTAGTTTAGGTAGTTGCATAAAGTCTTATGAAAGATATAGAAATTGTCCTCAAAAGTATTAAAAATAAAGAGTTTTTACCAATATATTTCTTACATGGCGAAGAACCTTATTATATTGATGTAGCGACCAAACATTTCGAAAATGATGTTTTGGAAGAAGATGAAAAGGCTTTTAACCAAACCGTTGTCTACGGAAAAGACACTAATTATGGCGAGATTTTGTCCTTGGCAAGGCAATATCCGATGATGGGCGACAAGCAATTAATCATTGTTAAAGAAGCGCAAGATCTCAAATTGGAAGAGTCAGAATCCGACGCTTTTTTGGCTTATCTCAATGCGCCGGTTGAATCGACAATTCTCGTTTTTGCCCACAAACACAAGAAGCTGGACTCTCGTAAAAAAGTTAGTAAAGAACTGACAACAAAGAAATTTTTATTTTTAAGTGATAAAATAAAAGACTCACAATTAGCCACTTGGATACAATCCGAAATTGAAAGATTTGGTTACAAAGCGGCGCCCAATGTTAGTTTCCTTTTAGCTGAATATCTTGGTAGCGACCTTTCTCGTATTGCGAACGAGCTTAATAAACTTAAACTAGTTTTAAAAGAAGGTGATGTTCTCGATAACAAAATTGTTGAAGAACATATCGGGATTAGCAAAGACTACAACATCTTCGAACTTCAAAAAGCTATAGCAACAAAAAATAAAGAACGTGCCTTTAAAATTGCTTATTATATGGGCAAAAATAAAAAGTCAAATCCCATCCAAATGTCGATTGGCGCTTTGTATAAATTCTTCTCGGATCTGGTGATGTACCATACTTTAATTGGGCAATCGCCATCGGTTATCGCAAAAGAAATTGGCGTAAATCCTTATGCTATTCAGAATTTTGCAGAAGCAGCACGTTTTTATCCACTTAAATTAGCGACCAGAATTATCTCTGTCATTCGCGAAATGGATTTAAAATCAAAAGGTCTAGGCGTACGTCAAATGGAAGATGATGAAATCTATGTCGAAATGACTTTTAAAATTTTAAACATCGACCAAATCAAGATGAATTAATTTAACTATTTAATTATAAAGACTTTAAGTTGTTTAAAACTTTTAAAAAATGGTTTAAAACAAAAAAGCTTCATAAATAGATAAGATTATATAAATATCAAAATCGAAAAAATTAATTAGTCAAAATTAGCTTGAACTAAAATTAATTACGATTTTTGAAACTTTAATTTTAAAAGAGAGAAAAAAGATATGGAAAACATTTTAGATTGTGTTATCGTTGGGTCAGGACCTGCAGGTTACACAGCGGCAATTTACGCTGCAAGAGCTAACCTAAAACCAGAATTATTCACAGGACTTGAGCCAGGCGGACAGTTGACAACGACGACAGAAGTCGAAAACTTCCCAGGTTACCCTGATGGCGTTACTGGTCCAGAAATGATGATGCAATTGCAAAAGCAAGCAGAACGATTTGAGACCAAAGTACATTACGAAATGATTTCGAAAGTAGACTTCGCTAAAGAAAGAGGTGGGGTACACAAGATTTCTACGGGAAGTCGCGATATCTTAGCAAAAACGGTGATCATCTCAACTGGTGCAGCTGCTAAATATCTTGGGCTTGAAGATGAGAAAAAGTACGCTGGTGGCGGGGTTTCGGCTTGTGCAACTTGCGACGGATTTTTCTATAGAGGAAAAGATGTTATCGTGGTAGGCGCTGGTGATACGGCTGCGGAAGAAGCGACTTATCTATCTAAAATCTGTAATAAAGTGACAATGTTGGTTCGTAAAGATCATTTCCGTGCGTCAAAAGTAATGGTAGATCGCGTGATGTCAACTCCAAATATCGAAGTTAAATTTAATCATGAATTAATTGCTATCGAAGGTGAAAACTCTATGGTAGAAAGAGCTGTAGCGATTAATAACCAAACGCAAGAACAATCAAAAATTGATGTTCATGGTATTTTTATCGCGATTGGACACAAACCAAATACAGATGTTTTCAAAGGACAAATTAACTTGGACGAGCATGGTTACATCATCACAGAAGGGAAATCTACTGTAACCAATTTGCCAGGCGTTTTTGCTGCGGGTGATGTACAAGATTCGCATTACAGACAAGCGATTACAGCGGCTGGTAGCGGTTGTATGGCGGCAATGGATGCAGAAAAATACATTGGCGAGTTAAGTGGCGAAAATCATACTTGGGTAGTGCAAGACTAATGTTAAAAAACTTAGTTTTAATATTCGTAGGAGGTGGGATAGGCAGTATTTTGCGTTATCTCATCTCTTTTTTTTCCTTGAAGTTTTTCAAAACTTCGGGCTTTCCGATTGCAACTTTGATCATTAATTTGGTTGGTTGCTTTTTAATAGGCTTATTTTCGGCTTATTTTATTAAACAAGATTCAGCACTCAAATTTTTGTTTATCACTGGGTTTTGTGGCGGTTTTACAACATTTTCAACCTTTTCTGCAGAGAATGTCACGCTTTATCAAAACGGAAATTACGTTTCCCTTATTTCTTATATTTTACTAAGTATCATTTTAGGATTTTTTGCAGTATTAATGGGTTTATCTTTTGCAAAAAACTAAAATCTAACTTTTTAATATTATTTTTTTTAAATTACACTTTAAGTATAAAATTTACAAAGTATTAATTTTCAATAAAGTATATTTACTTTTAAAATATTTTGATGATAGCGAGTTTAAATTTCATCAAAAAACTTAAAAAATAATTTGGTCAGTATATAAAAGCTTTATATATTTGCACCACTCAAAACAACGATACCATCGCTGTTTTGGAGAGATGGCAGAGTGGTCGATTGCGGTAGTCTTGAAAACTATTGACTGTAACAGGTCCGGGGGTTCGAATCCCTCTCTCTCCGCTTACTAAAAGTCCCGAACGAAAGTTTGGGACTTTTTTTATCCAAATTATAAATGATTTAATAACTTCATGGAAACTCAAAATTATAATGAAGTAAAATACTCTTGATAAATTAAAATCGCTTTCTCAGTCCAAAATTTTGATATCAAGAGCAAATTAGCACTAAAACAGTTAAATCATATCATCAACTTTCCCTTATTTTTATTTTTAAATAAAAATCTCTTCTAAAGCCTTTTATCTTATAATTTTTCCCATTACAATTTTGAGATTTATGAACTAATTAAGCGTTTATATGTAAAATAGAATTTAAAATAATTGATTTAATTCCTTATTTGAAACTATAAAAATATATTTGCACAATAATTTCCTATTATGACGAGGATTCTTATCATCGACGACGAAGAAAAAATCAGAACTTTATTAGCCCGAATTTTAGGCCTTGAAGATTTTGATGTTATAACTGTTTCTAATCTGAAAGCAGCTACCAAACGTTTAGAATTGGATGATATTGATGTAGTAGTTTGCGATGTCAAATTGCCGGACGGTAGCGGTGTCGATTTTTCTAAATTGGTGAAAAATAAATATCCAGCGACCGAAGTTATTTTGTTGACCGCGTTTGGAAACATTCCAGACGGTGTCCAAGCGATTAAAAATGGTGCGTTCGACTATATTACTAAAGGCGATGACAATAACAAGATTATTCCGTTGGTTTACAAAGCTGCCGAAAAAGTAAATCTTAATCGTCGCCTTCTTCAACTTGAAAAACAATTAGGAGATCAACAATCATTTGACAGTATTGTTGGAGAATCGAAGTCGCTGAAGCTGGCAATAGATTCGGCAAAGAAAGTAGCAACAACGGATGCAACAGTTTTGTTGACTGGCGAAACAGGAACGGGAAAAGAAGTTTTCGCACAAGCCATTCATAATGCTAGTTTACGCAATAAACAGAATTTTATTGCTGTCAATTGTTCGGCTTTTAGCAAAGAACTTCTGGAAAATGAATTGTTTGGACACAAAGCTGGTGCTTTTACTGGCGCGGTTAAAGATGCAAAAGGCATTTTTGAAGAAGCAAATAACGGTACGGTTTTCCTCGATGAGATTGGTGAAATGCCGCTCGATTTACAAGCCAAATTATTACGAGTTCTAGAATCTGGCGAGTTTTTGAAAGTCGGCGATACCAAACCTATAAAAGTCAATGTGCGGATTATTGCCGCAACCAACCGCAACTTACAACAAGAAATTGACGCTTCTAATTTCCGAGAAGATTTGTTTTACAGGATTGCGGTTTTCCAAATTTTGTTGCCTTCTTTGCGCGATCGAGTTGCTGATATTCCTGCATTAGCACAGTTTTTCTTATCTAAATTTTCCATTAAATCTTCCAAACATATTAGGTCGATTTCGTCAGAATATTTGGAGGCTTTGCAAAAACATAACTGGAAGGGCAACATTCGCGAACTTCGCAACATTATAGAACGAAGTGTCATTTTAACTGATGGTTCCGAGCTTTTGTTAGAAAGTCTTCCTTTAGATTTTATTGTTAATTCGGCTTCTGCTAAGGATCATGATTTGTCTGAGTTTTCGATGGCGAATATAGAAAAGCAACACATCCAAAAGATTCTGAAATTTACCAAAGGTAACAAAGCCGAGGCCGCGCGTCTCATGGAAATCGGAATTGCCACTCTGTACCGAAAAATAGAAGAGTACCAACTCTAAAAAATAGTATCGTTTTGAGAAGAAGCCTATCATTTTGATAGGCTTTTTTTGTGTTTGTAAATAAGGGGTTGTTTTATAATGTTCTTGTTTTCAGTGGGTTAGTTTGTTTATTTCTGAAATGGATTATGTTTTGGCATTAGTGTTTTCGAACAAATAAAATAAACATATGAGAACAAGAGCTCAAAAAATTCATTTAGTAAGACGAACACAGTTTCATCATTACGGTATAAAACCCAAACATATTGTTTTGGGAATTGCAATCTTCGGATTTATCGCATGCGCTATCGCTCAATTTTTATCATGATTAAATTTTCCACTGATGCTTACAATTATTCTAGTCCTTGCAGGAATTATGTGTTTTGCAATTTTTTATAAAGCCATTGACTTTTTCGAAAGAATGTAATTACAGATCAAAATTCAAAATTTATCAAAATGACATTACTATTTATTATCGCAATCATGGTGTTTATCTACATCATCTATGTGTTGTTAAAACCAGAAAAATTCTAAAAAATGAAACCCGAAATCAAAAAGCAAATTCACAATTTTTTTATTGTATTAATGATGTGGGCATTTGTTGTTGCTATAGTATACTTGACTTTGATTCGGCTAAAGCAGATTTAATAATTCTATAAAATATTTTTTTCAGAAATGAACACAGAAATACTAGGCGTTATAGCCATGTTTACGCTAACAATGCTGATGGCTTTTCCGCTAGGGAAGTACATTGCCAGAGTATATGGCGGAGAAAGTAAAAGTGGTAATCGGATTTTCGGTCCACTAGAAAAACTAATTTTTAAAGTTGCAGGTGTCAATCCTAACGCAGAAATGACGTGGCAAAAACATCTTAAAGCCTTATTAACAATCAATTTGGTTTGGTTTCTATTAGGTATGGTCATTTTGATGACGCAAGGTAGCTTACCTCTTAATCCTGATCATAATCCTAGCATGTCTGCAGATTTAGCGTTTAATACAATTATCTCTTTCATGGTTAACTGTAATCTTCAGCATTATTCTGGAGAAACGGGCATGTCATATTTGGGACAGATGTGGTTGATGTTTTTACAATTCGTAAGTGCTGGTGTTGGTATGGCGGCGGCTGCAGTTGTTTTCCGCGCATTTAGGGACAAGACAACAACGCAACTCGGTAATTTTTACAACTTCTTTGTGAAATCTTGTACACGTATTCTTTTACCAATGTCTATTGTTGTTGCAAGTATTTTGGCTTTCCAAGGTACGCCAATGACTTTTGAAGGAAAGGATACGATTGTTAATTTCCAAGGTGATAAAATCGACGTTTCTCGTGGTCCAGCAGCAGCTTTTATTGCTATTAAACATTTAGGGACCAATGGTGGAGGGTTTTTCGGTGTTAATAGTATTCATCCTTTCGAAAACCCTACTTATATAACTAATATGACGGAAATGATTGCGCAGTTCATAATTCCTGTAGCAATGGTTTTCGCTTTTGGATTTTTTATTAAACGTCGAAAATTGTCTTGGATGATCTATGGCGTAATGACTGTTGGTTTTCTTGCTTTAGCGGTACCAAATATCATTATGGAGATGAATGGCAATCCAATGATTTCGTCCATGGGGATTGATAATGCACTAGGTGCAATGGAAGGTAAAGAAACCCGAATTGGTGCCGCGGCATCAGGCTTTTGGAGTATTGTAACGACCGTTATCTCAACCGGATCTATTAACGCAATGCAAGACAGTTCGATGCCTTTATCTGGGATGAATGAGCTACTGGCCATGATGATTAATGCCTTCTACGGCGGTGTTGGCGTTGGTATTCTTAACTTTTTCGTCTTTATTATTTTGGCTGTTTTCATCAGCGGATTAATGGTGGGTAGAACGCCTGAATTTTTAGGTAAAAAAATTGAAGCGCGCGAAATGAAAATCGCTATGATGATAGCACTTTTACATCCTTTCTTAATTCTTGTGGGGACAGCCTTAACGGCGGCAATGCCAAGTGAAGGCGCTGCAACGCTTAATAATCCAGGTTTTCACGGATTTAGCGAAATGTTGTACGAATTTACTTCCGCCTCAGCTAATAACGGAAGTGGCTTCGAAGGACTTGGTGATAATACGCCTTGGTGGAATATCTCTACAGGATTTGTATTAATCCTTAGCCGTTATCTTCCGATTATTGGTCCTGTTGCTATCGCTGGATTATTGGCTGAGAAACGTTTTATCCCAGAAAGTGCAGGTACTTTAAAAACCGACACAGCAACTTTTGGATTAATGATTTTTGCCGTTATCATCATTATTGCAGCACTTGCATTTTTCCCATCACTTGCTTTGGGACCAATCGCTGAATATTTTTCTATAAAATAAATTTTAACAGGAAATGAAATCTCAAAATAAATCATTGTTTCAAAAAGATATGGTGCAAACAGCGCTTGTAGAATCTTTTGTTAAACTAAAGCCTAAAACAATGTTCCGTAATCCAATTATGTTTTTGGTAGAAATAGCGACAGTTATTATGCTCTGCGTTAGTATTTGGACGCTACTTGGCGAAAAATCACAAAGCAGTTTTGCATACAATTTTGCAGTTTTTTTAATCTTATTTGTGACTTTGCTTTTTGCAAATTTTGCTGAAGCTATCGCAGAAGCACGAGGAAAAGCACAAGCGGATAGTCTTAGAAAAACAAGAGAAGAAACGCCCGCAAAAAAGCTGAATATCGGAAACAGCGAATTTTCTCGTGAAAAATCTGATCAATATCCGATTACGGTTATCAACTCATCAACTTTAAAGAAAGGCGATATTTTCCTTTGCGAAGCGGGCGATATTATTCCTGCCGATGGCGAAATTATCGAAGGTTTAGCAACGATTGACGAAAGTGCCATTACTGGTGAAAGTGCGCCTGTTATTCGTGAAGCTGGTGGTGACAAAAGTAGCGTGACTGGCGGAACTAAAGTTTTGTCTGACCAAATTAAAGTGGTTGCAACCACCGAACAAGGCGAAAGTTTTTTGGACAAAATGATTGCATTGGTAGAAGGTGCAGCACGTCAAAAAACACCTAACGAAATTGCTTTAACAATCTTATTGGCTGGCTTTACATTAGTGTTTATCATCGTTACAGTGACGCTAAAACCTTTTGCAGATTACGCACAAGCGCCAATTACCATTGCAGCATTTATCTCATTATTTGTTTGTCTTATTCCGACAACGATTGGTGGATTGCTTTCTGCGATTGGTATTGCGGGAATGGATAGAGCTCTACGTGCCAATGTTATTACTAAAAGTGGTAAAGCTGTCGAAACGGCTGGTGATATCGATGTTTTACTTTTGGATAAAACCGGAACAATCACCATTGGAAATCGTAAGGCTACTAACTTTTTTGCAGCGCAAGGGGTAGATAGTCAGCATTTTCTAAATGTTATCGCGTTGAGTTCTTTAACGGACGAAACGCCTGAAGGAAAATCGATTGTGGAGTTGGCAGCACAACAGGACGAAGGACAATGGACAACAGATAGTGAGAAAATCGCTTATAACAACCGCGGAACAATGTTGAATTATGCCTTGTCTAAAATTCAATTTATAAAATTCACGGCAGAGACGAGGAGTTCTGGATTTGATTTCGAAAATCAAAGAATTAGAAAAGGTGCTTTTGACGCGATTAAAAATTTAGTGGAAAAAGCGGGAAATACAGTTCCCAAAGAAATTCAAGAAGAAGTTACCAGAATCTCGACCAACGGCGGAACGCCTTTAGTTTTGGCAGAAAATGAGAAAGTATTAGGCGTTATCGAACTTCAAGATATTATAAAGCCAGGGATCCAAGAGCGTTTTGAAAGACTTCGCAAAATGGGAATTAAAACCGTGATGGTTACGGGTGACAATCCTTTAACAGCGAAATACATTGCAGAGAAAGCTGGTGTCGACGACTTTATCGCGGAGGCAAAACCCGAGGATAAAATGAACTACATCAAAAAAGAACAATCCGAAGGAAGATTGGTAGCGATGATGGGAGACGGGACCAACGATGCACCAGCCTTGGCCCAAGCGGACGTTGGCGTAGCGATGAACAGCGGAACGCAAGCAGCCAAAGAAGCGGGGAATATGGTGGATCTGGACAACGACCCAACGAAGTTAATCGAGATTGTAGAAATCGGAAAACAGCTTTTGATGACGCGTGGTACGCTAACAACTTTTAGTATTGCGAATGATGTGGCTAAGTATTTTGCTATTATTCCAGCGCTTTTTATTGCGGCAATTCCGGCTTTGCAAGGACTTAATATCATGCGATTGCATTCGCCAGAGTCAGCTATTCTTTCTGCGATTATTTTCAATGCGATTATTATCCCATTTTTAATTCCGTTGGCCTTGAAAGGTGTTGCGTACAAACCGATCGGAGCTTCGGCTTTATTAAGAAGAAATCTATTTATCTACGGACTTGGTGGTATTATCGTACCGTTTATTGGGATTAAAATCATCGATATACTAGTGTCATTCTTCTTTTAATCATTGACTTGTTTTTATTTAAAATTTAAAAAAAAATGAAAAATAATATATTACCAGCCTTGCGTATGAGTTTAGTTTTAATACTTGTTTTGGCTGTTGCTTATCCAGCTTTGATGTGGGGAATTGCTCAGTTGAGTCCCAACCAAGGAAAAGGTGAAATTGTAACTTATCAAGGCAAAAAATACTACTCGAATGTGGGGCAAAAATTTGATAACGACAATTACTTTTGGTCGAGACCGTCAGCTGTAGACTACAATGCAGCAGGTTCTGGAGCTAGTAATAAAGGGGCAACCAATCCAGAATATCTTAAAGAAGTAGAAGCGAGAATTCAGCATTTTCAGAAACATAATCCTGGTATTGCAAAACAGGACATCCCAATGGATATGATTACCGCGAGTGGATCGGGTCTAGATCCTCATATTTCTGTAAAAGCAGCAGAAGTACAAGCTAAAAGAATTGCGAGTCGTCGTCAACTTTCTGAAACTAAAGTGTTAGATCTAATAAAAACTGAAACCGAAAAACCTGCATTAGGACTTTTTGGACCAGAAAAAATTAATGTCTTGAAGATTAATATTGCGCTAGATCAATTACATTAAACAAAGATTGACGGATGACTGTTATTCGTCAATTTCTAAAGAATCCATATTTATTAATTTATATTTTGTTTTTTGGCAAGTTGTATGGCTTGCCGGAAAATTTCTCCAAAACAATGAAAAAACTTTTCTTCGGCATTATGACATTGTTTACTTCAATATCTTATGCACAAATCGATTCTTTGAAACAAGAATCTCCTTTAAAAATCAGTGGATATGCTGATGTCTATTATAGCTACGATTTTGGAAATCCAAGTCATCACAATCGTCCCGATTTTATGTACGCATTTCAGCGTCATAATGAGGTTAATCTTAATATCGGTATAATAAAAGCGTCATACAACAAAGAGAATGTACGAGCTAACATCGCTTTGGGCACGGGTACTTACATGAATGCGAATTATGCTGCGGAGTCAGGTGTACTTAAAAATATCTACGAAGCTAACATTGGAGTTAAGTTATCAAAATCCAAAGATATCTGGCTAGATGCTGGGATTTTACCTTCTCATATCGGTTGGGAAAGCGCTATTGGAACCGATTGTTGGACTTTAACAAGAAGTATTACTGCCGAAAATTCGCCTTATTTTGAGACTGGTGCGCGCGTATCTTACACCTCAGATAACGGCAAATTGTATCTTGCCGGATTGGTGCTTAATGCTTGGCAAAGGATCCAAAAAGTAGATGGCAATAACTCCATTTCCTTTGGTCATCAATTGACTTATAAATTCAATGATAAAATAAGCATTAATAGTAGCTCTTTCATTGGTAATGATAAAACAGATAGCCTTCGCCAGATGCGTTATTTTCATGACCTTTACGCCAATTTTCAATTAAACGAAAAATGGGCATTATTAGCTGGATTCGACATTGGTGTAGAACAGAAAGAAAAAGCCAGTAGCCAATATAATTGCTGGTATTCGCCTGTGATGATGGCGCATTTTACACCCAATGAAAAAAGCAGACTAAGTGCAAGATTAGAATATTATAATGATAAAAATGGCGTGATGATTCCTACGGAAACTAAAAACGAATTTCAAACTTTTGGATATTCAATCAATTACGATTACAAAATCCTAGATAATGTAATGTGGCGTGTTGAAGCCCGCGGCTTATCATCGAAAGATAGAATTTTTGAAAAAGATAACCAGTTGGTTCCTAACAACTATTTTGTAACGACATCTCTGGCAGTCAGTTTTTAATGGAAATAATCGTTTTATTTAATTTTAAGTAACTTATACTATTCGAATAGAATTAAACATAACATGGAGGAAACACGCAAATCTGCAGAAGAATTTCTAGATCTCATTAAAAAATCTCGCCGTGGAAAATTCAAAATCTACATCGGGATGAGTGCGGGCGTTGGAAAAACCTACCGTATGCTTCAAGAGGCGCATAGTCTTTTAGCTAACAACATTGATGTCAAAATTGCCTACATCGAAACTCATAATCGTAAAGAAACCCATGCATTACTCGAAGGTCTTCCGATGATTGCGCGTCGCAAATTATTCTATAAAGGCAAAGAGTTGGAAGAGTTGGATGTTGCAATGGTAATCAATATGCATCCCGAAGTGGTTATTGTTGATGAGTTGGCGCATACCAATATCGAAGGTAGCAAAAACGAAAAACGCTGGCAAGATGTGATGGATATTTTGGATGCTGGTATTAATGTGATAAGTGCGGTTAATATTCAACACATCGAAAGTCTTAATGAAGAAGTTCGGCAGATTACAAGTGTAGAGGTTAAAGAAAGGATTCCTGATAGTGTTTTAGCGCAGGCTAATGAGGTTGTTAATATTGATTTAACTGCCGAAGAGTTGATTAGTCGATTGACTCAGGGCAAGATTTATGATCAAACCAAAATTCAGTCTGCGTTAACTAACTTTTTTAAATCCGAACATATTCTGCAACTTCGTGAATTAGCGCTGAAGGAAGTCGCATCGCAAGTACAAAGAAAAGTTGAAACCGAAGTTGTATTATCAAAAAACACGAAGAAAGAAAAATTTTTGGCTTGTATAAGTTCCAACGAAAAAACCGCGAAAAATGTTATCAGAAAAACCGCTCGTTTAGCAAATTATTATAACAGCAAATGGTTTGTATTCTATGTGCAAATTCCGAAAGAAAGTGCTGACAAAATAGCTTTAGACAAGCAACGACATTTAATTAATAATTTTAAATTAGCGACAGAATTGGGCGCCGAAATTATAAAAGTGGAGGCTTCTAATGTAACCAAAAGTATTATCGAACAATGTGACCAGCGCAAGATTACAAATGTATGCATTGGGAAACCAAGGCTTAAACTTTGGAAAATCGTGTTGGCAACCGATACTTTTAATACTCTTCTTAACCGTTTAGAAAAAGAAAAAATAGACTTGGTAATTCTTAGCTAATATACCACAGAAACGCAATTTGAGATGAAAATAAAAACAAAATTAACCTTTGGTGTAGGTTTCCTTTTTTTGATGATTATTGTTCTTTCTGTCGTTAGTGGATGGTACATCAATCAGCTAAAACGCGACACCAATAATATATTGATGGCCAATTACAATACCTTGTTGTATTCTCGTAATATGTTGCTGACTTTGGAAGATGTTAAGTCCGACCCAATGGCAATTTCGACCTTTCAAAAACACCTCCAGAAACAACAAAAAAATGTAACAGAACTTGGCGAAAAAGAAGCTACCGAAAATGTTGCTAACCATTTTGAATTATTAAAAAAAGAGCCAGAAAATCAGCAGATTATTTCCTCGATTAGGAAAGATATTGCCGAACTAATGCGGCTTAACATGGAAGCTATCGAACATAAAAGTAGCATCGCAGACACAACGGCGCACAATGCAATTACAGTCGTGTCGGTGGTTGGGACTTTGTGTTTTCTTTTAGCATTTATTTTATTAATTAATTTACCAGCTAATATTGCAAATCCAATCCAAGAATTGTCGAACAGTATTAAGCAAATTGCAAATCAAAATTACAAAGAACGTGTCCATTTTGAGAGTCATAGCGAATTTGGAGAATTAGCAAGATCTTTTAACATTATGGCAGAAAAAATTCAAGCTTATTCTGAAAGTAAACTCGATCGTATCATTAAAGGAAAACGTCGTATAGAAACACTTATCGACAATATGCACGATCCTGTCATCGGAATTGATGAACATAAAATCGTCCTTTTTGTAAATGATGAAGCCTTAAAAATTTCGGGTTTAAAAAAAGAACAGCTTGTCGGAAAACAAATTCAGGATGTCGCTATTAATAACGATTTAATTCGTGAAATGATTAAAGAAATTATTGCTGGGACGCCGATTAATCCTAATGAAGAGCCGATGAAAATCTATGCAGATGCTAAAGAAAGCTATTTTGAAAAAGAAGTTATCGACATCAACATTATATCAACGGGGGAAAGCGATTCGCAGTTTATCGGACAAGTAATAATGTTAAAAAATATTACACCTTTCAAAGAATTAGATTTGGCTAAAACCAACTTTATGGGTACGGTTTCGCATGAGTTCAAAACGCCAATTTCTTCCATTAAAATGGGATTACAACTTTTAGAAAATAATAGGATTGGCAAATTAAATTCTGAACAAAAAAATCTTGTTGACGGCATCAAAGAAGATACCGAACGTTTATTAAAAATTACATCCGAGTTGCTTAACATTACGCAAGTCGAAAGTGGTGTAATGCAACTGAATATCAAAAAATCCAGCGTTGCAGAAATTGTTGATTATGCGGTGATGGCAAATAAAGCGGCTGCCGAACAAAAGCAAATCGATATCCAAGTTAAGCTTTCCGATGATGCAGACTTTGTAACAGCAGACAGCGAAAAAACCTCGTGGGTTCTTAATAATCTTTTATCAAATGCGATACGTTACTCGCATGAAAATTCGAAAGTGACGGTTGAAGTGTATCCTGAAAATGATAAAATTTTGTTTGTTGTTAAAGATCAAGGTCGCGGCATCGAAAAGGAATATCAAGAGAAAATCTTCGATAGATATTTCCGAATCCCAGGAACTCGAAAAGAAGGAACAGGACTTGGCTTAAGCATCAGCAAAGAGTTTATAGAAGCACAAGGCGGAAAAATCTTCGTAGAAAGCGAAATAGGTGAGGGTAGTCGCTTTGGATTTATTATATAAATTATTAAAATAATCCTATCTCAACAAATAATAATTTATAATATGGTGTAGCAATGATGTTTAGATAAGCAAAGATTAATGAGATCGTGACTTAGTTTTTCATTTACAAGTAAAAGGAATGTGTTGTATGATCTGTTAATAAAAGAAATAGAATTTAAATAATTTAGAAAATAATTTGGTCAGTATATAAAAGCTTTATATATTTGCACCACTCAAAACAACGATATAATTATTGTTTTGGAGAGATGGCAGAGTGGTCGATTGCGGTAGTCTTGAAAACTATTGACTGTAACAGGTCCGGGGGTTCGAATCCCTCTCTCTCCGCACATGAAATCCTAAACATAATGTTTAGGATTTTTTTTATACAGTTCATCTACGTAATATTACAATATTAGATTAAACAAAAGCCGATCTAAAAGTCAAAGAAATCTTATTAACATTAGACGATATTGGTTCAGTTAGAAAACAGGACAATGATTCTTGAGCATTTTCATGTTACATAAATTGAACGAATTACAAAAAATCTCTATTATAGGGAAAAATTTCGATACGAAAAAGCGAAAAATTTCCAATTAGAGATCGCAAACTATTTCAATCATCGCTTGGAATCTACTAAATTGTTGAACATCTTCAACTTTCTGAGGATACGCTGGAAACCGAATTAGAGTCTTAAGTCAAAACAATTGAAAAGTACGATTAAGAATTTAATGATGAAATCCTTATGCTATAAAATAAACAAACAGCTTGCTTGGCTTCTAGTGCAGAAGGATTTCTGCTGAAGAGCAAAGAGTAAAATTAGGAATATCGTCAATCAGCGTTTTGTACTCGAAATTTCAGTTGTTCTTAGTCTAAAATTAAAAGAATATGACAGCTTTAATAAAGAAATACTAAGGAAATAATTTACGACTTCAAAGCTTTAAAAATTGTTATTTGATATTAACCTACTCCGGAAAACTAACTATTTTTTTTGACAACTAAAGGTTTTATATAAAATTAAAATTGTTATAATTTGTATCAATAAATATGTTGTTTTTTGATATAAAACATACTAATTTTGAAATTCAAATTTCAACTTAATGATGGATCGTGCAATTGTACATATGGATTTGGATACTTTTTTTGTGTCATGCGAGAGACGGAACAATTCTGAACTTAATGGTATCCCTTTGATAATCGGTGGTGGCGATCGTGGTGTTGTGGCGTCTTGCTCTTATGAAGCGCGTAGATTTGGCGTTCGTTCTGCAATGCCCATTCGTATGGCGATGAAACTTTGTCCTGATGCAAAAATCATCCGTGGCGATCACGAATTGTACTCTAATTTATCACATCTCGTGACCGAAATTATCCAAGAAAAAGTTCCCGTGATGGAGAAAGCGAGTATTGATGAATTTTACCTCGATTTATCTGGAATGGACAAGTTTTTTGGGTGCTATCAATGGACGACAGAAATTGCAGAAGCGGTTAAAAAAGAAGCTGGTTTGCCCATCAGTTTTGCCTTATCTACAAACAAAACCGTTTCTAAAATCGGAACTGGAGAAGCTAAACCTCTAGGAAAATTAGAAATCAAAGAGGCTTTAATAAAACCTTTTCTAAACCCTTTATCCATCAAGAAAATTCCGATGGTTGGGAATGTTACGTTTCAATTGTTATCAAGAATTGGAATTCGAACGATACAAACTTTGTCGGAAATGCCTGTTCATGTGCTTCAACAGATGATTGGTAAAAACGGCACCGAACTTTGGAAAAAAGCCAACGGAATTGATGAAAATCCCGTCATTCCTTATTCTGAAAGGAAGTCGATTTCCACAGAACGAACATTCACCAACGATACCATGGATATTGTCGCTTTAAAAGGCTTGATTGCAGGAATGGCAGAACAATTAGCATATCAACTTCGGCAAGAAAAATGGCTGACTTCTACTGTGACTTTAAAGATTCGCTATGCCAATTTCGATACCGAAACCAAGCAATGCAGAGTCGCTTATACGGCTGTAGATCATACTTTGTCACGAGTTGCGCTGGATCTTTTCGAGAAGTTATATACCCGAAGAATGCGTTTGCGATTGGTCGGACTTCGGTTTACGAATCTTGTTCACGGTCAACATCAAATGGATTTATTTGAAGATACCGAAGAGTTAATCAACCTCTATCAAAGCATGGATTATCTCAAAAATAGGTTTGGCTCCAATGCGGTCGGTCGCGCGGCGGGTTTTAATGTGTTGAAGGTGTAAATTTTTTAATGTTTTCGGGTTTCAAGTTTAATGTTTTACGTCCCGAATTTCAAATTTCAAATTTCAAATCTTCCCATGTTCATCAATTGTCATTCATATCACAGTCTGCGTTACGGTATTTTATCCATCGATGGTTTGGTGGAACAAGCCGACTATTTTGGCTTGAAAGAATTGGTGTTAACAGACATTAATACCGTGACAGGAATTTACGATTTCAAGAAAAAATGTGAAGAAAAAGGCATTAAACCTATTGTTGGTGTAGAAATCAGAAAAGATAATCAATTACTGTACATCTGCATTGCAAAGGAGTTTTCAGGGATTGGTGAAATCAATAAAATGTTGACGAATTATAATTGTCACGGCATTGATTTACCAAAACAAAATCCAGATTTCAAGCAGGTTTTTGTAGTTTATCCTTTAGAAAATATCCCCGAAAAACTTTTAGAAAACGAGTTTATCGGTATTCGAGAAGAGGAACTTAATTTTTTAATCCGCCCTGAATTAAAGGATTTACAATACAAAATGCTCGTTTGGCAGCCTGTGACGGTGAGTTCGCAAAAAGAATTCAATCTTCATAAGATTTTGCGAGCGATTGAACTCAATACATTAATTTCAAAACTCAATGATAAGGATTGTTGTAAGTCAAATGAGCGTTTCAAAACTTTATCACAGTTAAAAGATGATTTTAAATTTCATCCTCAATTAATAGAAAATACCGAAAATTTATTGAAACAATGCAGTTTCGAGTTTGATTTTAATGAAGTTAAGAACAAAAAAAGTTTCACCAATTCAAAAGAAGAAGATGTAGAACTTCTCAAAAAGCTAGCTTATTCTGGTCTGGAAAAACGTTATGGATTGAACCATGAAGTCGCCAAAAAAAGAGTGGAAAAAGAACTGAAAGTTATTGATGAACTTAATTTTTGCGCATATTTTCTCATCACTTGGGATATTGTTCAGTACAGCAATAGAATGGGTTTTATGCATGTTGGACGCGGAAGTGGTGCCAATTCTATTGTCAGTTATTGTTTGGGAATCACGGATATTTGTCCACTCGAATTGGATTTGTATTTCGAACGTTTTTTAAATTTAAACCGAAAATCTCCGCCCGATTTCGATATCGATTGGAGTTGGCAAGATCGGGATACGATTTTAGAATATATTTTTAATCGCTATGGTCGCGATCACGTTGCTTTTTGCGGAACGAATGTAGAGTTTAAATACCGTTCGATTTTTCGGGAAGTGGGGAAAGTATTTGGTTTGCCTAAAGAAGAACTCGATGCATTGGCAAAAAATCCGATGGCTACGCATGATAAGAATGATGTAGTGAAGATGGTTCATAAATACGGATTATTGCTGGAAAAGTTCCCAAATCAGCGAAGTATGCATGCTTGTGGAATTTTGATTTCCGAGGAGCCAATTACGAATTTTACCGCTTTGGAAATGCCGCCGAAAGGTTTTCCGATTGTTCAGTTTGATATGAATGTTGCCGAAGAAATTAAGTTGGAAAAACTCGATATTTTGTCGCAACGTGGCTTGGGAACGATTAATGACACGGTGAAACTCATTAAAGAAACCCGCGGAATCGACGTCGATATTCGCGACACGACTTTGTCTAAAGATGAAGTAAAAACCAACGAATATTTGCAGATTGGAAAAACCATTGGCTGTTTTTACATCGAATCTCCTGCTATGCGTGGTTTGCTTCGCCGTTTGAAATGTAATAATTACAAGGTTTTGGTTGCGGCTTCGTCGATTATTCGTCCTGGTGTGGCGCAAAGTGGCATGATGCGCGAATATATTTTCCGCCATAATAATCCCGATCAGTTCGAGTTTTTTCATCCCGAATTCGAAAAACATTTAAAAGAAACCTACGGAATCATGGTCTATCAGGAAGATGTGATTAAAATTGCACAGTATTTTGGAGGTTTAACTTTGGCGGACGGCGATATTTTGCGAAGAGCGATGAGTGGCAAAAGTCGTTCTATCCAAAAACTTCAAGAAGTTAAAAACAATTTTTTCAAATCTTGTAAAGAAAAAGGACATTCCGAAAAACTGACTGCAGAAGCGTATAGACAGATAGAATCTTTTGCGGGATATTCGTTTTGCAAGGCGCATTCCGCGTCGTATGCTGTGGAAAGCTATCAAAGTTTGTATCTCAAAGTTTATTATCCGCTGGAATTTATGGTGTCGGTGATTAACAATCAAGGTGGCTTTTATCGTACCGAAGTTTATGTTCACGAAGCCAAAATGTCGGGAGGAATCATCCGAAATCCTTGTGTTAATACGAGTTGTTTTCAAACGGTTTTAAAAGGAAAAGAAATTTATTTGGGTTTTATGCTTTTGGATGGTTTAGAATCTAAAATCGCTCACGGAATTGCCGAAGAACGTAGTAAAAATGGAGATTTTAAATCTTTACACGATTT
The DNA here is from genome assembly GCF_057652215.1 of Soonwooa sp. T0.1_25. NCBI lineage: Bacteria > Pseudomonadati > Bacteroidota > Flavobacteriia > Flavobacteriales > Weeksellaceae > Soonwooa > Soonwooa sp. T0.1_25. Next base: position 3,867 of record NZ_JBYFBZ010000002.1, on the reverse strand, counting down.
TATTCGCAGAATTCCCGTTGGTTTGGAAACGATACAAATTCTCATTTTTATTGATGCTTTTAGGTTTACAGGAAAACAAAAAAATGAATTGCTCGTTGAAGCGAGATTACTTTTAGTCAATTTTAAACCAGAAAATAGAGGTTTGATGTTGATTGAAGAACCAATCCAAGAATATCGACTTCCACAACTGAAAAGAGAGCCTTTTGAAGATGCTTTTGATGAATTCGAATTGATTGGTTTTACCGTTTCTTGCACGCCTTTTGACTTGTTGCAAACCAAATTTCGAGGTGATGTTTTTGTAAAAGATTTACTTCAAAATCATAAAAAACAAGTGCGAATGTTGGCGTATCTTATTTCGCGAAAACACGTTCCTACAAAGAAAGGAACGATGTATTTCGGAACTTGGATTGACGTAAATGGTGATTATTTTGACACCGCACATTTTCCTGATAGTTTAAAAGAATATGATTTTCAGGGTGGCGGTTGTTATTTGCTTCTGGGAACTGTAGAAGTCGATTTTCATTTTCCGACGATTACAATTCATAAAATGGCAAAAATGCCGATGATTCCGGATCCGCGCTATCATTCCACAGAAGAAAAGCGCTTTGAAGTTATGCAAAAGCTAAAAGAAGACATCAGCATGACACACCGAAAACCATATCCACAAGAGCACGAAATTGGCTTGCCCAGGAGGATGGGGTGAAATTATTTTATTCCTAACAATTTCAAAAGCTCTTCCTTTTTGTTGGGCGCAATGCTAATTTGTGTTCCTGTGGTCAATTCAACAAGGTTGCCGTGGATACTTCGTACCGCTTCAAGATTGATGATAAATGACCTTTGAACTCTAAAAAAAGATTGGAAGACTAAAGCTTCTTCAAGTGATTTTAAAGTCGTCTGAGTAGAGTAGCTTTGATCTTTTAAAACAAATTTAAGATAATCGCCTTGCGCTTCGATATATAAAATTTCGTTTAACAAAATTTTTACCAATTTACCTTCAGTCTTGATGAAAATTCGATCTTCATTAACTTGTTGAATTTCTGAATGTGATTTCAAATTAATAAAATCTTTGGCTTTATTTACAGCTTTTAAAAATCGATCCATGCGAACAGGTTTCACCAAATAATCAAAAACGCCAACTTCAAAACTATCAATTGCAAAATCTCGATACGCCGTAATCATAATAAAAACAGGTGGTTTTTCTAAAGATTTGATAATTTCTATACCATTAAGCTGCGGCATTTCAATGTCACAAAAGACCAAATCCACTTCATTATTTTGCAGAAACCATACAGCGTCTATTGGATGTTGAAAACTCCCAATAATTTCCAAAAAAGGAATTTGCGAAGCAAGATTTTCAATCACTTCAATTGCTAAAGGCTCATCATCAATAATAATCGTTTTTATCGTCTTCATAGGTTATAGTTCGATGTCAAGTTGCACGTTAAACGTGTTTTTATTCTTCGTTACCAATAGAAAATGTTTCTCTGGATATATCAGTTGAAGTCTCTTTTTAAGGTTTTCTAAACCGATGCCTCCAAAGTTTTTAAGTTCAGTTTTGGGAAGAAAATCATTTTCTAAATTAAATGAAAACTTATGATCTTTAACTTCAATTTTTAAATTAAGAAATGCGTTTTCCTTATTTTTTAAACCATATTTAAAAGCGTTTTCAATAAGTGAAAAAGTGAGTAAAGGCGCAATTGTTTTTCCTTTGGTTTCGTTCTCGTTGGGTAAAATTATCGAAATACTTTTCTCTTCGCCATGACGCATTTTTTCTAGTTCGACATAGTTTTTAATAAACTCAATTTCCTTTGTTAATGGTAGTCGTTCCGCGTTCGATTCGTAAAGTGTGTAACTCATCGTGTAGGATAAATTGAGAATCATATCGGGCATTTTATCATCTTTTTTAAGACTTAAACTGTATAAATTATTTAAGGTGTTAAATAAGAAATGGGGATTAAGTTGAGATTTTAAAAAGTCTTTTTCGATATTGATATTTTGGATTTGAAGTTGAGAATTTTGCTTCGATATTTTTAAAGATTTTGAATATAATTTTGAAATTTCAAACAAAATTTTAACAAAGAAAAAAGGCGACAACAACGAAATAATGATGATAGTTTGCGAAATAATTCTAGATACCGAAACCGCTCCCCAAAATGTTTGTTGCGCACTTGCAGTTATCGCTCCTTTTAATTCTCCAAAACCAATTTCATAGCCTAAATAATGGTATAAAACCGAAAAACCAAATGTAATCCATAACCAAATGTTTGTCAATAAAGGCAATGTGAGACTAAGAATTATCATGGCAATTCCCAATTTTTGATTAAATAATTTGGGAGCAATTACATAAAAAAACAGATAAAATATCGTCATATTACTAACTGCCATTCGGAGGGTTAAAATAACACTATTGAACGTTGTTAAAGCATAAGCTAATCGGTAACTCAAAAATAAAAGGATTGCAAAACTTAGCCACATAAAGGTGTGAAGTATGATTCGATTCTTCCAAGTTATTTCTTTTTCAAAATCTAAATCGGCAATTTTTTCGGACAGTTTACTGGATAAAAAAGATGAATTTTCCATAAAATTTAGTTGAAAACTTTATCGAAAGGAAGCTTTCAATAAAGTTTTTGATGGTAAAAATATTACAAAATTCTTATAAGAGCATTCATGAGATTAATACAATTGTGCCCAATAATTGGAAAAATGAGATTTCCACTGAATTTTCTGAGCACACCAACGCTAAATGAGGAGATTAAAATGAGATAAATAATGGTTACAAAATCAAATTTCACTTGATAATCTGTCGTTAAAATGACACCATGACCAACGCCAAAAAGTATTGTGATGATGATAAATCCCCAACCGAATTGGATTCCTTTGTAATTCCATTTTGTAGGAAAAGCTTTATCTAAAAGCCAAAATCCAATTCCACGAAATGCAATTTCTTCCGTTAAACCTGGCAATGTTGCTTGGAATAAAAAAGTTTCTAAATCGAAAGTTCCTCCTTTAGGGAACAAAATCATTTTGAAGATAAAATCAAATAACAAAAATCCTAGAAACACAAAAACACCGACTTTTACTTGTTTTTTAGAATTGGTTTTAAAAGTGAATCCAACAGCTTCGCGGTTTTGCATGTTTAAAGAAAATATAATTCCTAACGAAAGTAATAAACTTAAAATTTTCCCTCCCCAAGCAAAATTTAATTCTAATGATTTGAAGTGAAAATAATCTTTTGCTAAACCTTGTATACTGCAATCGACCAAAAAATACAAAAGAAAATAGAGCAGATATTTTAAGTTCGGTTTGTTAGTTTTTACAATTGCTAAAATAATGAAAGGAAGCATAATTGCAATCCAAAGAAGTGGTGTTAGTAATGACATAATGTTTATTTTTTGTCAAAACTAAAACCGTCAAACGTTAATTAAAATCTTTACCGATAGAACGCAGATTTTTACCGATGAAATATAGATAAGGCACGAGTATTGGTTTAGTATAAAACTTCAGTTATAGATAAATTTGAATTAGTGTAATATTCATTAAAATCTTTAAACAGTTAAATGGTTTCTCACGTTGTCACGATTTCTTAAATGAAAAAGTTAAAAAAAATTAATAATATGGAAAACTTATGATTTAGAATATAGTGTTTGTGGTAGTTTCAAAAGACAAGATCACTTTAAGAATAGGTTGCAATTAGACATAGCAATATCTTTGCTATATAGAAAAACAAGTGATGGATTTACAGTAATAGACTTGTTTCTCAAAAGCAAGTCTGACACTATTCCGTTAAGTTTGTAAGTTAAAAAGTTAGGTCTTGGATTTTATAATCTGAGCCTTTCTTCAAAAATAAGCATAAGTTGGTTTAAAACC